>JAJXEL010000173.1:1043-3433 GCA_021639925.1 Alphaproteobacteria bacterium | reverse complement strand
AATAATATTAGTTAATGAATTTTCTGTTTCTTCTGTAGAAACATTTAATCCTCGCGCTTCATATTCTTTTTTTACATCTGAATAAGAAATAAAAGAATAAAAAGAGCTGCCGTCTTTATATAAAGTAAAATAATCGTTTGAATCATAATAAGGTTCGTCACAGGCACTACAGGAATAACTTGTTGATGAAGAACACGTTCCTGTCGTACAGCAATTACAATAATAAACTTTGGTTTTAAATAAAGCTGCGGATTCAGGGGATAATTCCGAATATGTAATTTCTCCCAACCAATAGGATAACTGTTCAGGATCTGTAACTGTAAAATTATCATTGGATAAACGGCAACTGTATCCGTCCAAAAAACAGGTGGTTTTCAGATCATACAATAGTCTTATATCTTCGTCTGATAATGATGTAACTGTTGCCATTGTTACTTCCTAAACATATCCAAAACGAACCCTGCGCCGCGGGCAATAATGAAAAGCCCCAACACCGTACCGAAACTGAACGCAAAATACTGAGCCGCTATTGACGGATCGAAAGCAGTCGGATCGGCGGCGAATATGTACCCCTCTACCAGTTCGGGGATCATGCCTGCCGGACATATCCCGCTGTCTCCAACGCCCTCGATACACGTCAATATCCGCGCCATCGTTTAAAACTCCGCCTTAAATTCTTTCAACAGACGAAACGCCTTAAACTTGCCGTAACTCTTCATGCCGCGAACCGTCCATTCTATCTTGGCTTCGTAATAACCGGGAACGGTCACGTCCCTTAAAATCTGCATGTTTTCACGCATAAAACACTGATCGTTTACTGACAGTCCCTGCGACCCCTTTTCATTCTCGCCGCGCGGAACCGCATAATAAAGCTTGCGCCCCGGTATGACTTCTCCGGTCTTATCGTCCGTAATCTCAAACGGTTTGTCTAAACCCAAAACCAATACTTTGCTTACTGTTTCCATTTTTTCTTCCTTTGCAAAAGCCCTTTATTCTTCCCTGTCCGGCAGAGCCTTAACCGGACGTTTAAGCCGCGCAGTCAACGTATTTATAACGCTCTCGCGACCGCTCCACTTTGTCCGGCAGGCGTTCGTCCTGTTCAAGCGAACGCAATACAAGACGCATTACAACCGCTACCGAACGTTCGTCATAAATTCCACGGTTGCGTAATACCGACAAAGACAGGACATCGCCCGCTATCCGTTTAATCCCTTTTTCAGATAAATCCGATCTCCTGCCGGTGACATATCGTCCCGTGCAAACGCCGAAGTTTTCGCAACAAAAGCACCTCCGGACAAACGTATATAACGGGTGATACGCCCACCGGCTCCGGTTCTTGTCATTCCAGTTCGGAACCGTCAAACGCCGGATATTCATCGCTTCGCTTATCAGTTCATTGCGGTAGGTTTCAAAATCCTCAAATGTTAAAATCGAACGATTACGCAAAAATTCCGAAAAAAAGCGTATCTCGAAACGATAAACATCCTTTTTTGCATCCATGCCCCAAAGTTTATAGAAATATGTCTTGCCTGAAGACTGCCGGATTTCTTTTGCTTTATCATACACCTGAAGTTGAAGGCTGTTTTTCGTCCCGATCGTTAAAGTGTCAAAACGCCCCTCTTGAATATAAAACGACAGCATTTCATCTTGCCGCACTCTGGAACGCGACGGGACAACCAATCCGTCCAAAATCGACGGACGAAGACATTCTGAAAATCGTTTCGAATAAAAATCCGTCGCAACGTCTACACGGCTTAACCGTTCCCAGTCCTCACAGTTCGGAACGGAAATAAACGATAATATCCGACGGACGCTTTGCCTTAAAACGGCCGCGCCCCATTCACATAAACCGCCCGACAGATAACGAACCGAAACCGACCATTCCTTTTCAGGATTGGCGATCATAATCATAAAATCATCACACTGGATAAGGTAACGAAAACCTTTTGACGCATAATCGCATACCTGAAATTCCGTCCGCCCCATTTTAAACGGTATCGTCACTGGACATTGTAACTGTTTCGCCTGATTGAATTTATCGTCAAGCGTTTTTAAAAATTCATCGTTCAGACGAACGTTAAAGCATTCCTGAATTGAATCATAACCTTGCCATAAAAAACGAAAATATCCTTCCTCAGGTTCCGTATCCGCTACATCTCTCAACTTCTTAAGGCTCGGACTGTATTTCATACACCCCCTGTTAGATTCAGGGGGTGCCCGACGATCTTCTGTTTGCTTTTGTCCTGACATGATAAATCCCTTGATCGTTATCCCTAACAATCAAGATGTAGCAAAATTTCAAGTAATAATAACTTTACTTCCTTTTTTAAAAAGCGGACAATGTCTGAAACAACAAATTCAAATCGAGCCATGCGGGAGTCTTTTTCTGA
>JAJXEL010000173.1:0-1033 GCA_021639925.1 Alphaproteobacteria bacterium | reverse complement strand
ATTATGGTTTTTGAGTTACCGAAACTGCCTTTTGACATGGACGCGCTGGAACCGTACATGTCGGCCAGAACACTGGAATTTCATTACGGAAAACATCATCAGGCCTATGTCACCAACTTAAACAACCTGATCAAAGACACGGATCTGGCCGGTGAAAATCTGGAATCCATCATTTTAAAAACGGCCGGAAAAGCCGATAAGGCCGGTATATTTAACAATGCGGCGCAGACCTGGAACCATACCTTTTTCTGGAGCAGCCTGACCCCGAACGGCGGCGGCGCCCTGCCTGACGGCAAATTCAAAGAAGCCGTCCTGCGCGCTTTCGGCAGCGAAGAAAAATTCAAGGAAGAATTAAAAGCGGCGGCCGTTTCCCAATTCGGCAGCGGCTGGGCCTGGGTGGTTGCAGACAAAGGCGAAATTAAAATTATGAAAACCGGCAATGCCGATACGCCCGTTGCCCATCATGTAACGCCGGTTTTGACGATTGACGTTTGGGAACACGCCTATTATCTGGATTATCAAAACCGCCGTCCGGATTATGCGCAGACATTAATTGACAAGCTGGCAAACTGGCATTTCGCGGCGTCGAACTTTACGGCCGCTTGATAAAAACTATTCCCTTTGAATTTTTTCAAAGGGAATAGACATTTTTTCCAAACAATAATTTTACAAAAAAGCATTATTCCGACGGCGTAACCGTAACGGCGGGGTCCATAGCGTCATGAACATCAAACTGCAATGCCATTTGTCCCATTGCTCCGGACCAGTCGTCCCCCACACAATAAGCGACAATAGATAAAGCCATGCCCGAAATAAAAAGCCCGAAACCAAGATAAGCGGCCCATTTCCATTTAACGGCCCCGAATATTGCGCCGACAGACAAACCGACCAGGCCGAAACCGCCAAGAATAAACACACAGATAACAACAGCCTGAAAAGTTGGCAAAGCCTTTAAATAAATAAGAGTGTTAAACACATATGCTTCCGCAGAAGCCTGCGTCGGAATCGAAATGAAAAATATAAGCAAAAGAAG
>JAJXEL010000029.1:16853-18305 GCA_021639925.1 Alphaproteobacteria bacterium | reverse complement strand
CCGGGAAAAGAAAAATTATTTTTTCGCCGCGGCTTTATAGTTTTTCGTTTCGTTTTTCATTTCGTTCATGTCCTTTTCAGACATGCCGATTTTTTCGCCGCTTTGCGTCGGTCCGACACGGTCCGTTGTATCCGCGGAATGATCCATTGTTTTGTCAGAGGACTTTGAACCGCAGCCGCAGCCTTTTTTTTCATTCATCATAATATCAACTCCTTTTGCAATTAAAGTTAAGTGAAGAACCGCTTAACTTTATGGAGCGCCCGAATGAAACTCTCAATATCGCTTTCAGTGTTATAAACTCCCAGCGACGCCCTGACGGAAACAGAAACGCCGAAACGTTCGTGCAGCGGTTGTGCGCAATGATGCCCGGTCCGCACGGCGATCCCTTCCTGATCCAGCACCATTGCGATATCCTGCGGGTGCGCGAAATCGGTAACAAAGCTGACGACAGCCGCCTTGTTTTCGGAATTTCCGATAATTCTGACGCCGGGAATTTCGCCGGTTTCTTTCTGCAGCCTGCGGCACAAAGCGCGTTCATGCGCGTCAATTTCGTTCATACCGATTTTGCTGACATAATCAATCGCATGCCCCAGACCGATTGCCTGCATAATCGCGGGCGTTCCGGCTTCGAACCGGGCGGGCGGTTCGGCCCAGACGCTTTTTTCAAAAGAAACGCTTTTAATCATATCGCCGCCGCCTTCGAACGGAGGCATTTCTTTTAACAAAGACAGCTTTCCGTATAAAATGCCGATTCCCGTCGGACCGTAAAGCTTGTGTCCGGAAAAAGCGTAAAAATCACAATCCAGATCCCGCACGTCCACCGGCATATGCGTCGCCGCCTGACAGCCGTCAATCAAAACGACGGCCCCCGCCCCGTGCGCGGCCCGTATAATTTCCTTAACCGGGAAAACCGTCCCCAAAACATTGGAAACATGCGTGACGGAAACTAATTTCGTTCTGCCGTTCAACAGTTTCAGGTATTCTTCAAATATAAAATCGCCCTTGTCGTCAACAGGAGCGACCTTGATCTTAAAACCGATCCTTTCCTGCAAAATCTGCCAGGGAACAATATTAGAATGATGTTCGGCCTGCGATAAAATAATCTCGTCGCCGGCTTTTAAATTGGCAGCCCCCCAAGTATAGGCGACCAGATTAATCGAATCCGTCGCGCCGCGGGTAAAAATAATTTCTTTGTCACTGGCGGCGTTGATGAAATGCCCCGCTTTTTGACGGGCCCGTTCAAAATTCAGCGTAGCCTTTTCCGATAATTCGTACATGCCGCGGTGGACGTTCGCATATTCGTTTAAATACTGCGTTTGCATTGATTCCAAAACACATAAAGGCTTTTGCGCCGACGCGGCGCTGTCCAGAAAAACCAGCGGTTTTCCGTGTACGGTTAAAGACAATGCGGGAAAATCCGCCCTGATTTTTTCAACGTCAAAGCTCATCGTT
>JAJXEL010000029.1:5668-16843 GCA_021639925.1 Alphaproteobacteria bacterium | reverse complement strand
ATCGTTTAATCCCTCAACCGCCAGCCGTTTAAATTCTTCGCGGATTTCTTCGTCTTCAATTCCGTCCAGGACTTCGTTTAAAAAAGCCGTCGTCAGCAAATTACGCGCCTGAACGTCATCAATTCCTCTTGTTTTTAAATAAAACAGCTGTTCCTGATTGAGCGTTCCGATCGCCGAACCGTGGGCGCATTTAACGTCGTCGGCATAAATTTCCAGCTGCGGCACGGCTTTGACCGAAGCGCCGGGACTGAGCAGCAGCGCGCGGTGCTGCTGGGCGCCGTCGATTTCCCGGCGGTTATAAGGAATAAAAATCCCGCCTTCGAAAACGGCCTGTCCCTGTCCGCCGACAGCCCCTTTGACCAGCTGGCGCGAAACGGTTTTGTCCGCGTTATGGCGTACGTCCGACCGGATAACCGAGCGTTGATCCGCCGTTAAAACATAAACGACGTCGCTGCGGCAAAAAGCGTTTGTTCCCGCCAGATCAAAAGAAAAAGCCAGATTTCCGTTTCCCCGGTGCAGCGTAATGACTTCGTAAGAAGCCTCCTCTTCCAAACGCACGTCCAAAAAATGATCTGAATCTTCATGCAGCCTGTAATGACGGACACGCGCCCCTTTGCCGACGGTAATTTCCGTTTTTTCCGACAGCTGTTTTTCAACGAACACCGCCGTCCGTCCGGGTTCAATCGTCAACAGCCGCTGTTTTAAAAGAACTTCCGCCATTATGCCACGGCCTCTTTTTGAAAACCGGCAAAACCATTTTGATCAATTTCGTCCAGCAGCTCCATACCGCCGTCGGCTACAACGCGCCCGTGAACCAAAATATGGATTTTATCCGGCATAATCTGTTCTTTTAAAAACTTGATGTTATGAGAAATCACCAAAAACGACCGTTCCGGCGCGCGCATAATTTTCACGCCGCTGCCGGCGACCTTGACGGCGTCAACGTCCAGCCCGGAATCCATTTCGTCCAAAATGCAGAAATCAGGTTCCAGCACAGCCATCTGAAACGTTTCCAGCCGTTTTTTTTCGCCGCCGGAAAACCCGACGTTGACGGGACGCTTTAACATTTCGTCCGTTATTCCCAAAGCCTGCGCCCGCACTTTAACGCGCTTCATAAAACTGACGGCGTCCAGCTCTTTTTCTCCGGCGGCTTTGCGCCGAGCGTTCAGCGCGTATTTCATAAGTGTCGCCAGGGAGACGCCCGGCAGTTCGCCCGGGTGCTGGAAAGCCAGAAAAACACCGGCGCCGGCGCGTTCTTCCCCTTTCATATCCAGCAGGTTTTTTCCTTTAAAATCAACAAACCCGCCGGTGACTTCATAATGAGGGTTGCCGCATAAAACGTTTGACAAAGTGCTTTTACCCGAACCGTTCGGCCCCATAATGACGTGTACTTCTCCGGCGTTTACGGATAAAGACAAGCCGTTTAAAATCGGTTTGTCGCCGACTTTGACATGCAGATCTTTTATTTCCAGCCAAGCTGACATTGTTTTTTCTCCTTGTTTAACCGACGCTGCCTTCCAGCGTTACGGCGACCAGCCGCGTTGCTTCAACGGCAAATTCCATCGGCAGTTTTTGCATGACGTCCTTGCAAAATCCGTTGACGATCAAAGAAACGGCTTCTTCGGCGTTTAATCCCCTCTGGCGGCAGTAAAACAACTGATCGTCGCTGATTTTAGAGGTTGTCGCTTCGTGTTCAACGCAAGCCGTCGGATTGCTGCTGAGCATATAAGGCAGCGTATGCGCCCCGCACTGCGAACCGATCAATAAACTGTCGCACTGTGAAAAATTGCGCGCATTGTCGGCGTTTTTCGCCATTTTGACCAGCCCGCGATAAGTATTCTGCGATTTTCCGGCGGATATGCCTTTCGATACGATCGTCGAAGACGTGTTTTTGCCGACATGTATCATTTTCGTCCCCGTATCGGCCTGCTGGTAATTGTTGGTAATCGCCACCGAATAAAATTCACCGACCGAATTATCCCCCATTAAAACGCATGACGGATATTTCCATGTCACCGCCGACCCCGTTTCGACCTGCGTCCAGGACAGCTTGGCGTTAACGCCTTTGCACAATCCGCGTTTGGTCACAAAGTTATAAATGCCGCCTTTTCCGTCCTTATCGCCGGGATACCAGTTTTGCACGGTGGAATATTTGACTTCGGCATTATCCATAACGATAATTTCGACAATCGCAGCATGCAGCTGGTTTTCATCACGCTGCGGGGCGGTGCAGCCTTCCAGATAGCTGACATAAGAGTTATCGTCCGCAATAATCATCGTGCGTTCAAACTGCCCTGATTTTTTGGCATTGATCCGGAAATATGTAGACAATTCCATCGGGCAGCGGATTCCTTTGGGAATATAAACGAACGTGCCGTCCGTAAAAACAGCCGAATTCAGACAGGCGAAAAAGTTATCCGTATAAGGCACGACCGAGCCCAAATATTTCCGCACCAGATCCGGGTGGTTTTGAACGGCTTCGGAAATGGAACAGAAAATAATCCCCTGCCGCGCCAGTTTGTCGCGGAAAGTCGTCGCGACGGACACGCTGTCAAAAACGGCGTCAACGGCGACGCCCGCCAGAATTTCGCGTTCGCGCAGCGGCACGCCCAGCTTGTCATACGTTTTAAGCAATTCCGGATCGACTTCGTCCAGACTTTTGGGACCTTCCGACGTTTTAGGAGCCGCGTAATAATAAATATCCTGGTAATCAATCGGCGGATAAGACACCTTTGCCCAGGTCGGTTCTTTCATCGTCAGCCAGCGGCGGTAAGCTTTCAGGCGGAAATCCAGCAGCCATTCCGGTTCGTTTTTTTTAGCCGATATAAAACGGATAATGTCTTCATTCAGCCCTTTCGGCGCAGTTTCGGCGTCGATGTTTGTTTCGAATCCATAATGATAGGTATCCGAAACGGCGTTCAAAGCTGAAACTTTATCCTGACTCATCAATTTTCCTCCACCCCGGCTGAAGATAGCCTAATCCACAGCTTGTATACAATCTTTTTTCGCATTTTGCTTTATATAACTTTTAACATAAGAATGAAATACCTCTTTTTATCTGTACGCGGATAAGGATTTTGCAAAAACGCTCTGATTTTTTAAAAACTGATTGCAGAAACAAAATAAAAAATGATAAAATTCAATAAGATAAAAAAGAAAGGGGGTTGAATGACGACATCAGCCGTTTTTGCAGCCGAAACGCTGCCTTTGCCCGCGGGGACTGCCGGTCAGCCGTATTGCCCGGTCTCGGCGCCGGTCATTTTATGCGTCGTATTATTTGCATTTTTGCTGTATCTGCTGTGGCGTTTCGCCTGTTGCCGCGCAAAAAAAGCCGCTTTGAAAAACAAAGTGGTCGAACTGCAAAACGCTTTGATTTCCGCGCAAAAAGAACTGGAAGACATGAAAAAAGAAAAACACCGCCAGTTCGATCCTTATTCTTCCCCCAATACTAAAAGCTTATTTCTTTGCCTGGACAAAGACGGTAACATCATTTCCGTTAACGATTACGCCTGCGAACTTTACGGTTATGACGATAAAAACGAACTGATCGGCAAAAATATTATCGGCACAATCGTCCCGACGAAGGATTCTCACGGCCAGACGTTAACGAATCTGGTGGAACGCATTAAAAACAATCCGCGCCTGTATGTGGACAATGAAAACGAAAACATCTGCAAAGACGGCAGAAGAATTTGGATTTCATGGACAAACCGGATTGTGTACGGCCCGGACGGAACGCCGGCTGAAATACGATCTGTCGGTTTTGACATCACGCCGCGCAAACAAATGGAAGACGAACTGCGCCAAATGACGGTGATCGATCCGGTGACGGGCGTGCTGAACAGACGGCAGTTTTTGGACGACGGCGCGAAGGAAATGAAACGTGCCCGCCGCTATAAACGGAATTTATCCGTGCTTTTAATGACGATCGACCGGTTTGAAGCTTTGAACAGTGAACACGGATCCGCTTTTGGCGACGAAGCGATCCGGGTTGCCGTTACGGCTTGTCAGAATTCCATCAGGGATTCGGATTATCTGGGCAGACTGGCAGATATCGAATTTGCGATTTTGCTGCCGGAAACGCCGCTGGAAGGGGCTAAAATCGTCGCCGAACGTATCCGTGACGAAGTGATGCGGTCCGATTTAATGGTTGATAAGGTCAAAATCGCCGTAACGACCAGCATCAGCATCGCTACGCGCGCGGAAACGGACGAAACGATCGATTCGGTTTTGCTGCGGGCGTTTAACGCGCTGCGTTCCAGCAAAGAAAGACAGAATAATATCGCCGTGGCAGAATCTCCGGCATAAATTAAGGTACAGAAGTACCGCCTCGCTATCTGGTTATAAGGAGACGGCCTTCTATGAAAATTGCTATTCCCAAAGAATCCGCAGACGGCGAATTTCGCGTTGCCGCGTCGCCCGAAACGGTAAAAAAACTGACACGGGAAGGAATATCCGTTGTCATTCAGACCGGCGCCGGGGCGGCGTCTGACATTTCCGATGACCAATTTTTGACGGCCGGAGCCGAACTTGCCGCCGATTTCGACGCGGCGGTAAAAAAAGCGGATATTATCATGAAAATACAGCCGCCGTCGGATCAGGAAATAAAATCCCTGCCCAAAGGCGCTTGTCTGGTCTGCCTGATGAACGCGCGGACGGATACAGAAACTTTAAATGCCGTTGCAAAGGCGGGCTTAACCTGTTTTGCCATGGAATTGCTTCCCCGCATTTCACGCGCGCAGAATATGGACGTTTTGTCGTCTCAGAGCAATCTGGCCGGATACAAAGCGGTTATAGACGCCGTAGATGTTTATAAACGCGCCGTGCCGATGATGATGACGGCGGCGGGCATGATTTCGCCCGCGCAGGTTTTGGTTTTGGGTGCCGGCGTCGCAGGATTGCAAGCCATTGCGACGGCCAAGCGTCTGGGCGCCGTCGTAACGGCTTTTGACGTCCGCCCCGCCGTAAAAGAACAAGTCGAATCTCTGGGCGCAAAATTTCTGGAAACGGAACGGATCGAACAGGAAGAAACAACCGGAGGTTACGCCAAAGAACTGGACGAGCAGTCGCGGCTAAATCAGGAAAAAGCCCTGGCGGCTATTCTGCCGAAAACGGATATTGTCATCACGACAGCCTTGATCCCCGGGAAAAAAGCGCCCGTCCTGATTACACAGGATATGCTGAAATCCATGAAAGAAGGAAGCGTCGTTTTCGACTTGGCCGCCGAACAAGGCGGAAACTGTTACGGAACACTTTACGGAAAAACGGAAAACATTTACGGCGTAACGATTTTAGGGCAATCAAACGCCGCCGCCCGGCTCAGCGCTTCCGCCAGTCCTTTGTTTGCCAAAAACCTGTATAATTTTATTATACCGATGATTGATAAAGAAACTCTTAAACTGAAAATCGACTTTGACGATGAAATTTACCGCGCGTCCTGCGTTGCCAAAAACGGGGAAGTTTTATTAAAGGAGAATGCCGATGTCTGACAAAGCCGTTATTTTATCAGAACAACTTTCAGATGAGCTGTCTTCCGTTTCACAAAGCGTCGCGCAGGCGACGCAACAGCTGGAAAACGCCCGCATACACCTGCGCGATTTAACCGAACAGGTGCTGTCTGCCGCGCCGGCTGACGGAAATGATTTTGTTTTTCTGCTGACCGTTTTTATTTTAGCCTGCTTTGTCGGTTATTATATTGTCTGGAAAGTCACGCCGGCCCTTCATTCGCCGTTGATGTCCGTTACAAACGCGATTTCTTCGGTCATTATCGTCGGCGCGTTGATCGCCGCCGGGCCGGACGGTTTTTCCGTTGCGAAATTCTTGGGCTTTCTGGCGGTTTTGCTGGCTTCAGTCAATATATTCGGCGGTTTCGCCGTGACCGAAAGAATGCTTTCTTTGTTTAAAAAGAAGAAAGGATAAAACCATGACAGCAACAAACAGCGCGCTTCTTTATCTGATTTCGGCCGTCTGCTTTATTCTTTCCCTGCGCGGCCTGTCTTCGCCGAAAACGGCGATAAAAGGAAATTTACTGGGTGTCTGCGGCATGATTATCGCCGTCGCGGCGACCGTATCCCTGCCGGCAGTTTCATCTTACGGGCTGATTGTCACGGCCATAGCCGCCGGCGCTGTCATCGGGCTGATAATCGCAAAACGCATTGCCATGACCGCCCTGCCCCAGCTGGTCGCGGCTTTTCACAGCCTGGTCGGGCTGGCTGCCGTTTTCGTCGCATGGGCGTCCTTTTTATCGCCGGCGGCTTACGGGATCGGCACGCCGGGACATATTGCCGTTGCCAGCCTGATCGAAATGTCTTTGGGCGTCGCGATCGGCGCGGTGACATTTTCCGGATCCGTCATTGCTTTTGCAAAATTACAGGGAATCTTATCGGGCCGGCCGGTGCGCTATACGGGGCAGACGCTGTTAAACGCTCTGCTGGCCGTCATTCTCGTTATTCTGTTAGTTCATTTTACAAAAACCGAATCCGGCCTGTCGTTCTTTATTCTGACGCTGTTGTCTTTTATTTTAGGATTTATGCTGATTCTGCCTGTCGGCGGCGCGGACATGCCGGTTGTTATTTCCATGTTGAATTCCTATTCCGGCTGGGCGGCGGCAGGCATCGGCTTTACGTTAAGGAACAGTCTGTTGGTCATTACGGGAGCTTTAGTCGGGTCATCAGGGGCAATTCTGTCTTATATTATGTGCAAAGCGATGAACCGTTCAATCTTTAACGTCCTGTTCGGCGCAGGCGGCCAAAACGGAGCGAGCGCGGAAAGCTTTTCCGATGAAAAAACGGCTAACCTCGGTTCGGCGGAAGACGCGGCCGTCCTTTTGAAAAACGCGCAAAAAGTCATTATCGTGCCGGGGTACGGCATGGCCGTCGCGCAGTCGCAGTTTGCTTTGGAAGAAATGGCCGCTCTGCTGAAAAAAGACGGCGTTGAAGTCAAATATGCCATTCACCCTGTCGCCGGACGTATGCCGGGTCATATGAACGTTCTGCTGGCCGAAGCGAAAATCCCTTACGAAGACGTTTTTGAACTGGAAGATATCAACTCCGCCTTTGCCGACACGGACGTCGTTTATATTATCGGAGCCAACGACGTGACGAATCCTCTGGCCAAAACGGATTCGTCCAGCCCGATTTTCGGCATGCCCGTTTTGGACGTGGAAAAGGCGCGGCACATTATCGTCGTCAAACGTTCTTTAAAAGGCTTCGGTTACGCCGGCATAGACAATCCGGTCTTTTACGCTCCGAATACGATGATGCTTCTGGGGGACGCCAAAAAAGTCACCGAAGAAGTCAACCGTTATCTGAAAGAATGAATGCGAAGACCGGCTGTTCCGCCGGTCTTTTTTTGTCCATTTACTAAAAAATATCTTTTTCTATAAAGATTTTTTTCTAGACAAAATTTCTTTTTGCTTCATACTGTTTTCATTAGAACGTATGGGGGACAGTAATGGAATACATTCACGCAAAGCGCAAAAGCAAAGGCAATAAATCTTTTCAAAACAGCGGCGCCCAAAATCTGGAAGTCGTTTTCAAATGGGTTCCCGTCAAAGGCGTTCGTTTGTCCGTTCAGGAAAACAGAGCCGTTTACGAAGAATATAAACAACAGCGCGAACAGCTGTTAAAAGATACCGTTCATAATCCCGACGGAACGCCGAACGAAGAAGGTATATCGCGTTTGCGCCAGGCGGGATTGGACGACAGATCCATAGCGATCATCGGCAAAGGCAGAACCCCCGGCGGATATAATTACCATCACCTGTTTCCCCGCGCCATCAGCGGTTCTTTCAAAGACGGCGCCGTACAGTTCGGCGATCAGAAATTAACCTCTATCCATGACTGGCGCTGTATGATGCCGCTGCCGAATGCGACGGGGCGCGATATTCATGCCAATGTACATACGGCGATGGAAAAACGCAACGGGCCCCTGCCCGAACAACCGGGAACGAAGCTGACTTATTATATTGCGATGCCTTTGACAGCCAAAGAATACGAAATGTATAAACAAAACCCGAAATCCGTCAAAGCGGAACTGCTGATTGTCAGCCCGCGGTCATACCAGACGGTAGACCAGCGCGACGGCGGAAAAACAATCAGCGTTGCCGACATTGCAAAATTAAAAACGGCAAAAGGCCGCTAAAGAAAAAATTTGCCTGCCGAGAAACTTTTACTTAAAAAGCCCCTTTTTCAGGGGCTTTTATTTCATTTTATTTTTCTTTTTTCGGCATCGGCAAAGGCGCTACAGTCACCCGTTCGGGGAACATGTCGATCTGCCGGACGTTTTGATAATCTTTACATTCTTCGAAACCGTCGCAGCGCTGAATCACCGTTACCCGTGAATCCGGTTCGGCTCCCCGCATATCCAAAATCGTTTTATAACCGCGTACGACCTGTACAGTAATAAAGATATACGCGCTCATCTTTTTGCGGTTACGGGCTGTAACCTTGATTTCATAAATCCCTTCCGACGTGGCAGGCGGTTTGCCGGACAGCGTAATCGTTTTGGAATCAAAAAACAGCCACGGCAGCAACGGTTTTCCGTCGCGCATCGTTGCCGTATAGCTGACCTGATGCCCCAGGTCGGCTTCCGCAAACGTCATCGGCGGAATCGTCATAACAAAGCGGTTGTCTTCGGTGACTTTTTGCATCGGCAGTTTAGCATTGATATAAACCGGCGGACGATGCATCGGAACCGGCGGCAGACGCGGGTAATCTTCGTTTGTAAACCGTCCCATATCCCATGCCGTCATCACGCGTTCCAAAGCTCGGGAAATCGTTCCCAGATCGTTGGACGCGAAGTCTTCGGGCAACGGATCCAGCCCCAAAGTTACAAAAACAGATCCTGTCGCGTCCTGTAATTCGGCAAAATTCATGGCCGTCCTTAACTGAGCGAACAAGGCCCTGGCCGCGGAAGAAATTTTTTCCGCTTCGGCCAAAACGTCCGTTTTCGCGTTTTCAGAAGCCTGCTGCGCCAGCTTTTGCGCCACGTCTGAAATTTCAACGCTGAGCTGATAAGTTTCTTTTGCCCCCTGATAACGTCCCCAGCCGATATGCGTCTGGGTCAGCACCGTCATGGCAATAACCTGCCGGTTCAGGTTATCGACGGCTTCTTTGACTTCGCCATACGCCAAAGTCTGCTGCATACGTGCCGGGTTCAACAAATTCCACCCCAGCTGGGCAGCCGCCTGCAGCCAGGAATTATTCGACAGGAAATCATCGCTGTCATAATTGGCAGACGCGGAAACATTTAAACCGGGCAGCAGCTTTAGCAAAGCTTTTTTCGCAGCCATGCGCGTATTTTGCAGCTTATAATCCTGTTCGCGCAGTTCCGGCCTGTTCATCAAAGCCAGCCATTCCAGCCGGTCCAGGCTGGAACGGATTTCCGGCAAAGCAAAATTGCCGTTTTCGGCCCCGACCAGCCGGTAACGCGTTCCCGGTTTCAGATTCATCAATCCGGCCAGAGTTTCACGCGACAGCATCAATTCTTTTCTCATTTCGCTTAAATCGCGCATTGTTTCCATCAGGCCCATTTGGTAATTCAACAACAGCGAAGAATCCGCCCGCTTGTCATTTTCCATCGCCCGCAGATTTTCTAAAACGAACGTCGCTTCTTCCATTAAATCGTCGATTTCCGGCGTCAGCCGTTCCGCTGCCAAAGCCCGCCAATAGGCCGCCCGGACGTCCTGCAGCAAAGCCTGCACCTGTTTTCGCCTTTGTTCTTTGGCGATTAAAATATTATTGGCGTCCTGCTTGGCCTGATAATAACTGACGCCGAAATCCAGCACGTTCCAGCTGATGCGCGCATCGGCAAATCCATGCGTTTTCGCGCTGTATGCTTTAGCGTCAGACGACATTACGCCGTTTTGCATCGACTTTGAAACGACGGCTTCATAATTGCTGCGGGCGGAATACCCGGCGCCGGCCGAAACCTGCGGCAGCATATCCAAAGACGTTATGTTGTATTGTTTGGCGGCCAAAGCCGTCTGCATCATTTTCAGACGCGCATTCAGGTTATACTTTAAAGCGCGCGCCATAGCGTCATACAGTGTCAGCGGTTTTGCGATTCTGTTCGAACGCTGATCCTGAAACATTTCCTGAATATCCTGATCGACACGAACGGCGCGTTCCCAATCGCTGATCGGTTCCGGCCTGACCGTACAGGCGGCAATCAGCAAAGCCGCGGCGGACGCCGTTAAAAAGGACGTTCTTTTCCAGACTTTTTTTTGCATTAAAAAGGTGTGAGGTAACTTTTTTTTCATTTTACGTCCTTAGCTTTATCGCCTTTTAAAAAATTTTCCAACCGCTTGAAAAAAGCCTTTCTCCGGGAAACGGGATCGCTTTTGTGAATTTGATCAGTTTTTTTGACTCTGTCAAGTAAAGAGGACGAACGTCTTGTCCATTCAACGGGTTGATCCGGCAACATATCGTCGCCGGACAACATAACCACTCCGGTTGACAGATCCATCATATCGTTGACCAGCAAAGACGCCAAAACGTCGTCCGTTTCTTTTAATCCCTGAATCTGTTGCGTTTCAGGGGAATAAATGTCCTGCGCTTTTTTTAATACGTTTTCCGACAGCAAAGAACGGCCGATCGCGGCGAACACTTGGTCCGTTTTTCGATCCGCCGCATGCATCAAAGCGTCCAGCCGCGCCAGTTCCATATCCGTCCGCGCCGTTTCGTTCAGCGACGCCAAAAAAGCCTGCAAATCGGACAACCCGCCTGCCAGCATGTCCGTTTCCCGTTCCGCCCGCCGTATTTGAGAACGCATATACAAATCGTCCTGCCTGTCAGAACCGAACACGGCATTGTTTTCCGCCAGACCGACAATATTGACCAGATCGTTCAGGATCCGGGCTACGGCGCCCCAGTCTTCCGCGGGATTGTCTTTGGCCGTTTTTTCAAAATCATACAAGCTGTCTTGAGCATCAGTCTGCCAAAACAAAGCGTCCGACTGACGTTCGGCCGGCGTTCGCGGCGTTAAAGCATTCAGCCAGGCGCGGCGGAATTTTTCCGATTTTGAATCCGTCTGCCAGACCTGCGGGACAGGAACGCTTTGCAAAAAAGGCCTGGCAAACACTTTTTTCAGGGAATAAGCGTTATCCGACGGATTTAAAAAAGAATCCGCGGCGGCTTTTTTATGCGGCGCAGTCCAAAAAAGCGCGGCAAGCAG
>JAJXEL010000029.1:3502-5658 GCA_021639925.1 Alphaproteobacteria bacterium | reverse complement strand
TTTTCTTTTTGGTCAAATCCGTCGATACCCCAGAAAAAAGAAACATTTATTTGAAAATATTTTTTCAGATAAAAGCTAAAAAAAGGTATAAGAATATAAAGAAAAAACGATTCTTTTGCAAAGGAGGCCTCCATGACACAAACGGCGCCGCGCGGGGAACGGCTGAACATCGGTTTATTCGGCAGACGAAACGTCGGCAAATCGTCTTTATTAAACGCATTGTGCGGCCAGCAGGTATCCATTGTATCCGATACGGCGGGAACAACGACCGACGCCGTTTCAAAAATTTACGAACTGATTCCCGTAGGGCCCGTCACTTTTTTTGACACGGCCGGCATTGACGATACCGGATCAATCGGCGAATTAAGAACGGCTGCCACGCGCAAAATCATGAACAAAGCCGATATTGCTTTGCTGGTGACCGACGAAACGGGATTGGGGGAATATGAAAAATCTCTGGCGGAGACGCTGAACAATTTAAAAATCCCGTTTATTTTGGTCTTAAACAAAAGCGATAAAGCGCAGGTTTTTCTTGACGACGGCCTGCCTTGCCCGTCAATCCGCGTCAGCGCCGCAAACGGCGATAACATAGAAAACTTAAAAGAACTGATCAAAGAAATCGTTCCGGAACATTTAAAAAACGCTCCGGCTTTGGTCCGGGATTTAATTGCGCGGGGACAAACGGTCGTCTGCGTTGCCCCGATTGATTCATCTGCACCCAAAGGCAGGCTGATCCTGCCGCAGGTGCAGGTGATCCGCGATATTCTGGACGCGCATGCCTATGCTTACGTTATTCAGAATGATCGGGAATTTTTGGAAATCCTGCCGAATTTAAATACGCCGCCGGCTTTGGTCATTACGGATTCACAGCTGATCCGGCCCGTCGCCGCCGTTGTGCCGCAGGATATCGCCCTGACAACGTTTTCAACGCTTTTCGCCCGTTACAAAGGAGATCTGAAAATTCTGTACGACGGCGCGAAAAAGCTGCAAAACCTGCCCGACAACAGCAAAATCCTGATTGCCGAAGCGTGTTCCCATCATGTTCAGGACGATGATATCGCGCGGGTCAAAATGCCGACTCTGATCAAAAAAACACTGAATAAAAACATTCATTTCGAATGGTCTGCCGGCAGCGATTTCCCGGCGGAGCTGAACCGGTTTGATCTGGTTATTCACTGCGGCGGGTGTATGCTGTCGCGCTTAGAAACGCTGCGCCGTTTAAACGAATGTGTCCGCAACGGTGTCTCCGTAACAAATTTCGGCATGGCTCTGTCTGCCATGCAAGGGGTTTTAGACCGCGTCGTCCTTCCTTTCAGAGATCTGTCATGAAAAAAATACTGTTGTTATTTTTGCTTGTCATTCCGGCAGGGTGTATGCATCTGCATGCCGCGTCACGACCGGACAGCCACCATTTTTATGAAAAGGCCTATGCCCTGCCCGTCGAAGCCCGCGAATGGGCGGCAAACGCGCCGTTGGCAGATCTGTGCCAGGGGACGAAAAACTGGCGCCATGAATATATCCGGGAAGCGGCGTTGAACGAAATCAAAGCAAGAAATATTGATACGCGGGAATGTTATTATACCGGCATGGAATTAACGCCGTAAGGAGGAATATATGTCCTGGTTAGAGGAAGCTCAGCAAAAAATAAAACAAAAACAAACAGATACACAAACCGACAGCGGCTTTTTCCCGGCGGACGACGGCGAACGGGAAAAGTTAATCAACCGGCTGAAAATGTTATATGACAACGCGACCGAACGCGAAATCAACAAAGCCATTGACGAAGCGCTGGACAAGTTTGACCAGCCCTATGACGAAAAAGCTTTTATGAATTTCCTGCGCGTCAAATTAGAGGACTGAGAATGAACGAAGAACTGACTGAAAAGCTTAATCAGGCACGGCTGTTAAAAAGGCATTTTAAACTGGCCGAAACCGTCGCCGTTTTAAAAGAATGCCTGACGATAGACCCGGATTGTCTGATTGCCGCGGCCCAAGCCGGGTTATGCCTGTTATTGCAAGGAAAGCCGCAGGAAGCAGAATCCTTTTTTCAAAAAGCTTTTGACGGATCAGAAAAAACAGACTTGCCCGTCGGCGCTTATCTGGCGGCGTGCATGACAGCTTTAAACAAAGAAAGCGAAGCCGAAAACCTGCTGGAA
>JAJXEL010000029.1:0-3492 GCA_021639925.1 Alphaproteobacteria bacterium | reverse complement strand
CTTATATGCTGGCGGCCGAAATGCTGGCGGAAAAAAAGCAGTACGAACCGGCCGTCCGCCTGATTAACGCTTTATCCGTCCGTTTTGCCGGCGATCATTTTTTCATCGCGCCGGTTAATCATTACCGCATGATCCGCGTTTTGGCGCTGGCCGGTTTGATTGATATTGCCGGACAGCTGGCAGACGCTTTAAAACAGAAAACGCCCGACGGCTGGGAAGGTCTGGCTGCCGAAGCCTCTGTCGCCATAGCCGAAAAAGAATATGAAAAAGCTTATACCCTGACTGTCCGGGCGCTGCAAAGCGGCGGGGCGTCCTATCCTTTGCTGGCCGCCCAGCAGCATTGGCTGGCTATGAATAAATAGTTTTAAAATACGGCAGCTGCGCTTTGTCCGTCATATCCAGACAGACCGGCGTTACGGAAATAAAGCCGTCCCGAACGGCCTGCGTATCGGAATCGGGTTCGACCGGGCCGCGGCGGGCATATCCGATATTAAACCGCCATGAATTTTCTGTTTGCCCGGCCACTTCGACCGCATCGCCGATTTTCCGGGAACTTAATGACGTGATTTTAACTCCGGCAATGTTTTCAGCCGCGCGTTCAGGAAAATTAACATTTAAAAACAAACGCGGCTTCCACGGTACAAAAGCGGCTTTTTGAACAATTCCGGGAAGCGTTTTCAAAACGGCCGGCCAGAATTCCGACCCGTGTTTTGCCCCCGACAGACTGAAAGCAAAGGATTTTATGCCCTGCAAAGCCCCTTCTGTCGCCGCGCCGGCCGTTCCCGAATAAACGACGTCAAATCCCAGATTGGCGCCGTGATTAACGCCTGAAAAAATAAAGTCCGGCCTGCGATCTTTTAATAAAACGTTACAGGCAAACAGCAGACAATCCGTCGGCGTGCCGTCAACGGTAAAATGCCGTTCGTCACGCCGCAAAGCGTTTAACGTCCCTTTTGCCGTAAAAGAATGAGCTTTGCCGCTTTGTTCGCCGGCCGGAGCGACAACCCACACGTCGCCGGATAAACGACGGGCGGCCTGTTCCAGTACATGAATCCCCTCCGCATCAATACCGTCATCGTTGCAGATCAGGATTCTGGCCTGTTCCAAACCGCCCGTCACTTTTTCAACCTTTATTTTTTCGCTGAAATAACCGTCTGGCCGCCCATGTATTTTTGCAGCGCGTCAGGAATAACGACCGAACCGTCCGCCTGCTGATAATTTTCCATAACGGCAATCATTGCGCGTCCGACCGCTACGCCCGATCCGTTCAGCGTATGCACGAAACGGGTTCCTTTCTGCGTTTTGGTTTTGCAACGGGCGTCCATACGGCGCGCCTGGAAATCCCAGCAGTTTGAAACGCTGGAAATTTCGCGGTATTTATTCTGGCCGGGCATCCAGACTTCCAAATCGTGCGTTTTGCGCGAAGAAAAGCCCATGTCGCCCGCCGACAAACACATAACGCGGTAAGGCAGGTTTAACCCTTTCAGGACGTCTTCGGCGCAATTTGTCATATGTTCGTGTTCTTCCCAGGATTTTTCCGGCGTCGTAATGGAAACCATTTCCACCTTATAGAACTGATGCTGGCGGATCATGCCGCGCGTGTCTTTTCCGGCCGCGCCGGCTTCGGAACGAAAACACGGGGTCAAAGCCGTCAGGCGCAGCGGCAGAGCCTCTTCGTCCAAAGCTTTGCCCGCGACAAAGTTCGTCAAACTGACTTCCGCCGTCGGGATCAGCCAGTAATCGTCTGTCGTGCGGTATAAGTCTTCGGCGAATTTAGGCAGCTGAGCCGTTCCGTAAACCGCGCTGCTGTTGACCATCAGCGGCACTTCCATTTCGGTATAGCCGTGTTTTTCGCGGTGCAGGTCAAGCATGTACTGCGCCAAAGCCCGTTCCAGACGCGCCAGATCGCCCATCAAATAAACAAAACGCGCGCCGGATACTTTCGCGGCCTGATCAAAATCCATCATGCCCAGTTTCGCGCCGATTTCATCATGTTCCAACGGTTTGAATTCGAATTGGCGCGGTTCGCCCCAGCGGCGGATTTCACGGTTTGTCGTATCGTCCAGACCGTCCGGAATATCGTCGGCCGGCCTGTTGGGCAGCGTTTCCAGAACGGCGTCGATTTGTTCGCACAAAGACCGGACGTCTTCTTCGGCATCGGCCATACTGCGTTTCAAAGCGCCGACTTCATGCATCAGGACGTCCGCGTCGCCGCCGGATTTTTTTACTTCGGCGACCTGACGGGACAAATCGTTGCGGCGGGACTGCATTTCCTGCAAATCGGTCTGCGCCGCGCGGTATTTCTTGTCCAGTTCCAGTATTTCGGCCGAACGCGGCTGCATTCCGCGGCGTTCCAGTCCTTTATCAAACAATTCGGGATTTTCCCTGATCCATTTTATGTCGTACATGATGACTCCTAAAGAAAAAAATTTAATTACTTATAGTCCCGATCCGTTTTCTTTTCAAGGGATTGAATATACCAAACGGCGCTTTCGTACAAAACAAGCAAAGGCAAAGCCAAAGCAAACTGGCTGACGACGTCCGGCGGCGTTAAAACGGCGGCGGCGATAAAAATAAAGACGATCGCATAACGGCGGAAATCCTTCAGATTCTGCGCGTTGATAATTCCCAGGCGTCCCAGAACGATCAAAACGACCGGCAGCTGAAAACTGACGCCGAAAGCCAAAATCAGGCTCATTAAAAAAGACAAATATTCGCTCAGCCTTGCTTCCAACACAACCGGCAAAGCGTTTTCGGGCGCGGTCAACTGTTGAAAAGACAACAGAAACTTAAAAGCTATCGGCATCAGAATAAAAAAGACAAACAACCCGCCGCAGACGAATAAAACCGGAGAGGCAATAAAAATCGGACGGACAAAACTTCTTTCATTTTCATACAGCCCGGGCATAATAAAGCGCCAGACCTGAAAAGCCGCAAACGGAAAGCTGAATACCGCGGCGCCGAAAGCGGCCAATTTTAAATGCGTCAGAAATCCTTCGGCCAATCCCGTGAAAATAACGCGCTGGGAACCGCCCGTTTTTTCCATCGCCTGCGCCAAAGGAAACATCAGCAAATCCAGAATTCTGCCCGCAAAAGGATACAGCGCCAGAAAAACCAGCGCAAAAAACAACAGCGTTTTTAACAAACGGGCGCGCAATTCGGATAAATGCCCCGTCCACGTCATGACGCTTTGCGCATTTTCCGCATCGTCACCGGATAAATCTGGCGGTAAAAAATCATTTGTCATCAGCCGCTTTATCCTTTTTTTCCGCCGCCGGATCGCGCTGTTCCCCCATCAGGGCTTTTTCTGTTTTTTCAGCGATCTTGTCGGCGTCATACATAATATCATCAACGACTTGCGACGCCTTTCTAACAAACCGGTTTAACTTTCTGTAAACCCGGCCGAACGTCCGCAAAACTTCCGGCAGCTGCTTCGGGCCGACAACCAGCAAAGCAATAACCAGGATAACCGCAAATTCTGCCGAACTGATT
>JAJXEL010000172.1 GCA_021639925.1 Alphaproteobacteria bacterium | reverse complement strand
GACTTAATGAAATTAAACTGGACGCCGGCGCTGAACAAAGAAACGGAATCGGACCGGCTGCAGGAAATCGACCCGGAACGTATTATTTTAATGCGCTGTGAAGACGAAGATTCCCTGCGTTGGGGACTAACGCACAATATCCGGCGGTTTCAGGGGTATTTTATCGACGCGCTGACGGCGGCGAAAATCAGAAAAAGCTGCCCGCAGAGGAAAAACTGCACACAAGCTCAATGCGTTTCCAGAAAAGCCGGTATTGCGGGCGCGCAGACGGCGGGGTGTCTGATCCCCGGGCGGCTGGACATGCCGATTGAATACAACAAAGGGGGCCGCTGATGATTAATCAGGAAGAACCGCTTCGCCATTATCTGGCCGGACCGATAAAAGCCAATAAAAAGCTGACCGTTTTGCAGTTAAAAATTTCTCTGATTGACGAAGCGCTGCGCAAAGACAGCCTGCTGAACACGATTGTCAACAGCTTTTACGACGTTTTGGCTTTATACGGACAGGCTTTTTGCCTGAAAAACGATGATATCTTTATCGTTTATTCCCCCAAAATCAGCGACAATACCGTCCGGGCGGCGCTGATCAAAACATGGATGCACTTTTCCGCCGACAAACAAACGATGCAAGCGGCCGATTTATTGGAAAGAACATATACGCTGCCCGAAGACAAAGAAGCATTGATGTATGAAATTTCCCGTATCGGCAACGGTCCGGCCAGGGTTTTAAGCGAAAAGAAAGAAAAGAAAAAATTCGTCGCGCCGCCGGTTTTTGATAAAAACCAAAAACTGTTTACGCCGGAAATGCTGGCGCGCGTCTCAAAAGCGCTGCAAAACACGGATTTTTCAAACATGATCCGCCGGCAGTCCGTCTGTATTATTTTGGAAGACGCCCAGCCTCAGCCTTTATTTGAAGAGGTCTTTGTTTCGATCGCCGATTTGGGCGAATCGATTTTGCCGGGCGTTTCGCTGACAGCGACGCCGTGGCTGTTTCAGGATCTGACCGAAACGCTGGACAAACGGGTATTAAACAGCGTATCCAGACATGACGACGGCGCTTTTACGCACGATTTTTCTTTAAATTTAAACATTTCCACGATCTTGTCCGAAGAATTTCGCGAATTTGACGACAACATTCGTTCCAGCATGAAAAACACGATTGTACTGGAATTGCAGCCGATCGACATTTTCAGCGATCTGCGTTCCTATCTGACGGCCCGGGATTACGCCCAAAACCTGGGGTACAAGATCTGCATTGACGGCGTCACCTATAAAACGTTGAAATTTATCGACAGAGAACGCTTGTCGGCCGATTATGTCAAACTGACATGGCACCCGGATCTGCCGTTTGCTTTGCAGGAAGACGCCGAATTAACCGAACGTCTGACCGATATCGGACCGAACCGGGCTATTTTATGCCGCGTTGACGACGAAGAAGCTTTGCTGGTTGCAAAAAAATATGACATTACCCTGTTCCAGGGGCGTTATATCCAGCATTTAATGTCCAAAAACCCGCGCAACCGGCGCGTCGGGACGACTCTGCTGCGTAAATATTAAAAACGATCGGAGGAATTGGCCATGTGGTATTGTTTATCCGGCAATCAAAAATACGGCCCTTTTTCATTGGAAGACGCTTCCCGTTTCATTCAGGCACACCCGGACTGCCTGGTATGGCGCGAAGGCATGCCCGAATGGGTGCCGGCAGACAGGTTTTCCGTTTTAACAAATTTATCGCGGGAAACGCCGCCTTCGGGCGTTTATTTCAACTCGGACCTGGATTTTAAAATCTGCGGCGACGATATGCAGTACGTTGAAATATGCCTGCAGCCCGGGGAAGCCGTCATTGCCGAACCCGGCGCCATGATTTACAAAGAAACTTCCGTTGATTTGGAAGCTTTGTTCGGAACCGGCAGAAAACAAGGAATTTTCGGCAAGATCTTCGGTGCCGGCAAACGGGTGTTGTCCGGGGAAAGCGCCTTTCTTTCATCGTTTGTCAATACATACAGCGAACCGGCAAAGGTTGCTTTTTCAGCCCCGTATCCGGGAAAAATCATACCGGTGTCGCTGTCCGGATTCGGCGGGGAAATCATCTGCCAAAAAGACAGCTTTTTATGCGCGCAGGCAGACATTGACATCGGAATTTATTTTCAAAAGAAAATTATGACGGCTCTGTTCGGCGGCGGCGGTTTTATCATGCAGAAGCTCACCGGCGACGGAGTCGTTTTCATTCATGCCGGCGGAACGATCGGCGAAATAGATCTGCGGGAAGGAGACGCTTTGCAGGTAGACGTCGGCTGTCTGGTCGCTTTTCAGCCGTCCGTTTATTTTAACGTTATCGGAACGGGCAGCATAAAATCGCAGATCTTCGGCGGATCCGGACTGTTTTTCGCCGATCTGCACGGCCCGGGAAAAGTATGGGTGCAGTCCCTGCCGTTTTCCCGTTTGGCGCAAAGGTTTGCCAATCAGATTCACCCGCGGAAAAAATAAATGCGCCCGATGTTAAATATCCTGTTGACAAATCCCTGAATTTCTGGCTATAAAAAGCTCTCTTTAAAGCGGAGCAATTCTGCTTTTGTTATAGATTTCATAAGATGGTGAAGAAAATGTTCGCAGTTATTAAGACAGGCGGCAAGCAGTATAAGGTCGCAAAAGATGATGTGATCGTCATTGAAAAACTCAATGCAGAGATCGGCTCTACTGTGACATTTGACAATGTGCTTGCCCTCGGTGAAAAAATCGGCACGCCGACTGTTGCCGGCGCCAAAGTTTCGGCGAAAGTCGTCAAACAGACACGCGATGATACGGTTATCGTTTTCAAAAAGAAACGCCGTCAGGGCTATCGCCGTAAAAACGGTCATCGCCAGTATATCTCGATCGTCAAGATCACAGATATCGCCGAATAATCACTTTAAGGTTTAAGGAGATAAGTTATGGCTCATAAGAAAGCAGGCGGCAGCACCAGAAACGGACGCGATTCCGAAAGCAAGCGTTTAGGGTTGAAAAAATCCGGCGGTCAGGCTGTTATTCCGGGCAACATTATCGTCCGCCAGCGCGGCACGAAATACCGCACGGGCGAAAATGTCGGCTTGGGACGGGATCATACCATTTTTGCAACTGCGGAAGGCCGCGTCGCCTTTACGCGCAAAGCCGACGACAGAGTATACGTTTCCGTCGTAACGGAATAAGGTTTTCGGCTAAAAGTCTTTTATTTTAAAGGGGAGTGGTATACCATTCCCCTTTATTTTGTGTAACGGAGAATCGAATCGATGAAGTTTTTGGATCAGGCCAAAATCTATTTAAAATCCGGCGACGGCGGCAGCGGCTGCTGTTCGTTCAGACGTGAAAAATATATCGAATTCGGCGGCCCGAACGGCGGAAACGGCGGACGCGGCGGCGACGTTATTTTCGAAGCCGTCCCCAATCTGAACACTTTGATTGACTTTCGTTACCGCCAGCATTTCAAAGC
>JAJXEL010000171.1 GCA_021639925.1 Alphaproteobacteria bacterium | reverse complement strand
ACATAATATCCAGCGCTTCGCCGGAATCACGCCATTTTGACAGAACCGGGTGTTTTTTGGAAACAATCGACAGCAGGCATACGGGATAATGCAGATTTCCCCGGCAGCTGACGGCATGCAGACTGACCGCGTTTAACAGCAAATCAATCAGTCCCCAGACAATAAAAAGCAAAGCCGCGGCTTTCGCCAGAAAAGATCCGTCATACAGGCGGCTGATAACAATGCCGCCCAGAATTTTATACCCGACAAAAGGAAAACCGATTGTCAGGATTGACAAAATCAGAAAAACGTTCTGTTTAATGTATTTTAATTTCGGCATTGGTTTTAACTGTGGTATAAAGAATTTTCCGGATCAGAAAATATTTTAATCTCCTTTTAAAGTAAAGGGCGTATTTTAAAAAAAAAGAAAAAAATCAGGAACGGCCGATGAACATTTTTAAATTTCTTTTTTCCAAAGTAGATGAAAGTTCAAACGACAAACTGGGCGCTTACCCGGAAAAGGTCCATGTCGGCGCCATGCCGGAACGCCGTTATCTGAAAACGTCCCGGATTATGACTTTATTGTCGGCGGGCCTGTTATGCGGCACAATTATGCTGGCTTTTGTCATTTACCTGATTACGCCGCTGCTGCGGTCCGAACCGTTATTGCTGTCGATTGACAAACGTTTTTATAAACTGGAACCCGTTCAGACACAGGTTGTTTTATGGCCGGCCAGCATGCTGTTAATGGAAGAACATATCAAACAATACATTTTGCTGCGCCATACGATTGTCGCCGACATTGATGAAATGCAGGCACGCTGGAATGAAGAAAACAGTTTGCTCAGATGGTTTTCAAGCGAGGAAACTTTTTTTGAATTCAAAGCGGAAAAAGAAGTCAATCTGGCCCGTATGACAGAAGGACTGACGACAGAAGTCAATGTCCGCTTTGTCCACCGTATTGATGGCGGTCTGTGGCTGGCCGAATTTGACACGATCGAACACTTGCCCGAAGAAGAATATCCCGTGGTAAAACGTTGGCGCGCTTTATTTGAAGCCGGCTTCAAACCGCGCGGTTATCCCAATCGGGACGAACGCTTAAAAAATCCGCTCGACTTTTTTGTAAACAGCTACTCTTTGTCTTCCCGTTCCGTTACCAAAGAAGACAAAAATGCCAAGTTTATTGATTAACCCGGCGTTTTTTCGGCGACGGCCGTTCCCGCCGCCGTTCCTGACGCCCAGGCCCAATGCAGATTGAAACCGCCCAGTTCGCCGGTAACGTCAACGACTTCGCCTGCAAAAAACAATCCCGGCACAGTCCGGCATTCCATCGTGGCGGAAAACAGTTCATTAACGTCAACGCCGCCTCTGGTAACTTCCGCTTTCGCCCAGCCGCCTGTCTGCGGCGGCACAAAACGGCAGCGTTTTATTTTTTCGTTTAACAGGGCAAAGCTTTTATCCGATACGGCCGACAAAGGAACCGTTCTGCTTTCGGCCGGCAGCAAATCTGCGAACCGTTCGGCCAGACGGGCCGGCAGGTAATCGCTTAAAACCGCAGAGATCCTCTTTTTTTCTCTGGCAGCGCGACGGTTTTTCAAAACGGCGGATAAATCTGTCCGCGCCAAAAAATCTATTTCGACCGGGCGTCCGGTTTCAAGATAAAGCGACGCCTGCAATACGGCCGGTCCGCTGATTCCGCGGCGCGCAAACAATAAATCGCCCTCTATGATTTTCCTGTCCGTTTTTATCCGAACCGGAAGGCTGATCCCGTCCAACCCGGAAAAGTCCGGCTGCATGTTCTGCGCGAAATTCAATGAAACCAAAGCCGGTTCCGGCTTGATTATTTTCAATCCGAACTGCCCGGCCAGACGGTATCCGATATCCGTTGCGCCGGCCGCCGGATATGATATGCCGCCGGAAGCGATCAGAACATTTCCGGACAGGTATGTTCCCGCCGCACATTCCAGACGAAAAGAATCGTTTTTTTGCAAACTGAAATCCGGTATGCCGAACAAAAAAACCGCCCCTGCCTGTCGCGCCCGGTTTAACAAAAACCGGCGTATTTCAGCGCCGGAAAAGGCGAAAAGCTTTCCTTCTTCCCGTTCTTCCCATTTAATTCCGGCCAGATCCAGTTCTTTTGTCACATCATGAACAGAAAGCCCGGCCAAAGCCGATTTGCAAAAATGGGGATTAGCGGAAACATAATGGCCGGCCGAAACGAATTTATTTGAAAAATTGCACTTGCCGCCGCCGGAAACAAGCACTTTTTGCGCCGGACGCATGTTTCTGTCAATAACCAGTACCGACTTTCCGCACCTGCCGACCTGCGCGGCAGCCGTCAAACCGGCAGCACCGGCGCCGATAATAATTAAATCATAATATTTCGGCATAATCGTTCCGGTCATAAAAACAACTGCATTTTCTGTTCCCGGACGGTAAAGCCCAAAGCTTGATAAAAAGCAACGCCCGCCGTATTAGCAGCAAAAACGCCCAACCGGATTTCATCAACGCCCCGCCGTACACAGCGGGCCTGCAACTCCGTCATCAGAGCTTTTCCGATTCCTTCCCGCCGGCAGTTCCGGTCAACGCAGACCGTTTCAACCAGACAGACGGACGGTCTGCGCAGATAAGGCAGCTTTTTCAGACAAGCCAGTAAAAAACCGGCGACCGCGCCATTTTTTTCCGCCGCCAGGATTATCTTGTTTTCATCGGTAACCGCCTGTTTGAAAAACAGGCTTTCCACCCGCGGATCCGGATCGGCAAAATAATTGTCCGACAAACGGTTGTGGAAAACCCTGGCCTGAACGGCCAGCCCGGCAAGAGCCGCCGTATCGGAAAGGCCTGCGGTTCGTACAATGACAGACATTTTCTTCCTTTTTCCAAAGTAAAATTATATTTAAAATAAACAGCGCTTGACGTAAAAGCAACAAAAGCTTATAAAAACAACGATCCTTTTACCGGGCACTTAGCTCAGCGGTAGAGCATTACCTTCACACGGTAGGGGTCACAGGTTCGAACCCTGTAGTGCCCACCATAAGAAAAAGCCTTGAAAACAAACAGTTTCAAGGCTTTCTTTTTGCCCAAAAACAGAAAAGCAAAAAAGGAGCTTTTGATTCATTTGCAACAAAAACCTTTATTTTCGGCACAATCGTAATCAGAATAAACCGGAAAATAAATGTCGCAAAAATCAGCGGCGTGATCATCGTTTTACTGACGTTAGCCAGACGTTTCATAGTGTTTTTTCGAAAAAAACATACTCGTTCGGCATTTTTCAACCTGATTCCAAATTCAACCAGTCCTTTTTCAGCCTTTCAATTTCACTTTGCGCGAATAACGAATCAGGCTATAAAAGAAAAGTCCGGTGTTTGCACCACCGGACTTTTTCCTTAACATGGAAAGGAGTTGCACTATAACTCCCCACATAGTTATAGGATAGGGAAACAGATTGATTTTGTCAATTGTTTTCCGGCGGCTCTTTTCCCAACGCGGTAATGTTTCCGCAAAGGAGAGAGCAAAAAATGATTAA
>JAJXEL010000170.1 GCA_021639925.1 Alphaproteobacteria bacterium | reverse complement strand
ATGTTGTGTGCAAGTCAGGATATACGACCGAAGTGACTTCGGACGGCTGCTGCTGCGTTGCAACTTCATGTCCGTCCGGCCAGAGGCTGGAAAACGGCAAATGCGTTGCCAACTGCACCGGCGTCACCTGTAAATCCGGTTACAAAGCGGTATCCAATTCCACGGGCTGTTGCTGCGAAGAAGACACTCCGACGTGCACGGCAGGAAAGATTTACAACACGACGATCAAAAAATGTGTTGACGCCGTTTGTCCGATAGGCTGTCTGGACGATTGTTCAAAGGGTTGCGGTTCATGTGAATCCGGACGTTATCTGAACTATAGCGACGGTTTGTGTCCGACGTGTTCGTCTGCAATTGCGAACTGTGCGACATGTTCCGGTTCAACCGGCGGAGTAACATGCAAAACATGCAAATCCGGTTATACGCTGTCCGCAGGAAAGTGTGTGAAAACGGCAGTTATTGACCAGCCTGTTTTGGTCGGCAACTGTCCGAACGGGTTGCAGGACTGCGGCAGCACAGGCTGCTGTCCGACAAGTAACTCTTGTTCTTATTATGCGCAGCAGGCTGTCTCCGGAGGCATAATGTGCATTAAGACTTCTTACGATACGCGGTTAGAGGTGGGACTGTAAGCAAGTTTATCTGTACTTTTCAGCGGCGGAGAAGTTCTCTTCCCCGCCGCTGTTTTATTCTTTTTCCTTTATTTGATCATCGAACCGATCTGATCACAGCCGTCATTCCCACCCTCGCCGGCTTCGACCGTGCACCGCCCCAAAAACGCAGTCCCGTCGGCGCGTCTTTATAAGCGTTGCAGTCAAACGCGACCCCTTCGTTGCCCAGCAGCGCGGTTGTTTTTTTACAATCTTTCTTTGTTTCCTGACGTTTTTTTGGCTTAAACCGGTTCAGCCTGATGACGGACAAATAAAAATATCAAAAGAAAAAGCGGCAAAATTCGCCGCTTTGCTTTTATTGATTTTCGTCCTTGACCCATTCTGTCCTGGGCGGTTCGGCCGCGGCAATCGCGCCGATTTCCAACCCGCAGAAATCGCAATGAAACTCTTCTTTCTCATTAAAATCGTCACTTAACAAGACATAGACTTTGTTTTTTTTCTGACAATGCGGGCAAACAACTTCGTATACGACTTCTTTCATAATCCCTTCCCTAAATTCAGCTGTTTTTGAACAGGCAGCGGAACAACTTGCTTTTTGCCTATATTTCCTTGCAGCGACGAAGATTTTTTCGGCCCTTCAACCGCGGGTTTTTCTTGCGAACACGCGCAAATGTTTTGATGCACTCCCCCCTTTTTCGGTTCCGGCCCGGCCTGTTTAACGGGCCGCCATTCCGTCCACCCTTTTGTTTCGGGGTCTTTTAATAAAACGCTTTGCATAATGTCAGCCATTCCGTCGCGGTCTTTAATCATTTTTACAAAATCGGCGGGCGTCGCAAATCCGTCCAAAGGCACACCGACCAGACAAACGTCGCGTCCGATACTGTTAGATACGACGGTATCCCTTTTTCCGCTGTTATACGGAGTCGGTTCCTGGTAAATCTCAATCGCTTCCCCCGTTGACGTTTTGCTGCCGGAAATTTTTCCCGCCGGGATTTTCGGCTTTCCGTCTATGACTTCAATTTTCGACACATCGACGTCCTGATGTCCCCAGTCGTAATGCAAATCCTGGTAAAAAGCGTCGCGCATGCCGAATCCCGTCAAATTTCCGTCGCGGTCTTTTTTAATCAGCCAGCATAACGTATGATCTTCCAGATTATGCGTGTTTTGCGTTGAATCAACCTTATATTTTCCGTCCTCTGTCATCAAAGGAGAATACGGCTTGTCGACCATGACCGTATTGCCTTTTTTGTCTTTTACAACAGTAAATTCCGTATCGCTGTGCCATTCCTTTTTTTCCGTCTGTTCCATCAAGACCGGCACTCTGACTTCGATATCGGCTGTCCGCAGCTCCGTATCCAGAACATCAAAAAACTTTTTGGCCTGCGGCCCTGTCGTTTCAACGGGTTTTCCCTGCCAGGCGGCATAATACATATCGCTCAGGCAATCGTTCATCTGCTGTTTTTGCCACATGTCAAACATAATCTGCTTGACCTGCGCATGATGACGGCAATCCCCCATTCCCAAAGCAAAAATAGCCGATATATTGGTTCTGGTATCGACGTTTGGGTCTTTTTCGCCGATTTTTTTCCCGCAGGCGCGCAACACAGATTTAACGGTCGCATCATAAACGGATTCGCCGTTTTCATTTTTGTCCAAAGCGTTGTTTTCCATATGCAGATTGCTGCCGGCGAAATTTTCCGTCGTAAATGTCTGACGGATAAACCGGTCAGCGACACACATAAACACTTCCGGATCTTTAATTTCTGTCAGCGGAGACATCATCAACCGGGCCATATCAACGCCGGGGATCGGTTTGTCAAATTTAATTCCCAGATCTGCCGGCGTCATTTTGACCAGCCCGGTAAACAACCGCAAATCTTTTCTGGAAACCGTATGATCCGGCAGCTGCCCGCCGAAAGCCATATTTCCGCCGACTCTGTTCGTTCCGCGAAAAGCCGAACCGCACCCGCGGTAAGAATAACTGTAATCCTGAACCGCCTGTAATTTGGGATCTTCGGTAATATGACGGTCTTTGTTCAATTGATGTTGAAAGACAATAACGTCTGTTTTCTTGCCTGTTTTATCTTCCTGCGGTACGGCGGATTCCTTTACCCCTTCCAGCCGCCGGCAGACGTCTTGGACAAGCTTGGACGGGAAAACCTTGGCAATCCTGTCCATATCTCTGGAAATATCATCTAATTCCCACTGATACCGGATACTGTTTTCCAAACGGTTATACAAATGATTAACGACTTTTTCGCTTTCTCCGGCGATGCAGGCGGCCTGCAAAGCGGCGGAAACGCAGAAATAATCGTTTGATTCTTCCGCGCCGTCGCGCAAAGCGGCCAAATAGACGACCTTCGCCGTTTCTTTGGCTCTGTCCGTACGTCCCAGAATAATATTGCCGTGAACCGCCTGGATCCCGACCGAAGATTCCAACGTTGTCATAAATCCGGCTTCCAAACGGGCGACAGAATCCTTCAACAGTTCGTTTTTCCGTTTGCTTTCGGCAGTTTTGTCGGCCATTTCGGTTTTATCGGCGATATAACGCAGACACCGCCCGATATTTTCATAAGCGACGCCGTTGCCGTATCCTTCGTCAATCAGCTTCAGGCAAATATCCATTGAAAAGTGGTAATCCCACATTTTATCGGCCAGTTTTTCACTGTTGGTTTTCTCACCGCTCGCCGACTTGCCGCGCGGCACTTTGCGGTAAGCGACGGCCAGCTGTTCGCAAACCATCGGCGCTTTTTTAAAATCTTCGTTATCCGACTTTTTATACACACGGATCATTCTGTCAAAAGCGGCCAGATCACGGTAAGCCGAAAACAAAGCCATGACCTGGCTGGAATCCAGCTTTTCCAGCCCTTGATTAAAAATAGCGTCTAAAGCTTCCTGTTTTTCTTCTTTGGATCGGTAACGATATTCCAGCGTTTCTCCTTTGG
>JAJXEL010000169.1 GCA_021639925.1 Alphaproteobacteria bacterium | reverse complement strand
GATAAAGAGGTCGAAGGGGCAGCATTGTCGGAAAAAGAACAAAAACGTTTAGGAACTGTTCACCTGACGTTCCGTAAACTTCCCAATCTGAAACCGACAGATCTGGAAGATCCGAAAAACCGCAAACAGTTGGCGGCAATGTTGCAATGCAAAAAATTGTATTCCAATCTGCCGAAAGAAGGAAAAGAGGTTTCTAAGCAGACCGGGAAAGAAAAATCAGCGCAAAAAGCTGCTGTCGAACAGAAATCGTCTGTTGCCGTTTCAAATATCCCGAACAAACAGGCACAGCCGGCAAAATCAGATATGACGGAAAAAGACCGCGTCAGCAGCAAAATCAAAGAAAATATGGAAAAATACAAAGCTTCCGTCGGTGAAACAAAACAAGCCGCAGAAAAACAGCCCGCCGTTAAAAAGAACGGACTGCAGCAAAAATTACAGAAAAATCAACAGGGGACAAAAGCCCCTGCCCGGCCGGCAGCACCTTCTGCCGCCGTTCAGGCAGCTTTGCTGAAAAAGAAAGAAGAAATGTCCCGATAAAAACTCTTTTTAAACGATCTGCATCATTTCAAAAAGCCGGTATATTTATTGTACCGGCTTTTTTGTTGCGACACGATAAACAGGTTATTTTATTTATCGGGTGTTTTTCAACTGGTCTTAATTCCTTATATTTGCTATAATTTTTTTCAAGCCGTTTAAATCAACGGCCCAGGGCGTCAGAAACCCTTTTCAAGATAGTCGCACAGTGTATGGCGACTTTAAATAATCATGCCGATTTCTGCCTAACGGGCGGATGTCGGCTGAATACGGCTATTTGCCTAATAGGTCGAGCCGTAAATCTTGATACGGTTTCTGAACATCCGCCTACCTTCATCAGGTAGGTTTTTGTTTAACCTAAAACAAAAAGGATTGTTCAGAGATGAAAAAATCAACTTTAATTTTCTTTACCGCGCTGACGGGTATTATGCTTTTTCTTTCCCCGCCCGTACATGCAAGGGGAACATACTATATACGCGAAGAAGCCGAAAAAGCCTGTCCCTATAGTTATGGCAATAATTTGTCAACCTGTTTAAACAGTTCCAACCATGCCGCATACTACACCTGTTACAAATACCGTTGTTCAACAGAACAAGACGGGGAACGGGAAGTATATGACTTTGATACCCTGGCCCAATGCCAGTGTGTATATCATTATGTGTGCGTATATTCGGCTTCTTCCGGCTATGACTGTACCCGCCCTTGTTATTTTAACGGGTCGTCTTATGCGTATACTTATAAAAACTCTGGCTGCAAAGTCCCCTGCCCCGAAAACTGTACAACATGTTCTTCAGGCGTATGTTCTGTCTGCCGCAGCGGGTATTACCTCAGCGATGATAATACATGCCAAAAGGAAAAAAGCTGCACTTCCAACTGTTCCGACTGTAACAAAACGACCGGCGTATGTTCTGTCTGCCGCAGCGGGTATTACCTTTCCGGCAACGGATGCATTTCCTGTCCGAAAAATGCAACTTGTGACGGAAAATCAATCAGCTGTAACGACGGTTACACGGAAACGAATGGAATTTGTAAGCCACAGGAAACAGTTTATTCCTGCCCGTCACATATGAAATTGTCGGCGGATAATTGTTGTTGTGTGAATAAATAAGGGGGAAAACATGAAAAAAATCATCTTATTTTGTTTTGTGTTGATCTGTACCACATCCTTTGTTCAGGCCAAAGCCGTTAAACTGGGCCGCGGCGGCACAAACAGCGCGATGTGGCAGTCTGCCTTAAAATCCGGCGAAAAAATGGCGGAATTAGCCAAAGAATGCGACACGAATTGCCAAAAATGCGACACGTCAACAGGGCGCTGTTTGTTGTGTGTGTCTGAGCGTTATTTGTCAAACGGATTGTGCCAACCCTGCCCGTCAAAACATTCTTGCGACGGCGTACAGGCTATTCCGAATTGCTCCGGCGTGCAGTGTATAGAAGGCACTTCCCCCGTGGCCAATGCAACAGGTTGCTGCTGTGTGTAAAATTTATAAAACAGGCTGCAAACTTAAATTGCAGCCTGTTGAAATAACTTTTTCATCATTAAAACAGATCATATCTCTTTGCAAACATCGACCCAGCCGGCATTCAAAGTGTATTTATCCAATTCTTCAGGCGTCAGTTCAATAGCACTGTTGGAACTGCCGCAAGCCGGAAAGACCGTTGGAAAACGTTTCAAAGAAATATCCAGACAGATTTTTACATTCTCCGGAACGGCAAACGGGCAAACACCGCCTATTTCATGTCCGGTAAAGAGCAGCGCTTCCTGCGGCGTAAGCATTTTGGCTTTAGCATGAAAAAATTGTTTATATTTGGCATTGTCTATTTTTCGGTCTCCCGCCGTTACTAAGAGCAAGATTTCCCCGTTGCAATCAAAAGACAATGTTTTGGCAATCCGGCCGGGATCACAATCCAGCGCCCGCGCCGCTAATTCAACCGTTGCGCTGGAAACGGAAAATTCCAGTATTCTGTTTTCCAAACCTGATTTTTTAAAATATATTCTGACGCGTTCGATTGACATCTTTTTTCCTCGGGATATTTAAACAGAAAAAAGAGGAAGCGCGAACTTCCTCTTTTGAAATTTCCAGATGTAAATTTTAACGTTTGGAGAATTGGTAGCTGCGGCGAGCCTTGGCTTTACCATATTTCTTACGTTCAACAACACGCGGGTCGCGGGTCAGGAAACCGGCGCGTTTCAACGCGGTGTGCAGTTCCGGTTCGAAATTGTCCAAGCAACGGCTTAATCCGTGGCGGACAGCGCCGGCCTGACCGGACAAACCGCCGCCCGTAACCGTTACAACAACGTCAAACTGGCCGACGCGGTTGGTGACTTCGAACGGCTGATTGATAATCATACGCAAAACCGGACGCGTAAAATACTTTTCAATATCAACGCCGTTAATCGTCATTTTGCCCGATCCCAGTTTAATCCAAACGCGGGCGCTGGCGTCTTTACGGCGGCCCGTCGCATAGGCGCGGCCGAATTTGTCCTTTTTCGGTTCACGAACAACAACCGGTTCAACAACGGCGGCCGTTTCCATTTCTTTTTTCAAATCTTCTAAACCAGCCATGGATTAATTCCTCTTGTTTTTCGGGTTCAAAGCGGCAACGTCCAGAACTTCCGGATTCTGGGCGGCATGCGGGTGTTCGGGACCGGCATAAACACGCAGATTTGTCATCTGCTTGCGGCCCAGCGGATTACGCGTAATCATGCGTTCGACAGCCTTGATAATAACGCGTTCGGGGTGTTCGCCGGCGATTACTTTACCGGCCGTAACGCCCTTGATCCCGCCGGGGTGGCCCGTGTGACGGTAATAGACTTTGTCTTCCAGCTTTTTACCGGTCAGATGCACCTTTTCGGCGTTGATGATAATAACGTAATCACCACAGTCAACATGCGGCGTAAAACAGGTTTTATGCTTGCCGCGCAAAATTTTGGCGACAATGCTGGCCAAACGTCCCAAGACCAAATCTTCGGCATCGATCAGATACCATTTCTTTTGGACTTCAGACGGCTTAACGGATAAGGTC
>JAJXEL010000028.1 GCA_021639925.1 Alphaproteobacteria bacterium | reverse complement strand
TTAAATGAACAATTCCTCGGGTACTAGCCGTACGGGGTACTGGCCGTACGGCTGCTAGCCGCAGGGGCATTAGTTTTTTATTCTTGCCACTGGCACGACCTGATGTTTCCCCCGCACGGGGAGTGCCCCGCCGGGAGGGCGTTTTCCCCCTACGGGCAGTAGTTTTTACCAGATAAAGGCGGGCAAAACAGCACGAGCCGAACATTCATTTTGCGCTAAGAGAGAACGCACACGTTCGGGATCCGGCTGCTGCCCGCGGCTGACTCCCAGCTCTTTGGCATGAATGCCGCCGGCAACAAACAAAGCGTCCAAACCGGCCAAATTCGCGCCGCGAATATCGGTCTGCACCCCGTCGCCGACAACGGCGACACGGTATTTTTCCGTTTCCAGTCCCTCGACACAATAGGCAAACACCGACGGATCAGGCTTGCCGCGCCAAAAAACGGATCCGCCGATTTTCTGGTACTGCGCCGCCAACGCACCGGCCGCCATATAAGGAACGCCGTCCTTTAAAATAAAGGAATCCGGACAGGCGCAAACCATCGGCAAACGCCGCGACAGACAGACTTTGAAAAAAGGATCGTATTTTTCCAGAGAATCCTGCGTGCCGAAAGTACCCGTTACAAAAATAAAATCGGCTTCGTCAATATTCGGAACGGGCACATATCCCAAATCGGCATAAGGCTGCCAAAACTGTTCCGGCCCCAAATGGAAACACTTGCGCCCCAGATTGGCAAAGAACGGATCGACCCGCCGGCGCAGTTCGTGATAGATAATTTCCCCCGCCGTTAAAACCCCGTAATACAGATACCGTTTTACCCCCATGCGTTCCAGCGTTTTAATCATATCCGCGGAACGATACGGCGAATTGGAAAGAAAAATAACTTTTTTGCCTTCGTCGCTAAGCTGGCTGAGCGCGTTAAACACACCGAAACAGAGTCTTTGTTCTTCATAAACGACGCCCCACAAATCAACGATAAACGCATCATAAGACGCAGCGATGCTGCGCAGTCCGGCGATATAGGGAATTTCGTTGTTCAAAGAGCGTCTCCGCAAAACAGGTTATTTGTAACTAAGATATACCATGCCGCCGGCCGTTGTCAAAGCCTGCCTTTTGTTTTTTATTGACACGGCAGATCGGGCAGACGGCGCAGTTCCGTCAATGTGGATAACAGCCGGTGCGTTCCGAAATCCTGTACGATTTTATCGCTGACGCCGTTTTCATAATAATAAAGGGACACTTCATACGACGGCACGCCGTCCGGCAGGTTTCCGGCGGAAAATTCTTCGAAAAAAGCCGTATCGAAACGCCACGCTTTTTTCCCCGCGACCAGATCCGCGTCCCCGCCGATTTTTTCTGAAAGCATTTGTTCGGGCGCGGAAACCGCCGCGTTCACGGAATACAAAGCTTCCGGCCGCGTGCCGTCATAAACATATGCCGAAACGTTTTTTTTGCCTAAACGGGCGGCCTTTAACAAACGGATTGTCTGCTGCACGGGAAAAACGACATTTTTCGGAAAAACCGCTTCGGACCGGACGGGAAAAGTCAGACGCAGCACCTTTTTACCGTTTTGACAAACGGCCGAACCCGCCAAATCTTTACGGTCTTCGCCTTTTTCCCGGACAAAAACTTCAAAATCAAACAGGCACCCGTCGGCGCTTTCACGCGTCGTCTGTTTCCAGTTCGTCGTATCCGGCCCGGACAGTTCATATCCGATATCCAAAGAAAAAACGGATTCCGTCTGCCATTGGCCGCAGACTTTTTGAATCTTATAAAACATTTTTCCTTTGGCGTTGACGACGCTGGCCGCCCCGCCCGCGGTGGAAGCCAAAGCGATATCGTATACCGCCTGATGCGAAGCCAGACCGTCTTCCGCTTTGAGGGGGAAAGAAAAACAAAACGCGCAAAAAATGAAAAAGATCCGTTTCATCGGGTCAAAATTCCCTGTTGTTTCCGGCATCATAACCGAAAAAATCCGTTAATGATAGACCCGAAACACAATCGGGATTTCGATTATCATTTCTCCATAGGGCGGCGCGGGCAGCCGTACGGCCTGCGAAATCGTTTTTAACGCCTGTCTGTCCAGAATTTCATGTCCGGAAGTTTCCGCCAAAGTAACCGAATCCAAATCAAGCCGACCGTCCTTTCGGACACGAAAACGCACGACGGCGCGGCCGGAAATTTTTTGATTTTCAAGCTCTTCGGGATACTTTAGCCGTCTTTGAAACAAACGGCGCAGACGAACGAAATAGCGGGCGGCTTTGATATCGCCGACGCCCCTGCCCGATCCGACGCCGATCCCGGTCCCCCGTCCGGCGCCGAACCCCGGCGCATCGCCGACAACGCCGCCATAAGGCTGCGTCCCGGATCCGTTCTGCCCGCCGGAAACCGTTTTTTTCGCAGATACGGCGGCGGTCCGGGCGGGCTTTTTTTTCGGGGCGGCAGACTTTTTTTGCTTTTTGGCTGCCGGAACCGTCTTTTTTCCGACAGGCGCGGCCAACACGGTTTCTGATTTTTTTTCCGCGGCTTTTTTTACTTCCGGAACCGGCTTTTCCGCAACGCTTTCCTCGGGTTGAGTTATTTTTTCTTCAACAGCCGGAGCCCCCTTTTTGCCCGGCTTAAAATCAAAATCGCCCCACGGCACCCCTTTTTGATAAAAACCGTCCCCGCCAGATATCAGAAAAGCGTCCATTAACAGCCCACTTCCCCCCGGTTCGGGCGCATTGCGCAACTGCAAAAACAATAAAAAAATCAGGCCGGCATGTAAAAAAAGGGAAAATCCCGTCCCCAAAAACAGACAAAGATTTTCCCTTTTTTGTTTCAAGTATTCTTACCTTTTAAAACCTGGTCGTCAGCGTCAGGAAATAGTTGCGTCCTTCTTCCGGATAGCCTTCGGCCAACTGATAGTTCTTGTCAAAGATATTGTCGACGCCGGCGGAAATTTCAAGAGCGTCAAACGGCTGGTACTTGATTTTCAGCCCCGCCGTGGCAAAGCCGCCGATTTTCGTCCCGTCACGCATGCCGACGCCCGTTCCGGGCTTGCCTGACGTTCTGACGGCGCCGTTGACCATATTGTTGCCGCCCAGCGTCGAATAACGCGATGAATAGGCTTCCACTTTCGGAATAATATTCAGCCCTTCGGCGACACGCCAATCCCCGTAAACCGTCAGTTTATGCTTAGGAACGTTTGTCGGTTTCAAATCTTCGGCTTTGGCAATCGAACTGCGCAGTTCTTTTTCCATATACGTATAGGCCAGCCCTAAATCAAAAGAATCCGCCATATTGATTACGGAAGCCAGCTCAAATCCGTAAACGCGCGATTTGCCGAAGTTCTGCGTCTGGTAATAAGCATTGCCGCCCTGTTCGACAACGACTTCCAGATTGGTGTCGCGCACGTCGGTATAAAACGCAGCGGCGTCAAACGTCACGTTGCCGATCGTATCGGATACGCCGATTTCATAATTGACGGCTTTTTCAGCCTTTAAATCCGGATTGGGAATCCCCGTCCCGTTTCCCGTTCTGGTGCCGAAACGCGATTTTTGCGTGGCAAAGCGCGATTTCTGCGCCACGCCGGCATAAACGGCGCCATCGTCACTGTAACGATAACGCACAGCCGCCATCGGGTTAAAGGAATCGTCATTTACGGCATAATCCGTTATCGGATCATCATTATGATCTTCAACATTTTTTACTGTTGATACACGCAGCCAGTCATAAGACGCGCCGATGATCACGTCCGTTTTGTCATTGGCATGCCATGTGTTTTCCAAAGCGACCGAATACGTGTCGTCAGCGACGCGCGACCATTCTTCGTCCCCTAAATCTTTGGAACGGTGAACGTCTTTGCGGTAATGGAAAGCAATTTTCGTCGTATTGTCTTGAATCAGGTCCGCGCCTGTTTCCACGCTGCCGCCAAAGTCGTAATCGTTAAAGAAAGACGGAAAACCGCTTTCATCGCGCATTTCGGTCAAATCCGCATTTGCAAACTCAACGCTGTCCATACGGTTTTTAAACGTATCGTAGAACAAACGCGTTTTAACATATCCCGTATCGCCCAGCGCCGTATTCGTCAAAGAATAAACCGTCTGTTTTCTGTAATAAGGATAAGAGCGATAGAACGGCTTTGTCAGCTGATAGGCCGATTTTTCATCATCAGTCGGTTTAGATCCCACCATAGATGTATAAGATTGCCCTGCATAAACAGGAATATCGTATTCCATATTGGAATAATTATAGGCAATTACGTATTCGTCGGTTTCGTTCGGCGTAAAGCCCAGTTTGATATTGGCGGCTTCGGCCCGGGAAGAAGATCCGTCGCGGAATCCTCCGTTTTCATTAATTAAAGGGAAATAATAGTCTTTTTTGTTTTGAAAAAAATGATCTCCCGTATTCTGCGCCAGCGAATAATTATCCGAAACCGACCAGCGGTTGATGTCGTTATAGGTCGCGCCGGCCTGCAAATACCAGTTCCCCTGATTCGTGCCGACGTTGCCGGACGTCAGGATTCCGTTATAAGCGCCCGAATTGCCGAATTTGGCCGTCACGGTCAAATTTCCTTCGATTTTCTTTTCGGGGCGTTTCGTGACCATATTGATGATCCCGCCCATCGTATTCGGCCCGGCCAGAACGGAGCTTAAGCCTTTGGATACCTGAATTTCCGACAAAGATCCCGTCGTATATGTTTGCAAATCGGGATAATAGTCATACGGCATGGCGGATTGCACGCCGTCAATCATGACGGCAATCTGCCGCATTTCAAACCCGCGGATTGAAACGGATTTTTCATTTCTGCGCCCGACCTGCGTTTCCGTCACGGACGGCAGCAGGTTCAACGCCTTTTCCAACGTGTTTGAATCCGTATAGGCGGAAATTTCTTCGGCCGTTACGGTTGTGCGCGATCCGACCTGCGTCGTATCGTCAACAACGGAAACGGCAATTTCGCCCAGTCTGAAAATATTATTGTTTGAGTCTTGATTAATTTCTGCCTGATCAACAGCCTGCGGCGCGGCAGCCTTTGAAACAGACCCTGCGGTCTGCGCAAAAGACGGACTGACGCCCAAGGCTAAGATTGAAGCAGAAAAAAGAAATCCTTTTTTCATTTGCTTTCCTTTATGTTCGGTTATGGCGGCATCGGCCCTGCGAAACCCATTTCCGCAGGCGGCAACGGACCCGACAAGACACCGTTCAATCTTAGAAAACGGTATCCGCAGCAATACTAACCAATGTATTTAAATCGAGTCAAACGTTTTTATTTCCCGACCCCGGCAGAAAGGCTTGAGTTTTTAAAAAAGCAGTTATACTCTGTAAAAAGGTTTTTTATTTTTTCGGGATCATCAATGATTACACTGGAAAACGTCACGCGGAAATTCGGTTCTTTCGTCGCCGTTGACAACTTGTCAATGACGGTTCCCAAAGGGCAGGTTTTAGGGTTCCTGGGGCCGAACGGTGCGGGAAAAACGACGACGATGCGCATGATTTCCGGTTTTTTAACGCCCAGTTCCGGAAAGATTACGGTCTGCGGTTACGACGTTGCCGAAAACCCGGTCGAAGTCAAACGCCATATCGGTTATATGCCGGAAGTCGCGTCTTCTTATAACGACATGACCGTTTTGTCGTTTTTAAACTTTATTGCCGAAGCGCGGGGATTATTCGGTTCGGCAAAGGAAAAAGCCGTTGAAAAAGTCGTTGCCGGCATTTCGCTGTCCAACGTTTTATACCAGCCGATCGAAACGCTGTCGAAGGGCTATAAGCGCCGCGTCGGCCTGGCGCAGGCGCTGGTGCACGATCCGGCCGTTTTGATTTTGGACGAACCGACCGAAGGGCTGGATCCCAACCAGAAACGCGAAATCAGAATGTTGATCCGCGATTTGCAAAAAGACAAATCCATTATTATTTCCACGCATGTGCTGGAAGAAGTCGAAGCCATGTGTTCGCGCGCCGTCATTATTGACAAAGGAAAAATCGTCCTGGACGATACGCCGCGCGCTTTAATCAGTCTGTCGGAAACGCATCAGACTCTGTTCGTTTTAATTCCTTCTTACCAGCGCGAACGGGCGCAGACCGTTTTTAATGAAATGCCGCAGATCACGGTAACGGACGTCAAACAGGAATCCGATGAAGCGTACCTGTTTACCTTAATCCCCAAAGAACGGGAATCCGTCACGGCCGACGTGGTCGAAGCTTTGCGCCGCCAGGATATAAAAATCCTGGACATGTTCGTTGAAAAAGGACGGCTGGAAGAAGTCTTTTACGCCTTTACCTCCCCCGACCGGGAACTGAAAGATCCAAACGCATGAAAGCTTTATTTGTTTTGACAAAACGTGAATTTGCCAGCTACTTTACCACGCCGGTAGCCTGGATTTTTCTGATGATTTTTGTTTCTTTATCCGGCCTTTTGACCTTTTATGCCGGCGATTTTTTCGGACGCGGACAGGCTGATCTTCAGTCTTTTTTCCTGTTTCACCCCTGGCTGTACGTGTTTTTGATCCCCGCCGTTTCCATGCGCATGTGGGCCGAAGAACGCCGCAGCGGAACAATCGAAATGCTGATGACTCTGCCCGTTTCAACCGGTGAACTGGTTTTGGGAAAATTCTTTGCGGCCTGGGCTTTTGTCGGCGTCGCGCTGTTTTTAACGCTGCCGATGTGGCTGACCGTCAATTATCTGGGAACCCCGGACAACGGCGTTATTTTAATGAGCTATCTGGCCAGCTTTTTAATCGCGGGCACGTTTCTGTCCGTCGGTTCATGCGTTTCCGCCTGCACCAAAAGCCAGATTATCGCTTTTGTTTCGGCCATGATGGCGTGCCTGATGCTGACTTTTCTGGGATCCGATGCCCTGATTAATCTGTTTTCCGGCGTCGCCACCGAAAAGGTTATGAAACTGTTTCAATCGTTCGGTTTCCTGATCCATTTTCTTTCCCTGACCCGCGGCGTGCTGGACGTGCGCGATTTGTTGTTCTTTATTTCTTTTTCAGGCGTATTCCTGTTTGCGACAGTGATTGTGCTTGACCACAAAAAGGCGGTCTGACAATGAAAAAAATAGCCGATCTTGACAGAAGCACGTTAGGCGTTTTGGGGTTGATCCTGGCCGTTATCCTGTTTTTCAGCATCAACGTTATCGCCGCGTTTACATTAAAAAGCTACCGCCTGGATTTGACGCAGGCGAAACTGTATTCGCTGTCCGAAGGATCTTTGCGCGCAATCGGCCAGATCCGGGAACCGATTACCATTCGTTTTTACTTATCCGGCAAACTGGCGAAAGTGTCGCAGATTCACGCGACTTATGCCGTCCGCGTCATCGAACTGCTGGAACAGTACGCTTCGGCGTCCGACGGCAAAATAAAGCTGGAAATCATTGATCCCGAACCGTTTTCCGGAAAAGAGGACGAAGCCCTGAGCTATGGTTTGAAAGGCATTCCCGTCGGCAATTCGTCCGAATACGTTTATATGGGGCTGACCATTTCCAATTCGTCCGACCGCAGAAGAACGATTGCTCTGCTGGATCCGTCCCGGGAACGTTTTTTGGAATATGACATTACAAAGTATTTAACCGACTTGACACGCGCGAAACGGCCGACGATCGGCATTATCAGCACGCTGCCGATCGACGGGCGCGGCGAACCGCAGCTGATGTATCCGAAATACCACCCGCGCTGGGCGGTGATGAATGTCGTGCGCGATATTTTCAACGTCCGTTTCATTTCCCGCCAGACGCTGGATATTCCGCCGGACATTGACGTTTTAATGCTGGTCAATCCCAAAAAATTTAACGAAGAAACATTATATGCCATTGACCAGTATATTATGCGCGGCGGCAATATGCTGGTTTTGATTGACCCGTTTTCGGAAACGGAAGTCGCTTTGGGCGAGGTCCCCTATTCAATCCGGCCGGATATAGACAAGCTGCTGACAAACTGGGGAATTTCCTTTGATCCGTCGCACTTTGTCGCCGATACGACGCTGGCGCGCACCGTGGCCCATAGCGAAGACGGCAAGTCAATGCAGACAAAATTTCCGCCCTGGCTGGCCGTCAATGAAAACTACCTCAGTCCCGAAGATCCCGTCACCAGCGCGATCAGCACGGTTAATCTGGCTTACGCGGGTTCGTTCAACGTCATTAAGAAAACAGACCATCTGACAGTGACGCCATTGATTTTTTCATCAAAAGAATCGGAACTGCTGCAAACCATTCAGGGATTAACGCCGGATCCGGCCGCCATGCTGCGCAATTTTACGCCCGGCGGGAAAAATATGATTCTGGGGCTGCGGATTAAAGGAACGCCCGACAGCGCTTTTGATAAAGCGCCGACACGCAATTTTTTAAAGCAAAGGCCGGAAGCGCATATTGAAAAAGCAGAAGCGCCCGTCAACATTATCTTAATCGGCGACAGCGATTTTCTGGCCGATAAGTTCTGGACGACAAAATCAAATATGCTGGGCGTCGAACAGCTGTATCCTTTTGCGGGCAACGCCGATCTGATTGTCAACGCGCTGGATAACCTCAGCGGCGCGGCTTCTTTGATCGATCTGCGTTCAAAGGCCGAATGGCGCCGCCCCTTTACAGTCATTGAAAATCTTGCCCTGAACGCGGGCAGACAATACCGCGAACAGGAGGCTTTGTTGTTCGGCGAACTGCAGACGGCGCAGCTTCGGTTAAAAGAATTGACACGGCGGTCTTCCGGCGAAAACAGCGAGCTGTTGTCACGCGAAGACAAAACCGAAATCCAGGCGCTGCAGGAACGAATCATCACGCTGCGCGCGGCGCTGCGCTCCGTTCAAAATATCCTCAGCCGGGATATTTTAGCCCTGCAGTCGACAGTGATTTTATTAAACGTCGTTTTTGTTCCGGCGCTGCTGGTTATTACCGCTTTATTTGTCGCCTGGCGCAGACGGGCCAGACGGTCGCAGGCAAGGTAAGGGAGAAAAACATGCACCCGCGTTCTTTTTATAAACTCCTGGCAGCTGCGGTTATTGCTTTCGCGGCGGCGTTAAGTGTCTGGATTTTAACGCCGGAATATTCCGCCGGTACTTTTTTCGGCCGGCCGCTGATCCCCGGATTAATGGAAAAAATCAATGACATCGAAGCTGTTTCCATTGAACACGGCGGCAAAACAATGACTTTTCAGCGCGACGGCGAAGGCAGCTGGACTTTGGTCGAAGCCGACGGTTATCCCGCCGACAGGGAAAGAATCAGAAATATCCTGATCGGACTGGCCGGTTTGGAAAAAATAGAACCGAAAACGGCTCTGCCCGAGTTTTATCCCGATCTGCGGGTCGAAGACAACATGAATGAAAAATCCGGATCTTATCTGGTTACTTTGCTGACAAACGAAGGCAATCCGCTGACCCGGCTGTTGGTCGGCAAACGGACGAACGGCATTTCTTGGAACGGACAGGGATACTTTGTTCGTTTTCCGGACGATCCGCAATCCTGGCTGGTCCGGGGCAATGTCGACGTTACGGGAGATATGCGTTCATGGTTGTCCGTACGTTTGCTGCCGCTGGTCAAGGGCAGAACGTCTTCCATAACCATTGTGGACGGAACAAAAACGCGCGAAGCCGTTTACAAACGCACAGCGCCGGCAATGGCAATGCAGCCTTCGTTTTTATCGGACGGCTACTTTATTATTTCCGCAAATTTTATTGAAAAAATGGAAAACGCGCTGACGGCCTTTGACTTTGAAGACGTCGCCGCGCGTCCGAAAAACCTCGCTGAAGAAACGCCGTTTTCTTCGGCTTTTATCGAAACGTTTGACGGATTGAATATTTACCTCTTTTTCTATCTGATAGAATCCAAGCCGTTTGCCGCCGTTTCGTTTACGGCCGCAAACAACGCGGACGCGGAAGTAAAGGCGGAAGCGACCGAACAGGAAAAACGCCATGCCAGATGGCTGTACCAAATGCCGGAAGAAACAGTTTCCGCTTTGCTGCCGTTTTTGTCGGTTCCCCGGGAAAAAACGACCGTGAAGAAAGAACCGGCGAAAAAAACGCCGGCGGCCGGAAAGAAAAAAAATACGAAAAAATAACGAACGTCAAACAATCCAGACCGTCGCGGCGTCGGCGGGATCCAAAGCCGTCGTCCGTCCGTTTGTTTCGACAACATATTGACCGTTTTGCCCGTTGAAAACAACCGAGTCCAGGCGGCAGTCCGGAACAATTCCGCCAGCGGCCAGCCTTTGATTGATTTCCGCGCCGCCGGACAAACGGCAGACCCGCCCGCGTTCAACGGTTCCAACAGTCAGCGGCGCAGGCAGCCGCCCCGCGTGATTCAAAGACAAAAACAATTCCCGCGTCCATTCTTTTTGATCGGCCTGCGCTTCTTGTAAAAAATCAACCAGATTAAAGAACCTGTTCGCCGCGGCGCCGTCCAGATGATGTTCGATCAGGCAGGCGATTTCTTCGGAACGCGCGGCGTCCTGTCCCAGGAAATCGCGAAAAAAAGACGTCAGGCGTTCGTGTTTCATATAAACCTGCCAGCCGATCCGGCGGCCCTTCGGCGTCAGGCGGATTGCGCCGTAAGATTCATGCCAGACCAGTTCCTGTTCCGCCATTTTTTTGATTACGGTCGCAATGGTGCCTTTTGTCAGCTTTAAATTTTCAGCCAAAGCTGTTACTGTTTGTTTGCTGCCGGTTGTTTCCAGGTGGAACAAAGCCTCCAGGTAATCTTCCAGCCGCGAAGAGACTGCCGTCATGATTTTTTCCTTTTTCGCTTGTTCAAGCATACTCAAAACGCGGGCGGGAAGTCAAGAAATCAGCTGACGGCGTTTTAAAAGCAACTGCAAACGGAAAACAATAAAAATGGAAAGACAGATTTTTTTCTGGGAAAAAGACGGACTGACCGGACTGGGAACAGAACCGGCCGGCCGCCCGGTTCAAAAAATGATCGTTCTGCTGCACGGGTATCAGGGCGACGCCGAATCCAACATGGAATTTGCGTTAAAACTGGCCGACGCCTGCCCGCAGGCCGCCGTATTTGTCCCGAACGGCACAGAATCGGTTCCTCCCGGCGATGATCCGCACCGCCGCCAATGGTGGCCTTTGCAGGAATCCGAATTTGACGGATATTTGTGTTCTTTTATGCCGTATTACGCGCCGCCGGAAAAACAAAAACTGATGAAACGGATCGTCAAAGAAATGCAAAAAACGGCCGCTTTGTTGAACCGTTTTGTCTTAAACCGCCTGACCGGATACGGCCTGCTTTTGTCCGATTGCTTTTTGGCCGGCATTTCGCAAGGCGGCATGACGGCGTTTGAAATGGCGCTGTTTCGCAATGAACTGCGCGGCGGCGGCGATTTTCCGGGCGGGCTGATTTCCATCGGTTCGGGGATTATCGGCGCGGACAGGCTGAGAAATCTGTCCGTACCGCCGATCCCTGTTTTGCTGGCGCGCGGCAGACAAGACGAAATTTTTCCCAACACGGTCGATTATTTTTCCCGCAGCCTGTTAAAAGAACTGCGCATGCCCGTCGAATTAACGCAGGCCGACAGCGTCCATTTCGGATTGGAACATAAAGTCTGCGGCGACGTCTGCGCTTTTATCCGGAAACATTGTTAAAAATTTTATAAAAAAAGCAAACCCTTCTTGACTCTTATAAATGGAAAGGGTATATGAGGGTACTCGATTTTGATTAAGAACGGAGTTGTCCATGAAACGTACATATCAACCCAGCAAAATAGTCCGGACTCGCCGTCATGGGTTTCGTACCCGCATGGCAACAGTCGGCGGACGCAAGGTTTTAAACAATCGCCGCCGCAAAGGCCGCAAGCGTTTGGCCGTGTAATTTTTCCCGCGGGACTATGCGGGTATGTCAGACAAGTTGATACTGATAAAAAAAAGACCGGATTTTCTTCACGTTACCCGCAACGGGTATAAAGCTGTGAGGTCCGGTCTTGTTTTACAGGCGGCCAAAACGCGGCGTTTTTTTAATCCGCCCGTTTTTCGAATCGGTTACACGGCGTCAAAAAAAATCGGCAACGCCGTCTGCCGGAACAGGGCGAAACGCCGGTTAAGGGCTTTGTGCGCCGCTTTGCTGCCCCTTGAAGCCGTCGCAGGCTATGATTATGTTATTATCGCGCGCTATACGACTATAGACATGGCGTATAAAAAGCTATACAAAGAGCTGAAGTACGCGTTAAGAGAAATTAAACAGGAAATCAATGGCACCCCGACAGACACCGGAAAACCGGCAGAATAATTCAGACCGCCCGTCTTTGGCGGCCAGAATGCTGACCGGGGTCGTTTTGTTTTACAGAAAATTTCTTTCTCCGCTGAAACCGGGCTGCTGCCGCTTTACGCCGACGTGTTCCGCCTATGCGCTGGAAGCTCTGCGCGTTCACGGAGCCCTGAAGGGATCATGGCTGACGATCCGGCGTATTCTGCGCTGCCAGCCGTTCGGCGGATCGGGATACGATCCCGTGCCGCCGAAAACCGAAAAAACAAAAAAAATACCGATAAAAAGCCGGCGGACGCTGTATGCCGTATCGTTCGCTTTGTTTGCCGCCGTCCTGTTTTCCGGCGTATTCAATATGTGCTATGACGGCCCGGATTCTTCTGTTCCGGCCTCCCGGACACAGGAAATTGAAAATACGCCGGCCGTTCCCGGAATACAGCCCGCGGCGCAAAGCGAACAAACGCAAAAAAAAATTAACATGCCGACCCGTTTTTTAGTCTGGCTTATCCGTTTGTATCAGGATAAGATATCGCACTTTCTGCCTGGCAGATGCCGTTTTACGCCGTCATGTTCCGTTTACGGAATCCAGGCTTTGGAACGTTTCGGCGCCCTGAAAGGATCGTGGCTGACAATAAAACGAATTTTACGCTGCAATCCCTGGGGCGGACAAGGGAGCGATCCCGTGCCCGAACCCGAAAAATCGTAAACACAGGTGAACTGATGGAAAAAAACAATTTAGAAAAGCGCAATTTAATTTTGGCCGTTATTTTTTCGGCTGTTTTTCTGTTTATGATCGACGCCGTTTTTCCCCCGGCGCGGCAGCCGGTTCCGGCGGCGCGGCCTCAGCCGTCCGTTCCGGGCGTATCTCCGCAGGCATCGGCTTTGACCGCGGCGGCGAATGCGGAACAATCTTTCGCGCCGGCGCCGAACGCCGTCAGCGGGCAGAAACATGCGCCGGCGGCATTAACGCGCAAACAGGCCGTAGACGAATACCGCCATATTGCGATTAAAACGCCGTCTTTGACCGGTTCCCTGCGTTTAAAAGGCGCCCGGCTGGATAACCTGCTGCTGACCAAATACCGCGAAACGCTGGCGCCGGACAGTCCGTATATCACTTTGCTATCCCCTGTCGGCACGGCTTATCCGTTTTTCGCCGAATTCGGCTGGGTATCTACCGACGGACTGGCCTTGCCGAACGCCGAAACGCCGTGGCAGACAAACGATACGGAATTAACCCCGGAAAAGCCGTTGACGTTGACCTGGGACAACAAAACCGGACTGAAATTTATCCGCCAGATTTCCGTTGACGACAATTACATGTTTACCGTTTCGGACAGAATCGAAAACTACGGTTCGAAAATTGTGACCCTGTTCAATTACGGCCTGGTCGGCCGGACAAACGTGCCGGCATCGCAGCGCGGCGCCGTTTTAGAAGGCCTGGTCGGTTATCTGGACGGTTCGTTAAAAGAATTTGCTTATGCCAAAATGGACAAAGAAGAACAGGCTTCGTTTAAAACAACGGGCGGTTGGGCAGGCATTACGGACAAATACTGGATGGCCGTGCTGGCTTTCGACCAAAACACCCCGAACGTAACCGTAAAATTCAGCGAACAGGACACGACGGCAGGCAAGCATTATCAGGCCGATTACCTGATGCCGCCGACGATCATTGAACCGGGAGACGCCGTTCAGACAACGGGACGCATTTTCGCCGGCGCAAAAGAATTGAAGCTGATTGACGCTTATGAAAAAGATCTGGGCATCAAACGTTTTGACCTGACGGTTGATTTCGGGTGGTATTATTTCCTGACGAAGCCTTTCTTCTTTATCCTCAGCTGGTTTTATTCTTTGTTCGGCAATATGGGACTAGCGATTTTATTCTTCGCTTTTCTGCTGCGTCTGGCGATGTTCCCGATTGCCAATAAATCGTTTGAAAATATGGCAAAGATGAAAGATTTACAGCCCAAGCTGGAAAAACTGCGCGAACGATGCGGAGACGATAAGCTTCGTTTTAATCAGGAAATGATGGAACTGTATCGCGCGAATAACATCAATCCCGCGGCGGGGTGCCTGCCGATGTTGATTCAGATTCCGGTATTTTTCTCGCTGTATAAAGTGTTGTATATTTCTTTGGAACTGCGCCAGGCGCCGTTTTACGGCTGGATTCATGACCTGTCGGCGCCGGATCCCAGTTCTGTCTTTACCTTGTTCGGGCTGCTGAACTGGCCGATCCCGAACGCGTTAAACATCGGCGTATGGCCCGTCTTAATGGGATTGACAATGTGGCTGCAGCAACAGATGAATCCGAAAGTGGCGGACAAAACGCAGAATATGATTCTGACGATGATGCCTTTGATGATGACATTCTTGCTGGGGCATTTGGCTTCCGGTCTGGTCATTTACTGGACATGGAGCAATATTTTGTCAATCGCCCAGCAATATGCCTTGAAATTTAAAGGCAAAAAAGGAAAAGCCTGATGGAAAATCTGACGGAAAAACAGCAGGCGGAGCGGATCGAAAAAGGCCGTCTGCTGTTTTCTAAAGAATGTACTTTCATGCTCAGCGTCGCTTCGCTGGCGCAGCTGCCGGGCGGCAAAGAACCCGAAATCGCTTTTACGGGAACGTCAAATGTCGGCAAATCCAGCCTGATTAATGCGCTGACGGGACGAAAAACGCTGGCCCGTACGTCAAATACGCCGGGGCGGACACAACAGCTGAATTTTTTCGATCTGGGCGGATATCTGCGTCTGGTCGATATGCCGGGGTACGGTTTTGCCAAAGCGCCCGTCACAACCGTCCGGGAATGGCAGGAACTGGTTATCCTTTATTTAAAAGGCCGCCCTAACCTGCGCCGCGTATGCCTGTTGGTTGACAGCCGCCACGGCATAAAAAAGGCGGATCAGGAAACCATGGCCGTTTTGGATAAAGCGGCCGTCGTTTATCAGGTTGTCCTGACCAAAACGGATAAAATTTCGCCAGCCGCCCTGAAAGCCGTCGAAGCAAAAACGCTGGAAACGATCAGCAAGCACACGGCTGCCTATCCGGTTTTGTTTCCGACCAGTTCCATGACAAAAAAGGGCATTGACGAACTGCGGGCGGAACTGGCGGCGCTAACGGATTTTTAAACTCCGGTCTTGTTTTCGGCAGGTTAATCTTTTAGTATAAGCCATTGTTCGTTTAAAGGATTTGTCCATGTATAAAAAGGCTGTTTTCCTGATTTTGTTCTGTGTGACAGCCTGCGGCCATACAGGGCGCGAGCATGCGCGGATTATCGAACTGGTCAGGCAGGGAAACCTGGCGGAAGCCCGGCAGCTGGCCGAAAAAAAAGATTTCTATGCGGACGAACCGTCTTTGCTGGCGCGTTATTTGGAAATCGGCGCGCTTCATTATTTAAACGGGGAATATTACCAGGCTTTGCAGAATTTTGACAAAGCGCAGGAATTATCTAAAAAGCTGTATACAAAAAGCATTTCAAAATCCGTTGCCGCGCAGATTGCCGGTGACGGGCTGGCGCCGTATGCCGGAGAAAAATACGAACTGTCGCTGCTGCGTTTTTATCAATCCCTGACCCATTACAAGTTATATGAACAGGGGTTTTACGAATCCTATACGGCGCGGGAAGACGGCGAACCCCGTATCGTTGAACGCAAAGAACTTTCCGAATCCGAAAAGCGGCTTCATTTCAATGCGGCGCGGGCGGCTGTTCTGGACTGGAACAGTCTGTTGACGACGTTTACCAATGAAAGCACGAGCAAAGAAGACTTTAAACAAGATATGCTGGCGAAAACATGGGGCGCAGAAATTCATGACATTTACGGTTCTTCCGGCGACAGGCAGATCGCCAGGCAACTGTACAAAGACGCGCAGAAACTGCTGGATACGGCCTACGCGGATTACCCGTCCTATCAGACGAAACACGGCGAACGGCTGAAACAATACGCTTCGGCCAAAGGAAAAGACCTGTATGCCGGACCGGATAAAAAAGAAAATGTCAAAATTGTTTTAAAAACCGGACTGATCACACCGAAAATCCCTGAAAAGGTTAATATTCAAATCCCGCTGAGCGCTTTTTTGTTTTCCGGCAGCAAAGACAACTTTGTTTCCTGTCTGGGCAATATTCTGCCCGGCCAGCGGATTTCCTTTGAAATACCGGCGGTATCCGCCCCCGGACAGACCGGAGATTATCAGGTTGTCATCACGACGCCGGAAGGGAAAAAGGCGGCTTCAAAGCCTATGGTTTTAACAGCGCCCGTTTCCGAAACGGCCTATCGGGAATATAAGAACAAACGCGGCGCATTGATTGCGGAAAAAAGCGCGCGTCTGACGGCGAAATACACCGCCGCCGCCGTTTCCGCCTGCGCCGTATACGACCCGAACGACGCGTTTAAATGGTTGGCGGCTTACGCGGCATTCGCCGCGTCGTCAAAATTAATCGAAGCGTCCGAATATGCGGACGTCCGTTACTGGGGACTGTTGCCCGACGCCATATTCCAGCAGTCTTTGTTTTTAAAAAAAGGATCGTATAACGGCGAAATACGATCAAACGGTCAAAAGTTAAAAACTTTTTCTTTTACCGTTGATAAGTCTCGCCCGGTCTTGATTGATCTGAATATACCGAACAGATGAAAATAATTACCACCCCTCGTTTAAGGAGAAAAAAGCCATGAAAAAATATTTAATCACCGCTTCCGTGTTCAGCCTGTTGGCAGCCTGCGCCGGATTTACACCCGATTACGACGTTACCGACGCGTCGGAAAGTTCCAAACCGTCCTGGACCGTGCAGTCCAAAGCGCACAAAATCGATTCTTCTTCCGAAGCGAAGCTGAACCGTTATTTTGTCAGCGACGCGCAAAACGTCAACCAGCGTTTATGCTTAAAATCAGCCGAAACGCGCGCAACGCAGAAAGTCGCGTCCGAAATCGCCCAGGAACTGATGAGCCGGTTTGAAGAAATCAACAAATCGCAGGACGATACGGCCGACAGTAAATTGAAAGAAACGCTGGAACAAAATATCCAGGTTAATCTGCACGGCGTCGCCGTTGCCGACAAATACTGGGAAAAACGCGCTTATAAAAAAGAAAAAGGCGCGGAAAAAGACTATACGGCCTATAAATGCGACGTTGTCGTGAAAATCAAAAAAACCGCTTTGGCAGAAGCGCTGAACGCCTATAAGGAAAAAACCGTCAAGCACTTGAAGGGCGCAGATAAAAAAGCCATGACGGAAGCGGTCGATTCCTATATGACGGAATTAAACGCTGCGGAATAACCTTTTGAAAGGACAGGCTGATGATAAAACGGATATTTCTGACGGCGCTGTTTTTTGCCGCCGCATGGCCGGTTCAAGCCAAATCCGGCAAAGAAAAGCCCGCATGGATTAACAACCCGTATGCCGTCTGCGCCAAAGAAGAATTGTGCGCCGTCGGCGTCGGATCAGGGCTGAACGGCGCCAAAGCGGACGCCCGCAGCGGGCTGGCGAAAGTTTTCGAAGCCCGGATAAAATCATCGTTTGAATCCGCGTTGAATCAAAATGATGACGAAACAACGTCCAAAATCAGGGATTACGTTTCCGAATCTTCGGACGTTCTGCTTAATGCCGTTGAAATCAAAGAAACTTTTGACACACCGACGGACATTTATGCTCTGGCCGTGTTAAACAAGCCTGTCGCCGCGCGCATTACACAAGAAGAAATTGACGATTTAGATCAAAAAATGACGGCTCTGCTGCAGGAGGATTCCCCGGCGGCGGCCGTCCGTCTGGAAAAACTGTATGAACAAAGACGCGGATTAAACCAGCGTTATATTGTTCTGACCGGATCTCCGGTAATCGAAGAAGTCACTTATGAACAGGTATACGGCAACAAAAAAGCCCGTATCGGCAAACGTCATATTTTCCTAAGCGTTGCCGGAAAACCGGATAAAGCCTTTGATCAGGTCGTGCGCGGCGTATTAAAGGAAAACGGTTACACGTTTGCCGACGAACCCGACGCGCAGACACCCCGGGTAACGATTTCCTTTCAGCCGGAAAAACAATATTCCAACATCGAAGGATTCGTAAAATACGCCTATCATTTCACAATGAAAGCGCCGGATAAAAAAGGAAAAACCATTGACGTTCTGGCAACGACGTTAACGGAAACCGGCCGAAATGAAAGACAGGCGTTTTCAAATGCTTTGGACTCATTGAAAGCTTATCTGAACGAAAATGTTTTAAATCTGAATTTCTAAAAACTGAGGAACGCTGACATGAAAAAAACTTTTTTTGCACTGGCTTTAGGTTCCGTCCTGTTAATTCAGGGCTGCGCCGGTTTTAAAGCCGAACGTTTATCAACGGCGGAAGGTGATGAAAAAGCGATGAGCATCACCGACGAATGGCTGCTGACGGATACGGAAATCGCCGTTAAGGACGTCATCAAACAATTAGACAGCCATCGCGGCTATCAACGCTATCTGGCACAGCTGGGGCACCGGCCGCGTTTATTCATTGCCGAAGTCCAAAACGAAACGTCGGAAGCTTATTTCCCGATCGAAGATCTGAATGACGAACTGTTAAACGAATTTTCGGCTTCGGGCGATTACGTGCTGATTGACGCCAAAGCCCGCGACAAGATCCTGAAAGAATTGCAGTATCAAAGCGACGGCATGGTAAAGGCTGCCGATATTAAAAAGGTCGGAAAGGCTACGGGCGCGGAAGTATTGATTTTCGGCGCGGTCCGCATGAATCCGAAAACGCTGAACGGCAAAACGATCAAGGAATACACGGTCAACCTGCGCATTACGGAAATTGAAAGCGGCGAAGAAGTCGCCCGCGTACGTACTAAAACGTCAAAATATTCCAAACGCAGTGGATTTGGCTGGTAATAATTTTAGTTGTAAAAAAGCCTTCGCTATGCGAAGGCTTTTTTTATAAC
>JAJXEL010000168.1 GCA_021639925.1 Alphaproteobacteria bacterium | reverse complement strand
GAATGGAAGAGGTGTGTATGTCGCTGACATTGTTATGGAATGGATTAGACAAGCCTGAAGGAAATGCCAAAGAAGTCGGAGAGCAGCAGGACTTGAAAAAATATTTGCTCTATTCCATGGGCAGAATTAACGGTAAGGAAGACGAAGAACCTCGGTTTGCGACATTTGCTTTTGCAGACAAGATCAGCCGCGAAACAATAGATAAGACGTCGAAAAAAGTAGAACAGGAAATGCGCGGCTTTGATCTAAGGACAAAGTTAAACGCGCGGTTAAGTGCGGATAAATTGTCAGGGCATATACATAAGGTCGCGAATGAATCAGGCAAAAAAACAGCGCAGACTGCGCGGCTGGTTGCGGAAACGCTGTCTGTTGCCGTACCGTCTGTTGTGGCGGGTCTAGCTGTTTCGGTCGTTAACGATACAGCCGGAAAGATCGTTGCCGGCGTCGTTGCCGCCAAGCAGCTGATGAAAGTCGCTGTCAGGCGTATGGTGACTTCGCAGACGGCTGAAGAAGCGCTGTCTGTTGAAAAATACCGGGAGTTAAAGCAGATTCAGTTCGGGCTGAAAAAATTAAAGCAGGCGATCGTTTCCGATATCAAGCCGACGCAGCAAAAAACAGCAGCAAAGGCTTCTGCTTTGTTGACTGTTAAAGCTGTGCGGGGCAGATAAAAGATTGAAACAAAGAAGCGGTTCCACCGGATAAGGTGAAACCGTTTTTTTGTTGCGAAAACAAGAAGGTAAATTTAAAAATCATACTTTGATTCGTAAAAGAAAGATGTATGTTTTGTTTCCTTAAAAAAAACACGGAGAAAACAAGATGTTTAAATATTGGAACAAGTTTCGGGAACGCTTATCATTTTCCAGTACGGCGTTTATTTTAGGAATAACGGCATATTTTGCTTTTGTTCTGAATATAAGTTTTTGGCGCTTTGTTTTCAGAACAGTTGAAGTTGACAGTTTCGGGGCTGTGATTTTTATTATTTCCGTTCCTGTCGTTATGTTTGTTTTGCTGTATATTATTTTTAACCTGATCGTCGTGCCGTATATAGCAAAGCCTGTTTTGATTTTTTTTCTGATCGGTTCAAGCATTGCCAATTACCTGATGAGCAGCTACGGCATATTTATTGACAGCGATATGATCCGGAATGCTTTTGAAACCAACACGCGCGAAGCTTTGGATTTGGTGACGTTTCCGGGAATAGTGCAGGTGTTTTTGACGGGGATTGTTCCGGCGGGAATCGTTTTGTTTTCCACGATCAGGTTTAAATCGTTTAAACGGGAATTATTCAGCCGCGGGCTGCATGTGTTGGCCGGATTGGGGATTGTTTGTTGTTTTGCCGCGACGTCTTATAAAGAATACGCGGCTTACGGCCGTAACAACCGGGAAGTCAGAAAGCTGGTGAATACGGTCAATTACGTCTATGCCACGGTCCGTTATTTTCAGCGCCAGGCTGCGGCCAGGCGCCAGTTTGTAACCTTGGACGAACAGGTAAAAATAGTTCCTTTTCCGGATAATCATAAAACAGTTTTGGTTTTTGTGCTGGGGGAAACGGCGCGGGCGGCCAATTTTTCTTTGTATGGTTATGACAGGCAGACAAATCCGTTGTTGTCAAAGCAGGATATCGCCGCGTTTCGTGACGTCGCGTCCTGCGGAACGGCAACGGCGGTATCGGTGCCGTGCATGTTTTCCCATTTGGCCCGGTCGGATTTTGACGTCGCGGACGCGAAGTATACGGAAAACCTGTTGGATTTGTTGAAACGCGGCGGATACGATATTTTATGGCTGGAAAATGATAACGGCTGCAAGGGCGTTTGTGATCGTGTCGAGGTTAAGGATATGATCCGCCTGAATAATCCGAAATATTGTTTTAAGGATTATTGCCACGACGAAGTGATGTTGGAGGAATTAAAAAACAAACTGGATCATATTACAACGGACACGGTTATAGTTTTGCATACGATGGGCAGCCACGGCCCGACTTATTTCAACCGTTATCCCGAAAGATTCCGGGTTTTCAAACCGACCTGCGATACGGCCGATATTCAGAACTGTTCCCGGGAATCTATTTTGAATACGTATGACAATACGATTGTTTATACGGATTATATCGTAAATCAGGCAATAGAATTGTTAAAACAGTATCCCGATTACGAATCCGGCTTGGTTTATGTTTCCGACCATGGAGAATCCCTGGGAGAAAACAATATTTATCTGCATGGTTTTCCGTACCAGATTGCGCCGAAAGAACAAAAGGAAGTCCCGATGATTATGTGGATGTCGGACGTTATGAAAAAGGAAGACCATATTGATTACCAGTGTTTGAAAAAAGAAGCGGAACAAAAATCATATGCCCATGATCATCTGTTCCATTCTTTGCTGGGATTACTGGAGGTCAGTTCCCACACTTACCGTCCGGAATTTGATTTGTTTCACGCCTGTCGGACAAAGGATTTGCCCTTTTAGTCATAAAAACAAGGCGGGAATTTCCCGCCTTGTTTTTTTACCATAATTTTGTGCAACCTTGAGGTACACCAGAAAGATCGCAATCTTGCGAATTGGGGCAACAGTATATAACTCCCTGAGATGTTTCGCAAGTTTTTGGTTTTAAAGAATACTCAGAAGCGCAGGTTCTGGTAGTAGTAGATCCAGAGTTAGATCCGGAGTTAGATCCGACATATTCGCATTTGCCGTTAGACATTTCGTATCCCGAGGAAGATCCGTTATATCCGCAAGTCAGGCACGTTCCGGTAGTTGAGCATGACAGACATGTAAACCTCATACCGCTGTTGCTGCCGACGAACAAATCACTGCAGCTGGAACAGGAAGTAGCTGTTTCGCCATAGGAATACGTTCCTGCTGCACAGGCAACGCAGTTTGAGCCGCTGCTGAGGTAATATCCTGCGCTGCATGATATCGTTTGGGAAGAATAGCAGCTTCCTTGGGCGGAACAAGCCGTACAGGTTTTATTTGAGCCGACATAAAGTGTGGAACAAGCTTTGCAGGAGGCGGCGTTGGATCCCGTTGAATATGTTCCTGCTGCACAGGATTCGCACAGATTGGAACCGCTGCTGCGGTAAGTCCCGGCTTCGCATGTTTCCGGAACACAGAGACGGTCGTCACTTAATATTTTTCCCGTCGGACAACATTCGGAATATGTTCCCGTAGAGTTATATTCCAAGTGATATCCGGAAATGCAACCGCCGCTGCAAGTCATTTCTCCAACACTGGCATTGTATATACACTGACTGCATTGGCTTGGACAGGCGACACATGCTCCGGACCTGGCCTTGCCGTATCCGGACTTGCATTCGTTGCAGCTGGTAGAATTATCACAATCGGCGCAGTTTGACGGGCAGTTTTTAATTTGATTTCCGCCTGCGCCCGTATTGACCGTTGAAGCACTAGAAACGGAATAGGCGTTTCCTCTGCCCAGTTTGACGGCTTTAGCGATTTTAAAACCGTCTTGAACGTTTAGTATTTCTCCTGCTTCTGCCGCACAGGGCATTATGCAGCAAAAAATAAAAAAAAGGCTTTTAATCATAACGATACCCTCCATAAAAAAAGAAGTATTGC
>JAJXEL010000027.1 GCA_021639925.1 Alphaproteobacteria bacterium | reverse complement strand
ACATTTGACCGACGTGCGGTATTATTTTTCTCTAGTTTTTAGGGGGATAAAAATGAAATTCAGGTTTATAAAATATCTGCGCCTGCTGTGTAATAATTGTTTTATTCGTTTGTTTTTCCGTAATAAAGAAGAACAGAAAAAGTATTATGTTTCTGTCTGCGCTATTTTTAAAAATGAAGCGAAGTATTTAAAAGAGTGGATTGATTATCATTTAATTGTCGGCGTTGATCATTTTTATTTATACAACAACTATTCTGACGATAATTATGAAAAGGTATTGAAACCCTATATACAACGTCAGCTGGTGACTTTAATTCAATGGGATATGCCGGCCGGTCAGATTCCGGCCTATAACGATTGTTTGAAGCGTTTCGGCGACGACAGCAGCTGGATCGGTTTTATTGACCTGGACGAATTTGTCACGCCGTTAAAATTTACAAACATTCCGGACTGGCTGAAACAATTCGCAAAGTTTCCCTGCGTCATGTGTTTTTGGAAAATGTTTTCGTCTTCCGGTCTGTTAAAGGAAGATAAAGAAAAGCCGGTCGTTGAACAGTTTTTTCTGGCGCAGGAAAAGCATACTTCGCCGAAAATGTTTTTCAATACCCGTTTTAGAAATTGGCTGGCTTCGGAAAATTTTCTTCATTCCTGCCGGCTGAAATTTTTCGGGCGCGTCTGCCCGCAGTATCCGCATTTGTTTATGTACGGATCTGAAAAACTGCGGGATCCCGAAATTCAGATCAACCATTATTTTAACAAAAGCCTGGCCTATTATATCGAAAAGAAAATTCCCGTCGGTATGGCGGACCGCGCGGGATTCAGAACGATGGATTTGTTTTGGGACTGTGAAAACCTGGCCGTTGTGCCGGATTATTCCGCCTGGCGTTTTTTGATCCGTTTAAAAACGTTTGATTTAGACCGGTTTTTGGAAAACAGATTATAAATAAAACGCTTCCGGCAGACGGAAGCGTTTTAATTTTTTATTCCTGTCTGTAGACGGCCAGAAAGTCCTTCAGCCGTTTCAAAGCTTTTTCCAAATCGTCTGTTCTGGGCAGGAAAACCACACGGAAATGATCCGGTTTTTCCCAGTTGAAGCCTGTTCCGTTTACCAGCAGAATCCGTTTGTCCATCAACAGGTCCAATATGAATTTCTGGTCGTCGTAAATATTGAATTTTTTGGTGTTGATTTTGGGGAACATATACAGCGATCCCATCGCTTTGACGCAGGAAATCCCTTCAATGTCGTTTAACAATTTATGGCACAGCGTTCTTTGTTCATATAACCGCCCGCCCGGTTTGACCAGATCGTTGATGCTTTGATATCCGCCCAGCGCGGTTTGAATCGCGTATTGCCCCGGCACGTTTGAACACAGACGCATGTTCGCCAACAGGTCCAATCCGTCAATGTAATCCGCGGCCATTTTTTTATTGCCGCTTAAAATCATCCAGGCGGCGCGGAAACCGCAGGATCGGTAATTTTTGGAAATGCCGTTATAGGTAATGCAGAAAGTATCCTTGATCAAAGACGCCAAAGAGATATGTTCCGCCCCGTCATATAAAATTTTATCATAGATTTCGTCGCAGAAAACGGCCAGCTTGTGCCGTTCGGCCAAAGCGGCGATTTTTTCCAGAATTTCTTTGGGATAAACGGCGCCGGTCGGGTTGTTGGGATTGATCACCACAATGCCTTTGGTTTTCGGCGTAATTTTGCTTTCGATATCGGCCAGGTCGGGATACCAGTCGGATTCTTCGTCGCACAGGTAATGCACGGGTTTGCCGCCGGCCAGACAGATTGCGGCCGTCCATAACGGATAATCGGGGGACGGCACCAGAATTTCGTCGCCGTTGTCCAAAAAGGCTTCCATGCTGAGCATGATCAGATCGGAAACGCCGTTGCCCAGATAAATGTCATTGATCTGCACGCCTTCAATGTGTTTTTGCTGGCAATAATGCATAACCGCTTTGCGCGCGGGAAAAATCCCTTTGGAATCGGAATATCCGTCTGCGAAAGGCAGATTTAAGATAACGTCTTTGATGATTTCTTCGGGGGCGTTCAGATCAAATACCGCCGGGTTGCCGATGTTTAATTTCAGAATTTTATATCCGGCTTCTTCCAGCTGGTTGGCGGCTTTTAATACGGGGCCGCGGATTTCATAGTGTACGCCGTTTAAACGGGAAGATTTTTGGAATTCTTTCATGGCAAAGCTCCTTAAAACAAACGGGTAGGTAGGATATCCCTTTATATATTCGAAAGCAACCCGCGTTTTTTATGCCGCGCGGTTTATTCCGCCGCGTTCAGGATTTTATACGCGCATTTTAACCCGTCAACGGCCGCCGACATAATGCCGCCGGCGTATCCGGCGCCTTCGCCGCAGGGGTACAGTCCTTCAATGCTGACGCTTTGCAGCGTATCGGGGCTGCGGATCATGCGGACGGGCGACGACGTTCTGGTTTCCGCCGCCGTTAATATAGCGTCATGAGCCGAAAAAGCGCGGATTTTCCGGTCCAGTTTTTTAAAGCCCGCTTTCATTGTTTCGATAACGAAATCCGGCAGAACGGCGCGCATGTCCGCCATTTCCACGCCGGGCAGGTAAGACGGCGCGACTTCGCCGAATTTAGTCGTTTCTTTGTCGCGCAGAAAATCAACGACCCGTTGGACGGGTGCGCGGAACAATCCGCCGCCGGCTTTAAAAGCGTTTTCTTCGATTCTGCGTTGAAACTCTACGCCGGCCAAAGGGTGATCCGATCCGAAATCGGCGGGGGTAACGTCCACCAGCAAAGCGCTGTTGGCGTTGTCTTTGTCGCGCGCATATTCGCTCATGCCGTTGGTGACCAGCCGTCCGGCTTCAGACGCCGCGGCGACGACCGTCCCGCCGGGGCACATGCAAAAAGTATAAAGCGAACGGCCGTTATCCATATGAACGGCCAGTTTGTAATCGGCCGCCCCCAGAATCCGGCGCGGCTTGACGACGCCGTATTGGCTTTTGTTAATGAATTTTTGAGGGTGTTCGATTCTGGCGCCGACGGCAAAAGGCTTTTGAATCATCTGAACGCCTCTGTCATACAGCATTTCAAAAGTATCGCGCGCACTGTGCCCGACGGCCAGAATAACTCTGTCGGCCGCGATTTCTTCCGTTTCGCCGTCAGCGGTAACAACCTTGACGCCGGCCAGTTTCCCGTCTTTGACAATAAGATCGGTCAGACGCGTTTCAAAACGGTATTCGCCGCCCAAAGATAAAATTTTTCGCCGCAGATTGCCGACCATATAAGACAGCTTGTCCGTTCCGATATGCGGTTTGCCCAGATACATGATTTCTTCGGGCGCTCCGGCGGCGACGAATTCTTCCAAAACTTTTTGCGTCCAGCAGTCTTTTTTTATGCCGGTCGTCAGTTTGCCGTCGGAAAAGGTTCCCGCGCCGCCTTCGCCGAACTGCACGTTTGAATTTTCGTTTAATTCGCCGATCTTCCAAAAACGATTGACGTCTTTGCGCCGTTTGGAAACGGTCTTGCCGCGTTCGATCAAAATCGGGTTCGCCCCCGCCTGCGCCAAAGCCAGCCCGGCCATCAACCCCGCAGGGCCCGTTCCGACAATGACTGGGCGCAAAGCTTTCCCCGGCCGCCAGAGGATTTCGGGGCAGCGTTCGGGTTCGGCCAGAATCGTCACGTCTTTGTACGGGCAGGCGGCGACGGCCTGTTGTTCATCGCCGTCCAGAATGACGTCAAAAACGTATTGGATATTCAGGTTTTCCTTTTTGCGCGCGTCAATGGATTTTTTGGCAATCCGGAAATAAACGATACCGGTAAAGCCCGTTAATTCTTCGACATAAGCTTTTAAATCCTCAGGGACGGCTTTGGGTCTGAATTTGATATTGGCGATTCTGATCACGGGCAAATTTTCCTTATTTCCGGGATTGATCCAGATCGGCCGTGCAATGCGGGCATTTCACGGCTTTGGCCGGTATTTCCGTACAGCAGTACGGACATTGTTTCGCGGACGCTTCGACGGCGGCTTCTTCTTTTTTCGCGTCGCCGTCCAGTTTTTCCTGCAGGGTGTTCATTGCTTTGATTAACAAAAAAACGGCGAAAGCGACAATGATAAAGCCGATGACGGCATTTAAGAAAAATCCGACGTTTAACGTAACGGCGCCGGCGGCTTTGGCGGCTTCCAAAGAAGGATAGGGAGAAGCGGTCGATCCGTCTTTTAAAACAAAAAACAGATTGGCAAAATCAATTTTTCCCAAAATCAGCCCCAAAGGCGGCATCATGATGTCTTTGACCAGGGAATCGACGATTTTCGTAAAAGCGGCACCGATAATAATACCGACGGCCATATCCATGACGTTGCCGCGCATGGCGAATTTTTTAAATTCGGAAAAGATATGTTTCAGCATGAACAAAATCCTTACTTGAGGTTAAACAAATCCTTGTAAGCAAAGGAAACGCCGATTGTAAAGTTTGATCCGGCGACATCGGCTTCGCGCGAACGGGCGTAACGGTATGATAAATAAGGACCGAACGTCAACGTATCGGAAACGTTTACGTCCATGCGCGCGGTCAGATTCAGATCGTATTTCAGATCCGTACCGACATAGCGGCTGAACGAAAAGTATCGTCTGTAATATCCGTCGGTGGAAAACAGAACGCCGTCGCGGGGTTTGTCTTCGATCCGCCAGCCGATTTCTCCGGCCGATTTGCTGACATGTTCGTTGCTGTACGTCATGTCGTATTCGGCGACCCCCGCGATATACAGGTCTTTGATAACGGTGCCGTTGAACAGTTTCAGCCCGCCTTTGGCCCGCAGCACTTTTGTTCTGGGCGCGTCGTCGTTTGCCGTAAATTCCGTTTGGTATTCGGCAACGGCCATCGGCCCGAAGTCAATCGTTTTAAATTTAAACATTTTGTGCGCGTAATCCGAAGAAAAAACAATTTTATCCGCCGTTTCGTTTGTTTCCGCCGGTTCGTCAACGGGTTTGACTTTTGTTTCGCCGTATTCGGCATAAACCGTATTGTTCCAGCGCAGATTGTCGCGGTTGTATTCCAGCAGAAAATCAAATACGCCTTTGACGACGGTCTGGCTGTCCGTGCTTAACTGTGTAACGGGGGAGTTTTGGTATTCTCTGGAATGAGTAACGTTTGTTGATGACAATTCCAGCCCGACGCGGCGGAAATCAGCCTTCAGCGTAGCGGGCTGCGCTGCGTTTTCTTCCGCCTGCGCGCCAAAGCTGCCGCACGCCAAAGCAACGGAAAAACAAAAGATTTTTTTCAAAGACATTTTCTTTCCAAAAACTGTTTATAATATACGACAGTTCTACCCTGCCTGAAATGATAGTTCAAGATGATTGAAAAAGAATTTGCAGTTTTAAATAAAGATTTTATATTGTTTACGTGTTCTGACGCCAAAGGTTTTCCTGCGGCATAAGAAAAGGAAATGTAATGGATACAAGAGTTGCTTTAATCGGCATCGTTGTCGAAAATCCGGATTCCGTAATGCCGTTGAATACGCTGCTGCACGAATACAGCGCGTATATTATCGGGCGAATGGGGATTCCGTATCATAAACGGGAAATCAGCATTATCAGCGTAGCGCTGGACGCGCCGCAGGATATTATCAGCGCCCTGTCGGGCAAGCTGGGACAGCTGGACGGCATATCGACAAAAACCGTTTATTCAAAGTAACCGCTGACGGGCAAGGTTCGTCCTGACCCAAAAGGAGATGAAAAAATGTATGATCCGAAGTCTTTGAAGGCCGAAGAATTTATCAGCCATGACGAAATTATGGAAACGCTGGCTTACGCGGAAAAAAACAAACATAACGCAGAGCTGATCGACCGGATTATTGAAAAGGCGAAATTATGGAAAGGGCTGGACCACCGCGAAGCGTCCGTTTTGCTGGCGTGCGATCTGCCCGACAGAAACGAACGGATTTTCAAACTGGCCGAGCAGCTGAAAAAAGATTTTTACGGCAACCGCATTGTTTTGTTCGCGCCGCTGTATTTGTCGAATTACTGCGTCAACGGGTGCGTTTACTGCCCGTATCACGTTAAAAACAAACATATTCCGCGTAAAAAATTAACGCAGGAACAAATCAAAGCCGAAGTGATCGCTCTGCAGGACATGGGGCATAAGCGTCTGGCGCTGGAAGCCGGCGAAGACCCTGTCAACAACCCGATCGAATATATTCTGGAAAGCATTCGGACGATTTATTCGATCAAACACAAAAACGGCGCGATCCGGCGCGTCAACGTCAACATTGCCGCGACGACGGTTGAAAATTACCGCAAGTTAAAGGACGCCGGCATCGGCACTTATATTCTGTTTCAGGAAACGTATAACAGGGAATCTTATGAAAAGCTGCACCCGACGGGACCGAAGCACAATTACGCCTATCATACCGAAGCGATGGACCGCGCGATGGAAGGCGGCATAGACGACGTGGGCTTGGGCGTTTTGTACGGGTTGGAAAACTATGCGTATGAATTCGCGGGACTGCTGATGCACGCCGAACATCTGGAGGCCGTGCACGGCGTCGGTCCGCACACGATTTCCGTGCCGCGTATTTGTCCGGCGGACGATATTGATCCCAATTCGTTTAAAAACGCTCTGCCGGACGATATTTTTGCCAAAATTATCGCCTGTATCCGCGTATCGACGCCTTATACAGGCATGATTATTTCCACGCGCGAAAGCCAGCGTATGCGCGAACGCGCTTTGCATCTGGGGATTTCCCAGATCAGCGGAGCGTCTTCGACTTCGGTCGGCGGGTACGTCGTGCGCGAAACGGAAACGGCGCAGTTTGACCGCGCCGATACCCGCACGCTGGACGAAGTGATTAAATGGCTGATGGATATGAACTATATCCCCAGTTTCTGCACGGCGTGCTATCGTGCGGGGCGCACGGGCGACAGGTTCATGGATTTATGCAAGTCAAAGCAGATCTTGAACTGCTGCCACCCGAACGCTTTGATGACGTTAAAAGAATATTTGGAAGATTACGCTTCCCCCGAAACCAAAAAAGTCGGGGACGAACTGATTCAACGTGAATTGGGCAATATTACGAATCCCAAAGTCCGCGCGGTCTGCCAAGACCATTTGGAACACATTGCGCGGGGCGAACGTGATTTCAGGTTCTGATTTACAACGACGCGCGCTCTGCCGGGAAAACGGCAGAGCGCTTTTTTATTCAAAATATAATGGCATAATTTGCCGCCTTATAATAAACTGAAAAAAACCATTTTTTATGACGAAAGGGTAGTTCTTTGTTTACATTGGACGTCAACGGGAAAACCGTTACTGTGGAAGAAGATAAAACGCTGCTTTCTTTATTGCGGGACGATCTGCGTTTAACGGCGGCGAAGGACGGCTGTTCGCAGGGCGTCTGCGGCACCTGCACGATCGTTGTCGACGGCAAAGCCGTTAAAGCCTGCGTGCAGAAGGTATCCAAATTTGAAGGAAAAAAGATCATTACCGTCGAAGGGTTGACGCCGCGTGAAAAGGAAGTGTTCGAACACTGCTTCGGCGAAGCGGGCGCGGTGCAGTGCGGTTTTTGCATTCCGGGCATGGTCATGTGCGCCAAGGCGTTGATTGACGCCAATCCGGATCCTTCGCCCGAAGACGTGAAAAAGGCGATCCGCGGCAACATCTGCCGTTGTACGGGGTATAAAAAAATCGAAGAGGCCATTTTGATGGCCGCTGAATTTTTCCGTGAAAACAAACCGGTTCCGGCCGATCCCGATACCTTGGGCATGTCGGCGCGGTTTAAACGTCTGGACGCGGCGGAAAAGGTCAACGGAACGGGCATTTACGCCGACGATTTGTCTTTTCCCGGCATGCTGTATGCCAAGGCCGTGCGTTCCAAATATCCCCGTGCGCTGGTCAAAAAAATCGACGTTTCAAAGGCCGTCGCCCACCCGGATTGTGTCCGCGTTTTAACCGCAAAGGACGTGCCGTTTAACAAGCACGGTCATATCTTTACGGATTGGGACGTCATGATTGCCGAAGGCGGCATTACCCGTTATGTCGGCGATGCGGTCGCTTTGGTGGCCGTAACCAGAAAAGAAGCGCTGGACGAAGTCGTCGGCCTGGTCGAAGTCGATTTCGAAGAACTGCCCGCCGTAACGACTATAGAAGCCGCTTTGGCGCCGGACGCGCCGAAACTGCATGAAAACGGCAACGTCATGTCGCGGGCCGAATTAAAACGCGGCAATGCTGATGAGGCAATTAAAAATTCAAAATATGTCGTAACGCGCAAATATTCCACGCCGCTGCAGGATCATGCTTTTATGGAACCGGAATGTGCCGTCGCGCTGCCCGAAGGCGACGACGGCCTGTTGGTTTACACGGGGTCGCAGTCCGTTTATGACGACCGGCGCGAAATTGCCGCGATGCTGAAACTGGATCCGGAAAAGGTGCATGTTCATTCCCAGCTGGTCGGCGGCGGTTTCGGCGGCAAAGAGGATATGAGCGTGCAGCATCACGCCGCTTTGATGGCCTGGTATACGAAAAAGCCGGTTAAAATTAAGTTTTCCCGTCAGGAAAGCCTGGACTATCACCCCAAACGCCACCCGATGGAACTGGAAATTACGACGGCCTGCGACGAAAACGGTATTCTGACCGCGCTGAAAGGAAAAGTCTTTACTGATACGGGGGCTTATGCGTCTTTGGGGGCGCCGGTTTTGCACCGTACCTGCACCCATGCGGCGGGACCGTATAATTATCATAACGTCGATATCGAAGGAACGGCGGTTTATACCAATAACGTCGTCGCCGGGGCTTTCCGCGGTTTCGGCGTGACGCAAAGCTGCTTTGCCATGGAAAACAATTTGAATCTGCTGGCGGAAATGGCCGGGATTTCGCCATGGGAAATCCGTTACAGAAACGCGATCCGGCCGGGACAGGAATTGCCGAACGGGCAGATTGCCGATCAAAGCGTGACGCTGGCCGAATGTCTGGAGGCTGTTAAGGACGTTTATGAGTCTTCGCCTTATGCGGGGATTGCGTGCGGGTTTAAAAATTCCGGCGTGGGCATGGGGTTGAACGACGTCGGACGGTGCCTGTTGTCGGTTGAAGGCGGCAAAGTGCATGTCCGTACTTCCGCCGCGTGCATCGGGCAGGGGCTGGCGACAATGTGCGCGACGGTCGTCTGCGCGCAAACGGGCCTGAACCCCGCGGTTATTGTTCATGAATCGCCCGATACGAAACGCACGCCGAACGCCGGAACGACAACGGCGTCGCGCCAAACGGTTTTGACGGGCGAAGCAACCAGACAGGCCGCGGTGTTGTTAAAAGCCGAATTGGACGGCGGCAAAACCTTGGCCGATTTGGAAGGACGCGAATTTTTCGCGGAATATGCGCCGCCGACGGACGCTTTGGGATCTGACAAAAAAAATCCCGTCAGCCATGTGACCTACGGATACGGCGTACAGGTCGTTATTTTGGACGAAACCGGAAAAGTTAAAAAAGTCGTCGCCGCGTATGACGTCGGCACGCCGGTCAACATTCAGGCCGTCGAAGGACAGATCGAAGGCGGCATCGTTATGGGGCTGGGCTTTGCTTTAACCGAAGATTTTCGTACGGAAAACGGCTATCCGAAAGAAAAGCTGGGGACTTTGGGGCTGATGCGTTCGACGGACGCGCCGGAAATGCAGGTGATCCTGTGTGAATCCAAAGTAAAAAACGATATGGCTTTCGGTGCGAAGGGCTGCGGCGAATTGGCGGCGATTCCGACGGCGCCGGCCTGCTGGCATGCTTATTATCGTCTTGACGGCAAATTCAGGGCGTCTTTACCGTTACAGGAAACATTTTATAAAAAACCGAAAAAAACGGTACTCCCCGTACGGGGATAACGCCCTCCCGGCGGGATACTACCCGTGCGGGGAAAACATCAGGTCATGTCGGTGGCAGAAATCAAAAACTGATGCCCCTGCGGCTAGCAGCCGTAGGGGGATAACGCCCTCCCGGCAGGGGTGGCAGCGCCACAGGCACGACGTCCTCCTACTACCCGTAGGGGGTGGCGGCGCCACTACTGCCCGTAGGGGGAAAACATCAGGTCGTGCCAGTGGCAAGAAAATAAAAAACAAATGCCCGTACGGCAGTACCCCGTGCGAGGGCTACTACCCGTAGGGGGTGGCGGCGCCACAGGCACAACGCCCTCCCGGCGGGGGATTAGATCGTGCCGGTAGCAAGAATAAAAAAACTAATGCCCGTACGGCTAGTACAAATATCTTTACCCGTCAACCAACTTAATCTATTATCGCTCCTGCAGCCGGTAGGCCGGTTGCGGAGTGTAGCAGCTCCTTTGAGAATAAATAATCCGCCCTTTTATGAGGGAGCCGGAGAGATAAGCGCGTATGCGTCGAATAATCCGGACTGGTATTCTCAACAGTTGCTAACTCCCTCACCTTAAGGACTACTCCTTAAGGTGAGTTTATTTTTTTGGAACAAAATCACGGTCGATACCCGTGTTGCCTGCCTCCTGTCCGGGGGACGTTGGGGGAGTGCCCCCTACGGGTAGTAGCCCCGCCGGGAGGGCGTTTCTCCCGCACGGGCAGTGCCCTGTCCGGAGGACGTTATGCCTCAGCCGCCGGCTGCGCCGGGAGGGCGTTGGGCCTCGGCCGCTGGCCGTGAGTTTGTTTTTTCAGCAAACGAAAAGGAGTTACAAGAATGTCAAGACAACACACGCCTGTAGATTTTAAATATCATTTAGCGGAAACGTTCAGAATGGAACGTCTGAAACATGGTTTCAGTACGATTGAAGAATTGTCCGAAGCCTGTCATCTGTCACAATCAGAACTGATGCAGTTAGAGATCGGAAAAATTCCCAGTATTCACGTAATTTTTCGTCTGGCCTGTTTTTACAATAAACGGGTCCGGATCATCTTGATATAAAAAGGAAAGCCCTCTGTTGCCAGAGGGCTTTCCCTGTTTTAGATCAGCAAGCTTAAAATCCTGTTGGCGGCGCTGTCGTCTTTGCTTGCCCTTAACGTCGCCAAATTTGTATACCCGGCGGATAAGATATCGCATGCCCCCTGCGCCGCTAAAACGCTTCCGCTGGCCGTTACCGATCCTACAGTGGCTTCCGCCTTTGCCAAAGCGATATCCCCTTGTGTCATCTGCGTATGATCAATGGATTGTTCCTGCGTGATGTAATCGTGTTCGTATTTATCGCCCAACTGAACCTGTAAAGCGTACAATGTATCTTCCGATACAGGGTTGCCGTCCTTTGTCGTGACGTGAACGTAAAATTTTCCGCCGCCCTTTTTAACCTGATATTCCCCGCGCATTAACTGTTCAAATGCTTCGGTTTGGTCGCCTTTTCCTTCTTCATTCGTCGCAATCAGCGTTTGCCGGTTGTTGACATACTGATAAATTTCAACCTTTAACCCCTGACCTTTAAACTGTTCGATGGCCTTTTCAAAATCATTGGCCGCCGCGTCCAATTCGTCGGTTGCAGTCGTTTCGTCTTTTCCCTTTTCTTCATTCGCGGCAGACAGGTTTACAGCCGTCAAACGCAGCTTTCCGCGTGAAGTCACGGTAAATGAAAACCAGTCTTCCGTTTCGTTTTCGGAAAGCGTTGTTATCATGTTTAAACGCGAATAGTTTAAACGAGCCTGTCCCATATCACGCGCCGTGCTGATTGAATCGGCATACGTGTCCGTCGTCGTTTTTTCCCAAGATTTGACATTTGTCGATGTCGCCGTTGCATTCAGAACTGTCGTGGCCATCGCGATCCTCTTTTCTTATCAGTATGCTTTAGGACTTCTTCCTATTTTTATCAAGCTTAGCACATTTTTCGGAAAAAATCAAAAACGGCTTTAGAATTCGGGCAGGATTTCCGAAAAATCTGTTTCTTTCGGAGCTTCCTTGGACGGTTCCGGATCTTTTTTGTCCGCCGTTTTTTTCGGTTTTTCTTCGTTCCAGACGACTTCGTAAAGCGTCTGGGGCGCGTCGATTCCTTTCAGTTTGAATTCCCCCAGCGGCGCGAACGTATAATTTTTGCCGGCGGCCAGCTCTTTCACAACCGAAGAAACATAGACCTGGTTTTTGCCGGCTTCCGCGCAGACGCGCGAGGCAATCTGAACGGTCAGGCCGAACAGATCGTTGTTTTCCACAATGGGTTCGCCCGCGTTTAAACCGATTCGTACTTCTAAAGGAACGGTCGGCGATTCGCGGTTGTAAGCACCGACGGCTTTTTGAATGGCGACCGCCGCGTCAATAGCGTTCGACGCCCACATGAACGACGCCATGATGCCGTCGCCGGTCTGTTTGATTTCTTCGCCGCCGCAGGTGTTTAACGCCTGGCGGACGATCGTGTTATGCCGGTGAATTAATTGCTGGGCCAGCCGGTCGCCCAGCGTTTGCGTCATATGGGTTGACGAAACAATGTCCGTGAACATGATCGTATGTATGCCCGATGTGACCATTTCTTTTTTCCCCGGATTCAGCCAGTTCGTCATTGTCGCCTGAATCAGGCTGATCAGTTCGGGGGACGATTTGTTGTTCAGGTAAATATCCATGCTTTTGGCGCCGTTTTCAATAACGGGCAGATATTTAAGTTCCAGCATGTATTCTTCGATCTTATCATAGAACAGTTCTGCCAGCGTCGGCGCGCGGCCCAACAATTCCAGTAAAGCCGACAGCATAACCCTGTTTTGCTGCTTGGACAGGGATTTCAGCCGGCACAGCTGTTCGCATGCGCCCGCTAAAAATAATTCGATGCCGAAACGGGCATAGGTGTTTAACAGGGTATTTTTTTCCTGCAGTACCCGCAAAATAATGGACAGGAAAGCCGTCATTTTTAAATAATCTTTTTCCAGTTCCGCCGGGATAACCGTATGGTCGGGGCCGGGCGATTCGGAAATAGCGTGAATTTCCGCATGATCATCTTCGGACTGCGCGGGGATTACCGGCTGTTCCGCGGGTTCCGGCAGTTCTTCGCTGATTTGTTCTTCCTGTTGTTGTTCGGCCGCCTTTTTTTCTTCTTCCTGTTTTCTGCGTTCTTCTTCGGCGGCTTTTTCCGCTTCTTCCTGTTTGTTTTCTTCTTCTTCGGCCGCGGCTTTGGCTTCTTCTATTCGTTGCTGCAGGGTTTTTCTGCCCATCAGAACGTCAAAAGCGTCAAAGAGTTTACGCACGATTCTGGAAACAAACGAATCGGGTCTGGTTTTGCCTTCGTTGCCGATTTCATACAGTTCGCGTTTGGAATATTGATAATCGTCTTTGCCCGAAGGGTATAAAGGCGCCGTGTTTTCCGTTTCGTCTTCGTTTTCACCCAGCAGATTGTCCCAGTTGACCCACTTGATCGCCGTCGGAATCGAAATCGCCAGGAAAAAAAACGTAAACATTCCCAAGACAAACTGTCCGGAAATATCCTGCGCGGTAAATCCGACCGACGACATGATACGCAAAGCAACTGCCGTAATTACGCCCGCCGCCATCATGGAAAAAACGATGGACAGGAAAATCATAACCACTCCCTCGGTCAGATTGGATTTTTTCCGGTTGTCCCGTCTGATCGTCGTCGGAATGACGCTGTTTTCATAAGGCGAAGACTTCCTGGGCTGAGGTTTGGGAATTTCACTGAGGTATACCAGGGCTTCCAGAAAAGTCTGCGTGTCCAGATCGTATGTTTCACGTACGACTTTGGTCGGCTTGCGTTCTGAATTTTCAATATTTCGCGCGTATTCAATCGCTTTCGCCCGTTGTTCCGATGGATATCGGCCCAACAGGTCCCAGGCGCCGCTTTGATAAACATAAACTTCGTAATGTATGATGCCGGACACGGAATTTTTCCATAAAACTCTTTTCTTTTATATTAAAAGAGGCTTTATAAAAAAACAGTAAAAATATGATCTGTTTTTAACAAGTTAGCGTAAAAGATTTTTTCATAAAAAAACGGCTTTTGACAAACAAAAGCCGTTTTTTGAAACCTTTTGCAAAAAATTTACTTTTTGCCCGTAAAAGCCGCGAAACGCTTGTTAAATTTCGCCAGCTGGCCGCCGCTGTCAACCAAACGGTAAACACCTGTCCATGCCGGGTGAGCCAGCGGGTCAATATCCAAACGAATCGTATCGCCTTCTTTGCCCATTGTCGAACGGGTTTTAAATTCTGTTCCGTCTGTCATAACCACGGTGATTTCATGGTAATTCGGATGAATATCTTTTTTCATAACTTCAGCTCCAGACAATCAATAAGTTTTTTCTCTATACTCTAAAAGTTTCGGCTTTTCAAGTGTATTTCCTTAAAAAAAGGCAAAAAGTTACCGTTCTGTCAGTTTAAATTCAATCCTGCGGTTTTTACGGCGCGCCGCTTCGGTATTTCCGCGGTCGATCGGCTGATATTCGCCAAAACCGGCGGCGACCAGATAACGCGCGGGAACGCCCCGGTCAATCAGATACTGGACGACGGCAATCGCGCGATTCGCCGACAGCTGCCAGTTCGACGAATACAGTTCGTTATGAATCGGTACGTTGTCCGTGTGGCCGTCAACACGCAACACCCACGGAATTTTCGACGGGATTTTGCGCTGCAGTTCCTTGATCGTTTTTGCCAGAACGTCCAGTTGTTTTTTTCCTTTGTCTTCCAGAAAAGCGGAACCGCTTTTAAAAAACAGCTCCGACTGAAAAACGAATCTGTCGCCTTCGATTCGGATATCGTCCCGGTCTTGCAGCACTTTGCGCAGCGTTCCGAAAAATTCCGAACGGTATGACGCCAGTTCGGACGCTTTGGCTGCTAAAGCGCGGTTCAGTTTTTTTCCCAAATCAGCGATTTGTGCTTTTTGCTCTTTGTCCTTTTTGTCCGCCTGATCCAGCAGATTTCCCAGCCGCGACAGTTCTTTGGTCAGCTTTTCCGTCTGCGCGTTTAAAAGCGCCAGATGCGCTTTGGCTTCCTGCGAAATTTTGCGTTCGGATTTCAGCTCTTTGCTTTTTGCGGCCGTTTCTTTTTCCAGTTCCTGTCTGCGCAGATTCAGCGCTTTGACGTCTTGTTCCAAAAGGGCGATCTGCGCCAGCGCTTTGGCCTGTTCGTCTTTAACGCCTGTCAGTTCGTCTGACAGTTTTTGTGCCTCCTGTGTCTGAATGTTCAGGCGGTCCGTTAAATTACGGCTGGTTTCGCGTTCCGCCGACAGTTCGAAACTCAGGTCCCGCAGCTGTGAATTCAACAGGCTGATTTCCGTATTTTTCGTGTCTAAATTCCTGCCCATGAAAAAATGAGCCAGAACGAACAGCAGCAAAAAAAACAAAACGACAATCAGCAATGTTGACAAAGCGTCAACAAAACTGGGCCAGAAATTATACCCGCTGGAATTTCGGAAACGGCGCATGGCGGTTATTTATCCTGCCCTGAAATCGTCCGGACCAACAGTTTAAAAGAATCCCGCACTTCGCGCAGCAAAGTTTCCTGGCGGGCTTCGGAACGTTTGTCAATCTGGTTGACGTTGTGATCAATCCGGCTGATAAAGCGCAGCATATCCATATCCGTTTGAATACGTTCCTGCGCTTTTGTTTCCGTTTTTTGCAGCTGGCTGCGGATATCGGCCAGACTTTCGACAACCTGTTCCAGCAAAGCGTTCGTATAAGCGCCGTTTGACGTGACGGATTCATCGGACTGGCTGCCGACGGCGGAAGAATAACGCGTCAAAGAAGCCAGATGTTCGTCCAGACCGTTATAAAAATTGTTTTGCGCGCGGCCGGCCTGCAAATCCAGAAAGCCGACGATCAAAGCGCCGGACAACCCCAGCAGCGAAGACGAAAACGCCGTCCCCATGCCGGACAAAGGCAGTTCCAGGCTGTTTTTTATTGTGTTAAAAGCCTGCGTCGCTTCTTCGCCTGAAACGTTCAGCCCCCTGATAACGTCGGCGACGGCGCCGACTGTCGCCATTAATCCCCAAAACGTGCCCAGCAGCCCCAAAAAAGTGGATAAGCCGATCAGATATTTGGATATATCGCGGCTTTCTTCCAGACGCATACCGACCGAATCCAAAATTGTTCTAGCGATTGTCGGGGACAAAACGGCGTTTCCTTTGGCCTGATTGTTCTTTAAAACCAGCGCCAGCGGCGATAACAGGCGCAGTTTTTCCAAATCTGCGCCGGATAACGACAAAACGGGGGATTTGATCCACCTGATTTCGCGGTATAAAGCGAAAACGGAATGAAAGTTCAATCCGACGCCGAACAGGAAAACCAGGACGATCAAGCCGTTTAAAGCCGGATTCGTCAAAAAAGCGTTTTCCAAAGCAGGAAACAGCACCGCGCACGCGCCGGCAACCAAAAGCAGAAATAAAAACATGCGCGTTACATAGCGGTTCGGTAATTCCATGCCAGAGTTTCCTTATCTGTCTTCAATCAAAATATCCGTTCTGTCGGGCATTTTGCCGCCGGCGCCTTTTTGTCCGAAAGAACGCATTTCAATGCGCAGGCTGTGAATGCCTTTCCGCGTTAAATAGGAACGGATCATCAATGCGCGGCGCAGGGCATATTGTCTTTCTTTTCCCGGTTCCGCGGGGTCCGCCGCGCTGTAAGAATATAAAAGCAGCCGTTTGCCGCGGTTTTTTTTCAGCATTTCCGCCGTGCTGTCCAAAGCGGCCTGCATTTCGTCCGTCAAAGCGCTGGATTTGCTTTCAAACACGAAAATATGCAGCAGCTCTTTTTTCTGGTCCAGGGCTTTTTTGGTCGCGCAATCCGCCGGCACTTCTTTGGCCAGTATGGCGGAACGTTCGGCCGGCGTCAGTTTGCCCGAAACATAAAAGACGGAAAACCGGACGGGACCGGGCTGCGAAGCCGTTTGTTCGCGGGGAGTTTCCTGTTCCGCCGCGGACAAAAGCGTTTTGGGTTTTGAAAGCGTCGGGCTGTTTTCCGGTTTTAAGGTCAAAAAACTGTCCTTTACCGGCAAAGCCTTTTCTTCGGTCTGCGGCGTTTCCGTTTCCGGCTGCCGGGGTTGTTCGGATTCTTGTTTTTTCAGCCGTTCCTGTTCCAGAAAATGTTTGGATATTTTGGGTTTTGCCGATATTTCCGGCGTTTCTTCCACTGTTTCCGGCATTGTTTCTTCGGCCGGTTTGACGCTGTCGTCGGAAGCCAGAATTTTAACTTTCGGTACAGGATTCGCGCGCGGTTTCAGCCGGTCGTGTTCGTCTTTTTTGGCGGATTCCTTTATCCGGTATTTTTCCGCGGGTTTCGCCGCCGTTTTTTGCGCCGCCGGTTTTACGGGTTTTTTAGGTGCCGCGGCTCTCTTTACAACAGGTTTCGCCGCCGGTTTGGCTTTTGCCGGCGGCTGTTTTTTCTGTTTGGCGGCCGGAGCCTTTAAAACGGGGGAAGAAACGTTTTCTTTCTGCCCTGACGGCGCGGAAGTAACCGCGTCTTTGGGAATAAAATCTTCGGTCAAAACGTCCAGATCAACCGTAATTTGAGCAAAAGCCGCCTCTGCCGTTAAAAAACCGACGGCGAAAAAAAAGACGGTTTTTGCTGATAGTTTCAATGAACTGACTCCTTACCCCTTTTCCGCTTCCATCATCTGCTTTTTAAAAGTATTGAACAAATAATCGTTTGTTGCAACAACAGATCCGTCGTTTAAAACAGTATAAGGATCTTCGTCGCCCTTAACCGTGCAGATTCGTCCGCCGGCTTCCTTGACGATCAGCAGGCCTGCCGCGATGTCCCAGGGTTTGATGTCTTCTTCCCAGTAACATTCAAACCGTCCCGCGGCGACGTAAGCCATATCCAGCGCGGCGGAACCCATGCGGCGTACGCCGGCCGTTTTTTGCATCATCGGCATCAGCTGGCGGATAAATTTGTCGGGATTCGAGTGTCCCAGATGAGGAATCCCCGTAACGACGACGGCTTCGTTTAATTTGTTGCGGTTGGACACATGCAGACGGCATGACCCGGAAGCCGTCAGAGCCCAGGCGCCGCCGCCTTTTTCAGCATAAAACAAATCGCCCGTAATCGGGTTGTAAATAACGCCGGCGATGATTTCCTTGTCTTCCTGCAAAGCCAGAGAAATGGCAAAATGCGGAACGGCATGCAAAAAGTTGCTGGTGCCGTCCAGCGGATCGACAATCCAGCGGTGCGATGTGTCCGGTCCTTCCAGCGTTCCGCTTTCTTCCTGCAGGAAACCATAGCGGGGGCGTACCTTCAGCAGGTATTCGCGCAGAGTCTTTTCGGAATTCAGATCCGCCGTTGAAGCAAAATCGGCCGCGCCTTTTTTGGAAACCTGCAGCTTTTCCAGTTCCCCGAAATCGCGGGCCAGTCCGCGGCCGGCCCTTTGCACCGCCTGAATCATAACGTTCAGATTGGCGGACAGCGCCGAAATAAAGCGGTCCTGGCGGGATTCGCGATATTGTTCGACGGGATCCGGCTTTCTGGCGGAAAAAGCCGTTCTTTGGATATGAGACGCTTCTTCGGATTTTTTCTGAAGCAGCGAAACGGCTCTTTCTTTTATTTCGGTTTTTCTTTGCTGAACTTTCCGTTCCGCAGACCGATGCTCTGCCACGGCTTTGCGCACCGTTGTCTTTCTGAATGACGGACGGGTCGGTCTGATTGTCGGTTTTGGCATACTCTGCGCCTTTCTTCAGGTTAACTATTTTGCCCGTTCGACATAAGTATTGTCGACGGTGGAAACAACGATTTTGTCGCCCGTTGCGACAAACGGCGGAACGCCGATGCGCAGCCCGTTGTCCAAAACGGCCGGTTTATAAGAAGAAGAAACCGTCTGTCCTTTAATCACGGGTTCCGTTTCGACAACCGTCTGAATAACTTTTGCCGGCAATTCGACGCCGACGGGATTGCCTTCGATAAACTGGACGACGACTTCCATGTTATCCTGCAGATAAGCGGCGCGGTCGCCCAATAAATCCTTGGAAACGGTAAACTGGTCGTAAGTGTCAACCATCATAAAGGTCAAATCCGTGCCGTCGGAAAACAAAAACTGGCAGTCGCGGTCTTCGCTCATCAGTTTTTCGACGAAATCGGCAGTGCGCCAGCGCTGTTCCGTTTTTACGCCGGTGGAAACGTCGCGCATTTTCACCTGAATGGTCGCGTTTCCTTTGCCGGGAATGACCAGTTCGTAATCAATTACGATACACGGTTTGCCATTGTATTCGATCACCCAGCCGGGACGGATCTGGTTTGCTTGCATTTTCATGTGTTTTTTCCTTGTATATTAAA
>JAJXEL010000026.1:5764-19254 GCA_021639925.1 Alphaproteobacteria bacterium | reverse complement strand
GAGCATGAATTTCATGTTGCCCGTTCCGGACGCTTCGAATCCCGCCGTCGAAATCTGTTCCGAAACATCGGCGGCCGGAAATACGCGTTCCGCAATCGACACCTTGTAATCGGGGATAAAGACGACCTTCATCTGGTCTTTGACGCGCGGGTCGTTGTTGATTACTTTGGACAGGTTGTTAAACAGCTTGATGACCAGTTTCGCAAAATCATACGACGGAGCCGCTTTGCCGCCCAGAATGAATGTCCGCGGCGAAGGCAGAGAAAAGCCGTCTTCCGTAATTTGCAGGTAATCGTAAATAATGTTCAGCGCGTTTAACAGCTGGCGTTTGTATTCGTGCATGCGTTTGACCTGCACGTCGAACAAAGAATCCGTATCGACAACATTTCCCGTTGTGTTCAAAATGATCTTCGCCAGTTTTTCCTTGTTGGATTTTTTAATCTGGAAAAACGAACGGACGAAATCGGAATCTGTCGCATACGGCGCTATTTCCGTCAGCCTGTCCAAATGCGTGATCCATTCGCGCCCGATCTTTGACGAAATCAAATCCGCCAGTTCGGGATTCGCGCTTAACAACCAGCGGCGCGGCGTAATGCCGTTCGTTTTGTTGTTAAAACGTTCCGGCCACATTTCATAAAAATCAGGCGCCAGATTCTTTTTAACCAGTTCGGAATGGATCGCCGCCACCCCGTTGATGGAATGAGACCCGACAATCGCCAGATTGCCCATGCGGACTTTTTTCGCATCGCCTTCTTCAATAATCGACATGCGCGACAGTTTGCCCACATCGCCCGGATATTTCTGCGACACCTGTTTCATCAGGCGGTCGTTAATATCGTAAATAATCGCCAGATGACGGGGAACAACCCTTTCCAGCAAAGAAACGGACCAGCGTTCCAAAGCTTCCGGCAACAGGGTATGGTTCGTATACCCCATGGTCTTTTCCGTGATTTCCCATGCCGTATCCCAATCCAGCCCGTGAATGTCCATCAGGACGCGCATCAGTTCGGCAATGGCCAAAGTGGGGTGCGTGTCGTTCAGCTGAATCGCGGCTTTTTTCGGGAAATCGCGCAAATCCGTGTTTTGTTCCAGAAAACGGCGCATAATATCGCTGATCGCGCAGGAAACAAAGAAGTATTGCTGCACCAGACGCAGTTCTTTTCCGGCTTCGACGGCGTCGGAGGGGTAAAGCACCTTGGAAATCGTTTCGGATTTGATTTTCTTTTCAACCGCCTTGATATAGCCGCCTTCGTTAAAGGTTTTGATGTCCAGTTCGCTGGACGAACGGGCGGAAAACAAACGCAGATAGTTGACGGTTTTGCCGCCGAACCCGACGATCGGCATATCATACGGCACGCCGACGATCGTTTCGGTGTCTACCCAGTGCGGGCGGCGTTCGCCGTTGACTTCTTCATAAACGACGCGGCCGTAAATCGGCACGTTGCAGGCGCGGTCGGCGCGTTCGATCTGCCACGGGGAAGATCGTTCCATCCAGGAATCCGCCAGTTCTTTTTGATAACCGTTTTCAAAAACCTGTTTGAACAAACCGAACTGGTAATTCAGGCCGTATCCGTATCCGGGCAGGCCCAGGGTCGCCATGGAATCGATAAAGCAGGCCGCCAGACGTCCCAGACCGCCGTTGCCCAAAGCCGGGTCGTATTCGCAGTCGATGACGTCACGCAGGGGAATCGGGTTGTCCAGCTTGACCTGATCCAGCAGGTCGTGGATTCCCAGATTGTCCAAATTGTTTACCAAAGAACGTCCCAGCAGATATTCGACGGACAAATAATAAATACGTTTGGGGTTTTGGCGGGAATATCTGCTTGCCGTGGCATACATACTTTCGACGGCAATTTCACGCACGGCCAGAGCCAAAGCCGTGAATAAATCTTCTTTGGAAGCTTCACATACTTGTTTGCACAAGGTATACTTCATCAGGCGTTCAATTTTTTCGGCAATCATCTGCGCCGTTACTTTGGGCAGTTCGGGCAGAGCGCTTTCAGTCGTTTTTTTCGTCACTTTCATGGTCCTCATGTAGTAAATTTGTCTACGCGGTTGCATAGCATAGTTTACAAAGCAAGGTAAAGAAAAAATGAAAAAACCGCTTATTTTTTTCATTTTTTAACGGCCGCCGGAAAAGATCGGCGCCGTCCGGACGGGCTCGGCGCCGTTTTTATCAAAAAAACTTGCCTTTCTGTCTAAAAGAGTGATATAAATGTGCAAATTTTTCCGATGGAATTTTGAACGGGGTAAAATGAGCGCAGAAGAGGAAATGAAACAAGCCAGAAAATGGCTGTGCGAAAACGCCGCCGCCGTTGCGAAATGGGCGGTGCAGACGACGGAAGATTTGACGCTGTCCGGTTCTTTTTATACAAAAGAACAGCTGTATGCCGCGCTGGAAGATTCTCTGCCTCTTTTGTCGGCCGGCCGCACGGGCATGCCGGATTTGTCCAATTTGCCCGAAGGACCCGTCGCCCGGCGCATGATTGTCGCCCATACGGCCGACGCCGTTATGAAAAATTCCGTGTCCCGCGAATTTGATACGCCGCAGGGAACGCAGACGCGCTATACGACGGACGAATTGCTCCGGGCGGAACAAACGATTTTCACGCAGGCCGCCGAAATGGCCGCCAAACCGGCGGACGGCCAGCCGTATGCCGATTTAAACGATATCAGGCAAACGGTCGCGCTGATGGCCGGCGTTATCGATATCGGGGCCAATCACGCTTTTGACATGCCGCCGGAATATTTAAAAGTATTCGATGATTTTTTAAAACCCGCAAACCTGCGGATTGCCAACGGCCCGCCGGGATCGGGCAAATCAACGCTGGCGCAGGGATTGTTGTTTGCCCTGACAAAGGACGCGGTTGAAAACGGTCGCGCGGTTCCGGATTTTTATGCGGCGGCGCCGTCGGAAAAAGCGGCGGCGGATATCGTCGGCGATATGAATATGATGAAGGAATTCTGCATACGCGGCGGGGCGGAAAAAATCGGGGATAATATGCCTAAAGTACAAGGCGCGCCGTCTTTGGACGATATGATCGGGCTGTTGCGGTCCGGCCGGGTAAAGCCGGGATCCGTTCTGGTTATCGACGAAGCCGGCCTGATGGGTGCCCGCCAGACGGCGGCTTTGCTGACGGCGGCGAATAAAAGCGGGATCCGTTTGTTCATGATGGGCGATAATTTGCAGATTCCGCCGAAAACGGCCGGGAACGGATTTGACCAGCTGTTGCAAAATAAAGACAGTCTGGGGCTGGACGTGTGCGAACTTGACGTCGTTTTGCGCCAGAAAACCGCCGGGGAAGCCCGCTGGACAATGGATATTCGCGAAGAAAACGCTCTGCGCGCCCTGAAAGGATATGCCGGCCGGCGCTATACGGGGTATGTTCTTTCCGAATCGGGGCAGATAAACGTATCGTATACGGACGGCGGGGACAAAGGCGAACCGGGACTGCAGATGCAGGAAGACAAAAACGCCGTTTACGCCCGCCTGACGCAGGATTTTATCCGTTACAGACGCGAATGTCCCGCGGGGTCTTATGTCGTTATGGGAACGGACGAAGCTTCGGCGCGGGATTTAAATCTGTATATGCGCCGCGAAATGATTGCCGGCGGCCTGATTACCGGCGTAAAAAATTACGGAACGGCGGACAAGTCGTTTGAAGTGGGCAGAGGCGATACGCTGATTTTAGACAAACCCGTCAAAATGACGGGGGCGGAACGCGCCGTTTCGGTCGAAGTTCAGGCCGGGACCCAGCTGGTGGTCGCCGGTGAAAAGGACGGCAGGCTGATTGTGCGCTGCGGGGATCAGAATTTTGACTGCGCCCCCCGGATTTTGGCTGAAAACGCGCGATACGGCCTGGCTTTGCCGCTGTATCAGGCGCAGGGACAGTCCAAAGACCGCGCTTTTCTGGCTGTAGATAAGACCGGCTGCATGGATAAAGTCTACGGCGGCGTCGCTTTTTCGCGCCATGTCCGGCAGATGTCGGCGTATGTGTCAAAGCAGGCTTATCCGGCGGTTGAAGCGCTGGCTGAAGAAATGGCCGTGTTCAGAACGCGCCAGCCGCTGATTTCAGACCGCGGCGGCTGCGAAATCCTGAAAGAACAGCCTAAACGGACGCAAGAAAATGTCGCGGCGGCGTTAAAACAGGGCGTTTTGTTAAAAAACCGGCTGAAAGATTTTCGTTAAAACAGGGAAAACAGAAAATGTCGGAAGAAGCCCGCGTTTATAATTTCGGAAATTACGTTACGTCTTCGGAAGAAATCGCCGAAATCTTTTTCTGTTTGAAACAAATGGAAAGCCAGTGCGCTTTTTCGCCCGATGAAACGCCGGATTCTCTGGTCGAAAAACAGATGGCCGTTTCAGGGTACGCGTCGCGCATTAAGGCGTCTTTAAGACAATTCATGAAAAATGCGTACCGGCAGGATCTGGACCGGGCGCCGGAAGGGTCCCGTGCCGGGCAGGCGGTCGCCGCGCTTGACGAAATGAAAAAAATCACGTTTTATTTTCGCGAGGCCGCTTTGCAGCTGCCCGCGGAAAAATTAAAAGATAATCTTTACCGCGCGGCCGGGCTGGCGGCTCGGCTGCCCGTGATAGTGGCGGCTTTGGACGCCGGTGAAGACGAAGCGAAATAACGCCAAAAGAGGAAAGCATGGCTGAAAAACAAATAGGACCTGAACAAGAAGGTTTTTACGATATTCTGCAAAACGGCGCGGGAGATCTGTTGATTTCGATTCGCGCGCGCGCCGGCGAACCGGATAATCCCCAAATCGTTTATGACGGCGGAAAACATGCTTTGCTGTACCGCCAGCACGGTTTTTCGATTACGCTGGACTTTATTCACCCTGACGCCCGCGCCCCGCTGGCCAAGGCGGAATCCGTTCTGATCGTCGAATTTGAAGGCGGCGAATTGATGCGCGAATATGAAGTCCCCGTGCGTTTTGTTAAAAAATTGCCGCTGTCGCCGGAAAATCTGCCGGCTTTGCCGCAATAAACTCTATAGATCGTTGATCTGAAAATGCGTTTGTTGTAAACCATATCTTATGGAAAACATGACGCACGCTTATTTTTATTTTTTGATTTTTTTTACGACCGCCCTGATTATCAGCGCGGCAGCTTTGAAATTTGCCGCGTACCTGAGCTTTAAACTGTTCGGCCGGCGCAAGCAGACGGTTAAAAACGACGGATACGCCGGCGGGTTTTATATCCTTTCTTCCGTAACCAGCCGGTTTCCCGTCCGCTTTGCCTTTATCGCGCTGCTGTTCGTTTTGTTTAATGCCGAATTTTTGCTGCTGCTGCCCTGGGCCATGTCGCTGCGCCTGTCCGAAGAACAAGGCGGCGTGACGGCTCTGCTGGTCGTTATTTTTTGGGTCGTCGGCTACTTTTATGAATACAAAAAAGGGGCGCTGGAATGGAAATAAAGCAAAACGGCTGGCTGGACAGACTGCAAAAACAGGGATTTGCCGCCGTGACTTTCCGGGCTTTGGCGTCCTGGGTGTGCGCGCAGGCGGGATCGGGCATGCCGGTTTCAACGGGGTGTTGTTCCTGTTTTGCGCAAATGTATCAATCAGGCATGGAACCCGTGTTTAATCCGCATCATGCCGACGTTTTGGTCGTCAACGGGGCTTTAAGCGCCAAAGCGGCTTTTGTCGCGCGCCGGATCTATGATCAGATGCCGGCGCCGAAATATGTCATTGCTTTCGGAAACTGCGCGATTAACGGCGGGCTGTTCGCCGATTCTTATGCGGTCGGCGCCGCCGGGGATATTTTGCCGGTCGATGTCGTTGTTCCCGGCTGTCCGCCCGATGCGGCCCGCATGGCCGCCGGCGTCGAAAAACTGCGCGGCATTATTCAAAGCAGAATCAGGGAAGGGTAGCATGGCGATTTCGGTTTATAAAACGCAGGAAGAATTCGGCCAGTTCATCTGTCTGCATTTCGCCAAGCAGGATATTCCCGAAAATGTTGTTGTGTCGGGTATGTTGACTTTGCGTGTTTTACGGGCGGCCGTGCTGCGGGTCATGCAGTTTCTGCGCGACGATCCGGCCTGTCGTTTTTCCCAGCTGACCGATATTTGCTGCGCGCATTATCCCGGCAGGCAGGACTGTTTTGCTTTGACGTATCATTTGCTGAGTCCTTTGATGAACCGCCGTCTGCGGCTGGTGTTGACAACCGAAGAGGACGTGCCTGTTTTGTCTGCGGCTTCGGTTTTTCCGAACGCGGTCTGGTATGAACGCGAAATCCGCGAAATGTTCGGCGTTTCTTTTGAAGGTCACCCTGATCTGCGCCGTCTCCTGACGCAGGACGAAACGGGTTTTTATCCTTTGCGCAAAACGTTTCCGGCCCGGGGGACAAAACGGCTGGTTTATGACGAAGCGAAAGAACAGTGCGTTTTTGTCGCCCGTCCGGATCAGACGGCTGCTCGTTCTTTCGGCGTTGATTTGAACCGGGACGAATCATAATGATGTTTGAAGACAGCTATTTTATGAATATCGCGCCTGAGCCGGCGGCCGGAATCGGTATGTGCCGGCTGGTCGCGCAGCTGGACGGGGAAACGGTGCGCCGGGTTGACCCGCATATCGGGTTTTCTCATCGCGGGATTGAAAAGCTGATGGAAGGGAAAAATCTGCTGCAGGGATTGGTTCTTGTCGATAAACTGAACCGTCCGGCGCCGTTTTCTTGCGTTCATTCTTTTGTGCTGGCGGCGGAAAAGCTGTTGGGCGTCCGCGTGCCTGATCGGGCGCGTTATATCCGGGTTATGCTGGCTGAAACGGGGCGTATTTTATCGCATTTGCGCGCGACGGCCAATCTGGCGGCGGATACGGGGACGGATATCGTTTATCCGGTGGCGCGCAAAGCGTCCGGGCAGATTTACGCGATACTGGACGAAGTCTGCCGGTCTTGTCCGGTCAGCGTGTTTATTCGTCCGGGCGGGATAAAACATGATATCGCGCCGCAGTCCGGGGAATTGATTTTTAACTGGCTGACAAAGGAACTGCCGTCTGTCTTGACGGAAATCGAAGATTTGCTGACGGAAAACAGGATTTTTAAATCCCGGACAGTCGGAATCGGCGTGATCGAAGCGCAGGACGCCGTCGCGGCCGGTTTTTCGGGGGTGAACCTGCGGGCCTGCGGCGTTAAGTGGGATTTAAGGATTTCCGAACCGTATGAGATTTATGACGCCCTTTCTTTCGATATGCCGCTGAAAACGCAAGGGGATTGTTACGCGCGTTATTTGCTGAGGATTTTTGAAATTTACCAGTCGATGTCGATTATCCGGCAGATATTGGATATTCTGCCCGAAGGCGACGTTATTCTGCCGGAATTCAGCCTCAGGGACGAAGAAGATTCCTTAACGGAACTCAGCCGCCGGTTTGAATTGTACGGCGCGGGAACGCTGATCCCCGCCGGCGAAGTTTATGCGGCGACGGAATCGCCTTTGGGTGAATTCGGGGTGTTTTTGGTGTCGGACGGGACGGAAAAACCGTACAGGTGTCATTTTCGTTCGGCCGGTTTTCCCGTAATGCAGGCGCTGGACAAGTTGACGGCGGGGTGCGATCTGGCCGATGTGCGCCCGATTGTAAGCTCTTTGAACATCATAACGACGGAGACGGATCGGTGATCAGTTTATGGATAGACGATAAAGCCGTTGAAGTCTGCGAAGGCAGTTCCGTTTTGCAGGCCGCTTTGTCCGCCGGGATTCAAATCGCGCATTTATGCGACAGCCGCGTGCCGGAATCAAACGGGTGGTGCGGTTTATGTCTGGTTGAAACGGCGGGGACGGACGAACTTGTTTTGGCTTGCCGGACGACGGTTGCGGAAGGAATGAAAGTCTTCACCAAAACGCCGAAAGCCGTTGCGGCAGTCCGCGCCCGCGCGGCGGAACTGTTTGCCGGCCACCCGGCCGCCTGCGCCGTCTGCGTCAAGGCGGGGGACTGCGACATTCAAAAAATATGCGCTGCTTTTCAGCCGGAAATTCAATCCGTTCCGGCGGCGGGTAAAAAACGCAGGCTGCTGGACTGGATTGACGTGACGCCGCAAAAGTGTATCCGCTGCGGCCGGTGCGCCGCTTTTTTGAAAAAAGCAGGGGTCGCGCGGCAGAATGAAACGACGCCGCCTGTTTTCTGTCCGCCTTTTCTTTTGTCCGGCACGCTGATCGACCTGTGCCCGTCCGCCGCGTTGACAAACGCCGCGGCAAAAAAGCTGACGCGGCCGTGGGAAACGGTAAAAACAAAAAGTATTGATGTGACGGACGCCGTTGGCAGCGCTGTCGAAATGGAAACGCTTCAGGGGGAAATTGTCCGCGTAACGCCCGCCGAACCCGGCGGCCTGATTTCGGATAAAGCGCGTTTCTGCCTGGACGGGCTGCGCATTAACCGTCTGGACAGACCTTACGCGCGGATTGACGGACGGCTGAAAGAATGTTCGTGGACGGAGGCTTTTGTCACGATCGCATCGAAAATCAAATCCGTTCCGCCGGAAAAAACGGCCGCGCTGATCGGGGATTTCGCCGATTGCGAAAGCATGCTGGCTTTAAAGGATTTGTTTGCCCTGACCGGAGCCAAGGCCATTGATGCCAGGCCGGACGATACAATGTATTTTGATCTGAACAGCCGCCAGTCCCGTTTGTTCAACACGCCGTTTGCGCGGATAAAAGAAGCCGACGCTTTGTTAAGTATCGGCGCGCGTGTATGTGATCTGGCGCCGGCTGTCGGCTGGCTGCTGCGCGGCAATAAAATGCCCAAAGCTTTTGTCGGCGGCAGCGCTGTTCCGGGCTATGACGTTTTAGGGGATTCGCCGCGGGTTCTGAACGATATTTTAAACGGTACGGGAAGCGGAGCGCTGATGCTGAAACGCGCTGAAAAACCGATGATTATCGTCGGGCCGTCCGTCCTGCAAAGGGCCGACGCCGCGGCCATAATGGATCTGGTCTGCCGTATTTGCGCCAAATACAACGTGATCCGCGGCGACTGGAACGGATATAATTTTTTGCACGGAAAGGCAACTTTGGCCGGCGCGTTGGAATTGGGGCTGGTCAGTCCGGAACCTTTAAGGCCGAAAATCAAAAACGGAGAATTTGATTTTGTTTATCTGTTAAACGAAGACGGCATTTCCCGCCGGGATCTGGGCGGCGCTTTTACCGTTTATCAGGGGATATACGCTTCCGCCGCCGCGCAGGACGCCGACGTCGTTTTGCCGGCGCTGGCTTTTACCGAAAAAAGAGCGACTTATGTGAATGCGGAAGGACGCGCCCAAAGCACGGCCGTTGTTTCGCCGCCTTTCGGCATGGCGCGCGAAGACTGGAAAATTCTGCGGGCTTTATCCGAACATTTGGGAACCGCGCCGCTGCCGTATGACGATCTGGAAGATATCCGCGATTATTTGGCCGGCGAAAACATTATTTTTTACAACCGCGGGGAAATTGCCGCCGCGGACAATGTCGCGTTCGGAACGCCGGGGCCGGTCAGCGAAACGCCGCTGGTCGCCGGCGGCAGTATTTTCGATGACGAGCTTTGCCGCCAGTCGGAATATGCCGCCGTTTTGAAAAGGGCTTTGTCAGAATGAATGATTTTTTTAAATCTTTGGTTGAAACGGAAATCCGGCCCTTTTTACATGAACTGGCGCCGGCCGGCGGTATGCTGCTGCATGCTTTTTTATATTGCGCCGTTATTCTGGCCGCCGCTTTGCTGGTCTGCCGGGGGCAGGAAATGCTGCGCGCCAGAATTGAAATGCGGCCGGGCAGATCCGTTGTCGGGCTGCTGCGCCGGGCCTGTGTCATGCTGTTAAAGCAGCCCGCCGTTCCGGAACATGCGCAGAAAACGCTGTTTGTCGCGGCGCCTTTGTTCGCCTTTGTGTTCGCTTTGTTTTTCTTCTTTTTCCTGCCGGTCAATCAGGAATATTTTTTGCACCCCGATTTCAGTCTGTTATATCTGTTGTTCGCCGCGTCCTGCGGAACATACGCTTTTATTACCGGCGGGTGGAGCAGCGCGACGCGGTTCAGTTTTTTCGGGGCGGTGCGTATGATCGCGCAGTCGTTGTCCTGCCAGTCGGTTCTGGCGGTTGTCGTGATGACGATTTTAATGACGGCGGGGGCACCCGATCTGTATTCGGTTGTCCGGGCGCAAAGAAAAATATGGTTTATCGTTCCGCATTTTCCGTTGTTTGTCCTGTATCTGCTGTCTGCTGCCATGATGCTGGGGCAGGCGCCTTTTGACGCCCCGAAATCCAAAAGGGAACTGGCCGGCGGCGTTTGCGCCGAATACGGCGGCAGCCTGTATCTGTTGTTCCGGGTATGCGAAAATATTTTGCTGCTGTTATGCGCGGCGCTGGGCAGCGTTTTGTTTCTGGGCGGCACGATGCCTTTGTTCGGGGGGACTTTTTTGCCCTCGGCCGTATGGCTGTTGTTCAAAACGTGCCTGCTGCTGTTTATTTTAACGCTGATGAAGTATGTTCTGCCCGGCTGGCGGACCGACAGGCTGATGAATATGTGTTTTAAGACCTTTCTGCCTTTTGCGCTGGTTTGGCTGACGGCGACGGCGGGAATTTTGTATTTTATGCAGAAGGGGGCTTAAATGAATATAAAAAAAATTCATTCCGTCTTTTTCGCGGATATCCGGCGCAGCCTGGTTGTCCCGCTGCGTTATGTCGTCGGGCAGGGGGCGGGCCAAAAAATAAAGTCCGGCCCTGTGTCGCCGCGTTTGCCGGCCGTTGATCCGGACAAATGCGTCGGGTGTAAATTATGCATGAAAATCTGCCCTTCGCGCGCCATAGAGGTCAAAACGGCCATACGGGACGACCGTATGCCGGTTGATTTTAAACTGTCCGCCGAACGGTGCGTTTCATGCGGATTGTGCATTGAATCCTGTCCTGAAAAAGCGCTGGTATTTGAAAAGGAAAATGCAAATGTACGCGGTTGAATTTTATATTTTTGCCCTGCTGGTGCTGACGGCGGCGTTTTTATCCGTCAGCGTAAAGCATATTTTGTACGCGGCGTTCTGTCAGGTGCAGGCCGTTGTCGCGGTGGCGGGGATTCTGGCCGGGCTGAACGCTAAATTTGTCAGCTTTGCCCTGTTGTCGATGTCGGCGGCGTCAATGCTGGTGTTTTTAATGTTCGCGCTAATCGTTTTTGATTTTCACCGCGCGCAGACGATTGTTCCCGGAAAGGCGCCGGCGGCCTCTTTTGTGTTTTTTATACTGCTGTGCCTGCAGACTGCATATCTGTTTTTTAAACCGCAATGGCCCGACGAAAAGGCGGCGCCGGTTTTTTCTTTGCCGATGCTGGGAGATATCCTGTATGCGGATTACGGGATATGCGTTTTGATTTTTGCCGCTTTGATTCTGTCGTGCATGGTTGGTTTGTCGGCGCTGCTGACCGGAAAGAAAGTACAGGAAGGATAAGCTGATGACAGTTGACGTGCCGGTTATTTTGACAATCAGTTCTTTTTTGGTTTTTTTCGGATTGTGGGGCGTTTTGCGTCACAGAGGGGATTTAATGCGCGTTTTATTGGCTTTACAGCTGATTTTTTTAGGCTCGCTGTTTAATTTTTCAATGGGCAGCGCTTTGTTTTACGAAGCCTCCGGATTGATTTTTTCCCTGTTTACGGCCTGCCTGACCGGCGTGCAGATGGTCGCGTCGCTGACGTTGTTTTTGCTTTACTTCAGAAAGCACGATCATTTAATCGCGGATCATGTCGGAACGATGAAAGGATAAAGCGGAAATGGTTTTTGCTGTTCTTCTGCCCTTTTTTGCCGCTTGTTATATTTTTGCGGCGGCGTTTTTGAAAAAACGCACTTTCGCGTGGGAAGTGGGAACCGCGGCGGCCGGTCTGGCATTTTTAAATATTGTGTCCATGGCGTTCAAAAACTTTTTTCACGGAAAAGTTTACAGCGTTTTTCTGCTGCCTTTTCTGACTTTGGACGGCGTCGTTTACGACTGGCGGCTGCATTTGGAAACGACGGAAATATTTTTGGCCGTTTTTATCGTCTTTTCCGCGTTGATGAGCCTGCTGTTTGCCAAAGATTTTCTGCCGGCGGGAAAAATGAACGCTTTTGTCATTTCTTTGCTGGGGCTGACGTCGTTTTTAATTGTTGGTATCGGCGCGAAAAATATGTTCCAGTTTTTTATCGGCTGGGATTTATCGGTGCTGTTCGCGTATTTATTGCTGATGTTGTTTCATGAAAAGCAGGCCGTGCGTCAGTCGGGCGTGAATTTTTTGATCTGGCATACGTTAAGCGATATTCCTTTGTTTTGCGCTTTTTATATGCTGGCCGGCAAAACGGGCGGTTTTTTCGTCGCTTCTTTTTCCGCTGAAGCTTTGTCCGCTTTTCAGGGAAACGAAGCGGTTGTTTTCGCTGTTTTGCTTTTGTTGAGCGTTTCGGCAAAACTGTTTTTGTTCGGCACGAATATTCTGATCGCCCAGACGGCGGGGATTTCCGTTCCGGCTTTGGCTTTTATCGCGCCGGCGGCTTTGGGCGGGCTGGGTGTTTACGTTTTGTATATCTTTTTCCCGTTCGTGGACGCCAGCCCGGCCGTGCGGACGGTGTTCGCGGTCTGGGGGATATTGACGGCCGTGGGCGGATTGCTGACGGCGGCGGCGCAGACGAATATCAAAGTGCTGCTTTGCCAGCTGTTGATGGGGCAGTTCGGTTTTGTTTTAACGGTCTTCGGCCTGATCGGCAGAGACGCCGCATTCTGCGCTTATATCGCTTTGATTACGCCGATGACGGGGCTGATTTTATGCGCGGGAACGGTTATTCAGGCTTTACAGGGGGAAGAGGAGCTGCTGCGTATGGGCGGGCTGAAAAAATACCTGCCGTTTTCGTTTTGGTCCATGCTGCTGTTTTCCGTGTGCTGCGTCGGATTCCCGCAGATCGGCAATTCGGCGGTGATTTTGGATATGTATGCGGTTTTAAAGGAACGTTCGATGACGGCGGGCAGTTTCGGCCTGACGTTTTATTTGTTTGCTCTGGCTTTTGTTTTCGCGCGTCTGCTGTTCCGGGTCTTTTTGGCGGAATCAAAGCTTTCTCCGACAGCCGCGGCAAAAATACGTCAGCCGTCGAAAATCGAATCTCTGCCTTTGATGATTTTACTGCTGCTGTCATTTTTTCAGAACAAGGTTTTTGAACAATCCGTTCTGCCCGATTTATCCGGCGCTTTGTCGGCGGGGGTGTTGTTGTCTTTGCTGGCGGGAGACTGCGGTTTGCCGGCGGGGATATGGTTTTTTTCCAGAATGGAAAAGGCGGGCGCAATCCTTTCGTCGGGCGGGATTTTTCAAAAAATCCACCGTTTTTGCCTGAAAGGATTCTATCTGACCGATTTTTATCAGGCCGTGTTTGTCCGTCTGTTTATGGCAATGGCTGAATTCGCATGGCGTTTTGCGGCGGCGGAACTGTTGACGGAAAAATTACCCGGAGCTTTGAAAAAAACAGCGGAAAATCTGCAAAAAATCCATTCCGGCAGGCCGTATGATTTTCTTGTCTGGTCTTTGACGGG
>JAJXEL010000026.1:0-5754 GCA_021639925.1 Alphaproteobacteria bacterium | reverse complement strand
ATCTTTTCACTTTTGCCCCTGCTGGCGGGAGGACAGCCGTGATCCGTTTTTCTTTGCCTTCCGTCGTTTTGTTTTTGCCTTTGCTGGGCGCTTTGTTTTTGTTGTTTGTCAGAGGAGACGAACGCATCGTTTCCAAAAACAGCCGTCATGTCGCTTTGCTGATTACGACGTGCGTGTTTTTGTTGTCTTTGGCCTCGGCGCTTTTTTATCAGGCCGATCCGGAAAAATATCTGTCGCAGACGGTATTCGGTCCCGTGCGGACCGACTGGCGGGTCGGCATAGACGCGCTGAGCATGATTTTTGTTTTGCTGATTTCTTTTTTGACCGTTTTGGCGGTTTGCGTTATCAGGCGTCACGTTCTGTTTTGCGTCCGCGAGTTTTCTTTTCTGGTTTTAACGGCGGAAAGCTTTATGCTGATCGCGGTTTGTTCGCAAAATATGTTTCAGTTTTTCGTTTTTTGGGAATCCGCGGTCTTGCCGTTGTTCCTGATGACGGCCGTCTGGGGAACGGAAAAACGTATTTTTACGGCCTATAAGTTTTGTTTTTCGGATCTTTTGGGCGCGATCTGTTTGATGCCGGCTTTGTTCTGGCTGTCGGAAAAAGCGGGGTCCGCCGATTATGCCGATATTGCGCCGCTGGCGCTGGCGGGAAAAGAACAATCGGTTCTGCTGGTTTGTTTTTTGGCCGCGCTGGCTTTTAAAGCGCCGCTGTTCCCGTTTCACGCCTGGTTAAGCGACGCGCAGGCGGAAGCGCCCGTGCCGACGGGGATTTTATTGTGCGGTATTTTTTCAAAACTGGTCTTTTATGCTTTTTTGCGCTTAGCTTTTCCCGTAACGCAGGAAATACTGTCCGTATGGTCGCCTTTTTTACTGGCCTGGGCTGTTTTTTCGGCGGTTTACGGCGCTTTGATTACGTTAAAACAGGTGGAAATCAAAAAAATTGCCGGTTTTGCTCATTTGGCGCAGGTCGGGTTTTTAGGGGCCGGATTGTTCTGCGTTACGCCGTCCGCGTTAAAAAGTCTGCTGTTCTTATGCGTGGCGCAGGGGCTGGCCGTGACGGTTTACCTGATGTCCGCGGGGGCGCTGTATGCGCGGTTCAGAGCCGCCGGCATTAAAAACCCGACAGGGCTGATGATGTTGTTTCCTTATTTGGGAATGACGTTTTTCCTGTCTTGTCTGGCCGTTTTGGCGGTGCCGCCGTTAATGCCTTTTACCGGGCAGTTTTTGATTTTTTACGCGGCGTTTCAGCAATCCAAAGCCGCGGCGTTTTTTTTGCTGTTATCGGTTGTTTTGCTGTATGCGGCGTTTTTCAGGCTGTTTACGCGGCTGTTGTTCGGAGAACCGCCGGAACGCAGTCTGGCGCCGCCGGACATGAGCTGGCGGGAAAAAACGGCGGCGGTTGTTTTCGGCATGATTTTTCTGGTGCTGTCCGTGATGCCGGGAATTATTTTCGATCTGGCGCAGCAGGCCGTCGGCGGGTAGAGGAAAAGAAAAATGTTTGAAACGTTGAAAAATATACTGCCTGTTTTGCCGGAAACGGTGTTGTTTTTCTTTGCGGTCCTGTCTTTGCCGGCCGGCGTTTACGCCGCCCCGGCCAAAGCGAAACAAAAAGCGGACAGGTTAATTTATACGGGAATGATTGCGGCGTTTGCCCTTTTATGCCTGACCGACGTGCCTGCCGGCGGGCTGTCGGCCGGTTTTACGGGCTTTGTGCTGGACAGGTTTGCCCTTTGGCTGAAAAAAATCATACTGATCGGCAGCATGGCCGCGCTGGCGTTCGGTGCGGACTGGCTGAAATATAAAAAATATTCGCGTTTTGAATTTGCTCCGCTGCTGGCGTTTTGCGTCGTCGGCATGATGCTGACGGTTTCCGCGCAGACTTTTTTGGTACAGTTCCTGGGGCTGGAAATGATGCATTTCCCGTTGTTGTTTTTAACGGCGTATAAGCGTCAGGGGGAACGATCTACCGAAGCGGGAACAAAATACGTCGTTATGGTGTTTTTAAGTTCGGGGTTGTATCTGTTCGGCGTATCTGTCTTGTACGCTTGTCTGGGAACGTTGGATTTCGCGTTGCTGGCGGCCGCGGACAAACAGGCGATTATGCCGGCTTTGCTGTGGGGGTTGTCTTTTATCGCTGCCGGGCTGTTTTTAAAAATCGGCGCCGCGCCGTTTCATTCATGGGCGGCCGACGTGTATGAAGGCGCGCCGTCCCCCGTAACGGCTTTGTTCGCTATGGTCGTCCGGCTGCCGGTCATTGCCGCTTTGGCCAGAATTGTGCTGGAACCCTTCGCTTCCCTGACTTTTTACTGGCAGCCCGTTTTGGCGGTCACGGCGGTTTTGTCCGTCTGTATCGGCGGGTTCGGAGCAATCGTACAGACGAATATTAAACGTTTGACGGCCTATACCGTTATCGTTTTAAACGGTTTCGCTTTATCGGCTTTGGTTGTGCGGAGCGCCGTTTTTCTGCAGTTCGCGCTGACAATCGACTTGGTTATGCTGGCCGGAATGTCTGCGATTGTTTTATCGTTGCGCATCGGTGACGAACTGAGCGAAGAAATCCGCGTTTTATCTGGGCAGGGGCAGACAAAACCCGTACGGGGCGGATTGTTTACGCTGATTTTTCTGGGATTGGCCGGCGCGCCGCCGTTTGCCGGGTTCTGGACGCGGTTTTGGCTGTTTAAAGAAACGGCCGTCAGCGGCATGATGATTTTTTGCGTGCTGCTGATGTTGGGCGGGCTGCTGATTATGTACGTTTATTTGAAATTAATCCGGCAGATGTATATGGTTACGGCGAAAGAAGAGCTTTCTTTCGCTCCGGTTCCGATGAAAATTGTTATTGTTTTGTCCGCCGTTTTGTCGGCCTTTTCGTTTGTCGCGGCTCAGCCGCTGCTGGACGCGGTTCAAACGGCCGTAATGAATTTTTAAGAGGGAAAAATGGAAATAAAACTGCCGCAAGGCTGGTCTTTGATAGAAAAAGAAGAAACGGACAGCACGAACGAAGACGTTAAAAAACTGCCGCCGGGATCTGATAAAACGGCTGTCTGCGCCCGGATACAAACGGGCGGGCGCGGGCGAATGGGACGGCGTTGGGTCAGTCCCGCCGGAAATTTATATGTTTCTTTTTGTTTGGAACCGGTCGGGCTGGCGCAGGCGGGGCTGTACAGTTTTGTCGCCGCAGTGGCTTTGACGCAGGCGATTGAAAAACTCTGCCCCGGTTTGCGGGTCAGCTGCAAATGGCCGAACGATCTGCTGATTAACGGTAAAAAAGTAACCGGTATTTTACTGGAAACAAACGGCGTGGACCGGCTGATTGTCGGAATCGGCGTCAATCTGGTGCCGGTTGATGAACATCAGATGTTGTATCCGGTCACTTCTTTGCACGGGGAAGGCTTTCATATCGAAAGGGCGCAGATGCTGGAAGCTTTGCTGAGCTGTTTTGACGGTTGGCAAAAGTGTTTGCAAACTCTGGGATCGGGACCGGTTTTAGAGGTGTGGAAACAAAAAGCGTGCGGAATCGGCGGACCGGTGACGGTTAACCTGCCGGACAGGCAGCTGAAGGGAACTTTTTACGGTCTTGATCAGGACGGGTGCTTTTTGTTAAATAAAGAAGGCGAGATTTTGAAAATTACGGCCGGAGACGTTTTTTTCGGCCAAACAGGAAAGTAATGAAAATGTCCGATGAAAAAAAAGCTGAATATATTAACGTTCCGGACGAAGGATTGTTTTTCGTTCCTTTAGGCGGCGTCGGCGAAATCGGCATGAATTTTTATCTTTATGCCTGCGACGGCGACTGGCTGGCCGTGGATTGCGGCGTCGGTTTTGCCGGTGATAGGCTGCCGGGGGTTGATATGCTGCTGCCCGATCCGTCGTTTGCCGAAAAAATCGCCCCGCGGTTAAAAGGGCTGGTCGTTACGCATGCGCACGAAGACCATATCGGCGCGGTGGCGGCGTTCTGGCCTGTTCTGCGCTGTCCCGTTTATGTTTCGGCTTTTGCCGCCGAAATGTTGGAAACGCGGCTGGACGAAGCGGGATTGCTGGGGCGTGTGCCCGTGCGTATCTTTGAACAGGGCGATCTGCTGGATTTATCCCCGTTTGAAATCGAGCTGGTTTCGATTAACCATTCGATACCGGAAGCTTCTTCTTTGCTGATTAAAACGCCTTACGGCAACGTGTTCCATACGGGCGACTGGCGTTTTGACGAAGATCCCGTTATCGGAAAGCCGGTCGATTACAAAGCGCTGCGCGCGTTAAAGAAAGAAAAAATCCTGGCTTTGGTCGGGGATTCGACAAATGTTTTCGTCGAAGGCGACATTCCGTCCGAATCCGCGGTAAAAACGGCGATGACGGAGTTGTTTGCTTCTTATAAAGGAAAACGGCTGATCGTTACTTGTTTTGCGTCGAATGTCGGACGGATTGAAAGCATTGCCGAAGCCGCCGAAAAAAACGGCCGGACGGTCTGTCTTTTGGGCCGGTCGCTGTGGCGGGTCGAAGGGGCCGGACGCGCCGCCGGGTACTTTAAAGGCGTTAACGTTTTCCTGACTGACGAAGAAGCCGCAGAACACGATCCGTCGGAAATTCTTTATTTATGCACGGGCTGTCAGGGGGAACCGAAAGCGGCGCTGTCGAATATTTCTTACGGCACGGGGGCGGTTAAACCCGTCAAGGGCGACGTTGTCGTTTTTTCTTCGCGCGTTATTCCCGGCAACGAACAGGCGATTGCGAACATACAAAACCGCTTTATTGCCAAAGGCGTTGAAATCGTTACCGTCAAAGACGCGCTGGTTCATGTGTCCGGTCATTCCGGGCGCAAAGATATTGCCAAACTGTACGAATTTTTAAAACCGAAGATTGCCGTTCCCGTTCACGGCGAAGCGGCCCATCTGTATGAGCATGCCGATTTGGCGGCCGGCTGCGGCGTGAAGAAAACCGTGATTATCAAGGACGGCGACGTTCTGCGCCTGGACGGCCGGCAGCCGGAAATTATCGGCGAAGTCAAAACGGGCGTTTTGGCGCGCGATAAAAAGCAGATTATTCCGTTAAACGCCGGCGTGTTAAAACAGCGCCGCCGCATGATTGACGACGGAACGGTCGTCGCGACGGTCGTTTTGGATAAAAAGGGAACGGTTGTCGGAAACGTTCAGTTTTCCGCCGTCGGCCTGATTGAAAGCGCGGATCCGGTGATGGGACAGATGGATTTGGCGGTTAAGCAGGCTTTGGAACTGTTGGGGACGGACAGGCGTTTTGATGACCAGAATGTCGCGGATTGCGTAAAATCCGCGGTGCGTAAAGTCGTTATGGAAACGCACGGGCGCCGGCCTTTGGTAGAAACGCATCTGGTCAGGATCTGATCAAAGGGAAGGGCCGGAAATGATCGGAATTTTGATTTTTCTTTGTTTGTTTCCGGCGGCTGTGCGGGCAGAACCCGTTCAGATCAGAATCTCGCCTCAGGATTGCTACAGGCTGGCCGTGCCTTCCGCAGATTATGTCCCCGGCGTATCCGTAACGGGACAGGTCGTCGCGCCGGCGGATTTGGGAACGGATTCAACGTTAAGTACGACGGGAAACCGTGTTGCGCCGGCGGATATAAACGGCGGCGTTCCCATGAATTTGCCCGATTTGATGACGCTGACTCTGCCCGTTTCTTTGAATTTGGAAAAAGATTTCGGGTTTTGGAATTCTGATTTGGAATTCGGCTTTATTCCCGTAGCCAGAGTTGAAATCAAAGACGGCCGGATTTTTGTCAACGGTGTTCCGG
>JAJXEL010000167.1 GCA_021639925.1 Alphaproteobacteria bacterium | reverse complement strand
GTTTTAAACCGTTTTCAAACTGTTCGGAGTATGTTTCCGCCCCTTTAAGCACAACAAAAGAATCACATGCGGCCGGATTTTCAGGCCATAAAATCCGACCTGATCTGATCCGACAGGTTTGCCGTAAACCCGATAAAGTCCGTCAGAAAGTCATGCAAAGAACGTTCTTTTAAAATTCCGGCCAGCGTGCCCGTATGTAAAAACGCGTGTTCCTGCGACGCGATTTTCATGGACACCGTATCGGCGCGCAAAGCCCCCAGACTGGTAACGATTTCCCCGTAAGCGCTGTTCATCGAACGCGGGAAAACAGGACTGAAAATCAGCATTTCCGCGATTTTTGACGGGACCGGCGCTTCTTTGTAAATACTGCGGTAAGCATGCCAGCCCCCGACGGAACGCAGCATTTCGCCCCATTGATAATAATCAATCAAACCTTTGTCCGCGGCGTCCGGCGGCAGCAAAATATGATATTTCACGTCCAACAGCCGCGCGGTAAAATCGGCGCGTTCAATATACGTCCCCATTCTGGCGAACTGAAACGCGTCGTCATAAACCATCATGGAAACCGTCTGGCCGCGGAATAATTCCGTTCTGTCCTTGACCCATTCGAAAAATTCCCTGAAGCCCGTCCGTTCCAGCGAATCAAAATACAATCCCTGCAATTCGATCCAGGTCGTATTGATGCTTTCAAACATTTCTTCGGGCAGGATACTGCGTTCCGAACGCGTATTTTCCCGCCCGGCCCTGATGCAGGAAAAAACGCTGGACGGATTATCCAGATCAAAAATCATAAAGTTCAAAACGTTTTTCGACGTCAGAACGTCATATTTCGCTTTAAACCCTTCGATTTGCCCGGAAATTGTCAGGATCGGGTCCCACCCCGCGCCGCCGCCCGGCAGTTGTTCCATGCGGTAAGCGGCCTCCAGCAGGCGGACGATGTCCTGCGCACGTTCAACCATTCGGGCCATCCAGTAAATATTATCAGCCGTTCTGCTTAACATAGTCAGTTTCTCCTTACGCGCCCAGAACCCATGTGTCTTTTGTCCCGCCGCCCTGCGACGAATTGACGACCAAAGATCCTTCGCGCAATGCGACGCGGGTCAAAGCCCCCGGAACAACAACGACGTTATCCGGATCCCGCATCAAAGCATACGGCCGCAAGTCAACATGGCGCGGCGCGATTCCTTCGGCCTGCAGCGTCGGGCATGACGACAGCGCCAAAGTCGGCTGCGCGATGTAATGATCCGGGTGTTCTTTGATTTTTTCCCTGAACGTTTCAATTTCGGCTTTTGTCGCTTTCGGGCCGATCAGCATGCCGTATCCGCCCGAACCGTGCGTTTCTTTGATCACCAGTTCGCCGATATGTTCCAAAACGTACCTGCAGTCGTCCGGTTTGGCCAGCGTATACGTCGGCACGTTCGACAAAATCGGCTTTTCGCCCAGATAAAATTCAATCATCTGCGGCACATAAGGATAAACGGCTTTGTCGTCGCCGACACCGTTGCCGATCGCGTTGACCAGCGTCACGTTTTTCTTCATTGCCGCGCGGTACAGCCCCGGACAGCCCAGCAGAGAATCTTTTCTGAAAACTTCGGGATCCAGGAATTGGTCGTCAATCCGGCGGTAAATAACGTCAACTTTTTCCGGCCCTTCAATCGTGCGCATATAAACGCAGTCGTCGGAATCGACGAACAAATCCTGCCCCGTTACCAGCTCGATCCCCATTTCGGAAGCCAGAAAAGCATGTTCGAAATAGGCGCTGTTGTATATGCCGGGCGTAAATACGACGGCGCGCGGGTTTTCAACGCCTTCGGGCGCGGAAGCCGCCAGAGTCTTCTTTAATTCCTGCGGATAATGATTGACCGGCAGGACATTGTATTCTTTGAACAGATCCGGAAACAGGCGCATCATGACTTCGCGGTCTTCCAGCATATAGGAAACGCCGGACGGACAGCGCATGTTGTCTTCCAGCACGAAAAAGTTATCCGGATCAACGCGTACGATATCAATGCCGGAAATATGCGTATGGACTTTATTCGGCGGCGTGAAACCTTCGACTTCGGCCGTATATTCCGAATTTTGCAAAATCAGATCCTGCGGGATCAGGCCTGCCTTTAAAATATCGCGTTCGCCGTATACGTCTTCCAAAAACCGGTTCAGCGCCTTGACACGCTGACAGATGCCCGCGTTCAGCCTTTCCCATTCGGCATTGGCGATAATCCGGGGAATCGGGTCAAAAGGAATCAGGCGTTCCACACCCGTTTGTTCGCCGTAAACGGCAAAGGTGATCCCCATGCGGCGAAACAGAATATCCGCCTGTCTGTTACGCTGTTCCAAAGTTTCCGGCGGCTGAGCGTTCAGCCATTTGCCGTACAAAGCATAAGCTTTTGATAAAGAACCGTCGCGGCCGATCATTTCATCATAAGAGCGGGACGTATAAAAAAAGCCGCCGGCACGGCCGGATTTTGCATTATCGGACATATAAGGCGCTCCTCCTGATTTGCTTTAAACAAAAAGATATTATATGTTAGTTTGTTCTTAATCAAATTTTATGAGAATATTTTTTAATCATTATCCGATTCATGTGGGCAGAAAGATGAAAAAAACGGCTTTTTTCTTTATTTTGGCAAGTCTTTGTTCCTGTACGCGGATTATTGTTCCGGGCACGAACGAAACAATTATCCTGCAACAGCCCGTCACGCGCGAGGTTTTCTATTGCGAATCGGACGAATACGTTTCCGCCGCCGTCTGCGCCGCCGAACTGGAAGAAATGGGATTCGTCAGATTGACGGACAAATCCGTTTTTCCGGGGAAAGACGATCTGCTGCAAAAGGGGTCTTATCCGCCGCGGCGTTACCGTGACAATCAAAATATCCCGCGCTGGTGACTTAAATGGTCGCCCGCATTTCCACCGTCGCTTTTAAAGGCATAGACGTCCTGCCCATTACGGCGGAGGTTCATATTGCCAACGGCCTGCCGGCTTTTACGATCGTCGGGCTGCCGGACAAAGCCGTCGGCGAAAGCAAAGAACGCGTCCGCGCCGCCATGAGCTCGGTCGGACTGGCTCTGCCGTCCAAAAGAATCACCGTTAATCTGGCGCCTGCCGACGTTATCAAAGAAGGATCGCATTTTGACCTGCCCATCGCCGTCGGTTTGTTATGCGCCATGGGCGTCATTCCCGCCGAACAATTCGAACATTTATGCGTGATGGGCGAATTGGGGCTGGACGGCAGGATCGCTCCCGTCGCCGGCGTTCTGCCCGCCGCAATGTCGGCGGCGGCGCAAAATCAGGGATTCGTCTGCCCGCGCCGGCAGGGACCGGAAGCCGCCTGGTCGGGCAATAAAAACATTATTGCGCCCGCTTCGCTTTCCGAACTGATTTTATGTTTCAAAGAAGGCAAACCTCTGCCGCAGCCTGTTCCCGGCAAAATAGATTCTCCGGCTGTTTTCGCCGATATGAAGGAAATCAAGGGCCAGGAAAACGCCAAACGCGCGGCGGAAATAGCCGCTGCCGGCGGGCACAACCTGTTGATGATCGGCCCGCCCGGATCCGGCAAATCAATGCTGGCGGCGCGCATACCGGGTTTGCTGCCGCCCCTGACGACCAAAG
>JAJXEL010000025.1 GCA_021639925.1 Alphaproteobacteria bacterium | reverse complement strand
TCGTCAAGCAGCTGTACGCCTACCACCGGGTACACTTGTGTTAACGGCGTTAAAACAAAATGTATGTATGAAGGTTGTGCTTCCTGTGCTACCGATACATTGAAATGTATCTCCTGCAAATCGGGATATGCTTATACGGCGGGCAGCAACTGTTCTTCGTAACAGGACATAAACAGCAAAAACAGCCTCTGAAAAGAGGCTGTTTTTCTCTGTTTCTATCCGTTTTAATACTTCCGCCGTACCCGTATCTGACCGCTTTGACAGGTTATTTAAAAAAAACAGACTGCTATAATACGCCTTTCGTCGTTGCGGGATAAGATAATGAAACAGAATCAACGGGAATTTTTAGGTCACCCCAAAGGGCTTTTTCTGCTTTTCAGTTCGGAACTGTGGGAACGTTTTTCTTTTTATGCTTTGCGCGCCATTTTAATCCTGTATGTAACCGGTTTGACGGTCAACGGCGGATTGGGCTGGGACAAAGCGGACGCTTTGCGTTTATACGGTCTTTACACGGGATTGATTTACATTACGCCGCTGATCGGCGGGTGGCTGGCGGATAATGTTTGCGGGCAGCGAAAAGCCATTGTTTACGGCGCCATATTAATGGCCGCGGGTCAGTTTGTTTTATCTTTGCCGAACGGTTTCCTGCCGGTATCGGCCAATATCGGTTTATACACCGGGCTGGCTTTTTTAATTTGCGGCAACGGATTGTTTAAACCCAATATTTCCACTATGGTCGGGGATTTATATGATCCGGAAGATACGCGGCGCGACAGCGCTTTTACCATTTTTTATATGGGAATTAACATCGGGTCGTTTCTGGCCGGAATTACCGCCGGATTCGTTTCAACGCAGTATTCGTTCAAAGCCGCGTTTGCCGTCGCCGGCATCGGCATGTTGATCGCTTTGTTCTTACAGCTCTTTCTATCAAAGCGTTACTTAGGAAGTCTCGGAGAGCTTCCAAACGCAAAAGCGGCGGCGGGGAAACAATCTGCCGGTCAAAGACTGGCCGCGGAAGAAATCAATCGTTTGAAGGTTATTTTTATACTGGGCTTTTTTACTGTTATTTTCTGGGCGGGATTCGAACAGGCCGGCGGATTAATGAACCTGTACACCGCCGAATATACCGACAGAACGATCGGGACTTATACGGTTCCGACGGCGTTTTTTCAGTCTTTAAATCCGCTGTTCATTATTTTGCTGGCCCCCGTATTCGCGTGGTTCTGGGTTAAACTGGGGAAAAAAGATCCGCACTTTATTACTAAATTCGTTTTTGCCCTGATTTTTCTGGGCGCAGGCTTTTTGTTTATGGTCGGCGCGGTCCTGCAGGCCGAATCAAATTCAGCGCGGCAGGCGTCCATGTTATGGCTGATCGGAACATATCTGTTTCATACGATCGGGGAACTATGTTTATCCCCGACCGGGTTGTCCATGGTGACCCGGCTGGCGCCGGCAAGGTATCTGTCCTTGATGATGGGAGTCTGGTTCGGATTTACGGCGCTGGCCAATTTTATTGCCGGCCTGGTCGGGTCCTTTGTCGAAGATTTCGGCGCGTTAAGCATCTTTTCGGGAATATCCGCCGCCGCCCTGATTTCCGCCTGTATTTTATGGGTCGTATCGGACCGGCTGGTCAAATGGATCGCCGCTTAATTACCGTTTCAGCGTGTTTTTAACCAGCCTGAGTCCAAAAACAAAATAGTTCTTTAATACACGCGGTTTAAACGCCGCCTGCCACAGTTTGCGCAAAACATACGACGGCCTTAAATGATATTTTAAAATCACTCGTTTGCGAAAGCGCCTGATTTCGTCAATCGACAAATAGTTTGTCCCTACGCTCGGCGCGTTAAAATAATCTTTGCCCAAAACGCTTTCGTCAATCAAACCTTCCGCTTTTGCCATTTCATACAGACCCGTCGCGTAAAACGGCGCGGCGATGTGCAGTTCGATAAAATCGGCGTCAATGTCAAACATCAGATCCGCCGTCTGGCGCAAATGCCGTTCGTTTTCCCACGGAAAACCGATTAAATAAAAACCGTAAATTTTCAACCCGGCCTTTTTGGCCATTGCGGCGGCGGCTTTGTTTTGTTCAACCGTCGCGCCTTTTTTCATTTTTTCCAATGATTCCGGACTGCCCGATTCAAAACCGAACGCCACCAGCCAGCACCCCGCCTGTTTCATTTTAATCAAAGTTTCCTGATCAATCGGGTTAACCCGCGAATTGGCGGCCCATTCGATTTTGCCGTGCAAAGGCGAATTGACGATCAAGTCGCACAAAGCCGTTGTCCAGGCTTTGTTAATCGTAAACGTATCCGATTTAAAAAAGAAATTTCTGATTCCGAACTGTTCATAACATTGCCGGATTTCGGCGAAAATGCTTTCCGGCGACCGCAGGCGGAGCCTTTTGCCGGAAATATGCGGCGTCAAACAGAAAATGCAATTCGACGGGCAGCCGCGCGACGTTGCGATCGTCGCCTGTTTTTCCTGCGTGTCCGGACGCAGGTAAAGCGCATTGTTCATCAAAACGCGGTCGGGAAAAGGCAGATTGTCCAGATCGTCATGCCAATGCGAAAAATCCGTTTTAACCCAGCGGCCGTTTTCTTTGTACAAAATCCCGCCGATCAAAGCCAACTTTGCTTTGTCATAAAAATGCGCGGCCGCCAGATCGCCGATAATAAAATCGGATTCGCCGCCGATCAGATAGTCCGTATCCGTCAGATCCAGCTGCGCCAGCAGGCCGTCTTCGGGATCAAAGAAAATCGCCCCTTTTAAAACGACGCAGATTTCGGGAAACAGTTTTTTCACCCGTCTGACGATTTCCAGATCCGCAAAAACAGTCGCGTTGGTCGTGCTGAGCATCAGCATATCGCTGTTATTCTTTTTCAGATCCGCCGTCAAATCGTCCAAAGACAGATGTTCCGTCTGATAATCTTTTAAAAAAACGTCAAAACCCTTTTGTTTTAAAACCGCCGCCGCATATCCCAGGTCGTTGCAGGCGCGCATGGACGTCGCCGTGGAAGAATCTATATTCGACTGACACCTGTCTTCGCCGCGCTGAAACAGCAGTCCGGGCGGATAAATTAACGCAACGGCCGGCATAACGTCCTCCTGTAAAATTCGGTTCGGATATGATATCCTTTTTTTTAATATATAGGAACATCATAATATCAATCGGTAAAAAATGATCAGACAAGCAGAAAAAACAGACATTTCTTTGTTAGCCGGCCTGGCTGTTCAATTATGGCCGGCGCACACGGTATCCGAACTGGAAAACGAATTTGAAAATATCATGCGTTCCGGCGACGCCGCCTTTTTTATTTTGTTTGACGACGGCAAGCCCGCCGGATTTGCCCAATGCCAGCTGCGCCGCGATTATGTCGAAGGAGCGCAAAGCAGCCCCGTCGGTTATCTGGAAGGCATATTTGTCGCGGAAAATTACAGAAAAAAAGGATATGGCAAACAACTGCTAAACAAATGCGAAGAATGGGCAAGAACAAAAGGCTGCCTGGAATTTGCCGGCGACTGCGAATACCAAAACGCCGCCGGATTTGATTTTCATATCAAAAACGGCTTTAACGAAGCCAACAGAATTATCTGCTTTATTAAAAAATTATGATAACCGGGAAAAAATGGTGCGGCCAAGAAGACTTGAACTTCCACTGCGGTTAAGCAACAAGCACCTCAAGCTTGCGTGTCTACCAATTCCACCATGGCCGCACATTTATCAAAGGTAATATCAGACTTGCGCCGGATACGCAACCGAAAAAACGCGCCGGCCGTTTTAATCCTGCGGGCGGCGGTCTAAATAAGCCGCCACGTACGAACACAACGGCACGATTTCATATCCGTTTTCGCGCGCGTATTTCAGCCCGGCTTCCGTCAAAGCCGCCGCAACGCCCTTTCCCCGGTGTTCCGGCGCGACGAACGTATGCGTAAACAGCATTTTTTTTACGCCGCCTTCCTCCTGAATTTCATAGTCCAGATGAGATTTCTTTCCGTCAATCAGCGTTTCAAAAGCATGATTTTTTTCATTGCGCCTGATTTTCATTCTACACCGTCCTTTTCTGGTCAAAAGTTCCGTCAACGATTTCTTCCATAACGGCGTCGGGCGCCAACTGATATTCGACTTTGGTGACAAAAGCCCGCGGCGATCCGCGTTTGCAGGCTTTGACCATATCGGCGATAATGTCCGTTTCACCTTTGAAAACGGCTTCAACCGTTCCGTCAACGCGGTTGCGCACCCAGCCGGACAAGCCGCGCGCGCGGGCTTCGGTCATTGTCCATTGGCGGTAAAAAACGCCCTGCACCCTTCCGTGAATCCGAATATGCGCAATTTCTTCAGCCATTGGTTTATCCTTTCAGTTTCGCAGCGGCCGCCATGACCGCTTTTTTACGGTTTTCTCTGGCCGCCGCGGCTTCTTCGTCCGCCGTCCAGAATCGGTTCTGGTACGTTTCTTCCAGCACGGCAAGCTCAAAAGCCTGATCCGCAGGCAAAAAACCGTCCAAAACATGGCAAGCCAAAATAACGGACCGACACCCGCCCGATACGGCGCAAAAAGCGTCGAAAGCTTCATCGGACAAAGCATTCAGCCGGCGTTCCAAGAAAGCTTTGGTCCTGTCCGACAACGGCCGGACAGCAAAGTCTGAAGTCGGCTGAAAATCGCAGCCGGCTGCATTGATTTTATCAATCGCGGGCAGCCATTTTTCCCGCTGCAATTCTGTCAGGGCCGCCGGATACGGCGCAAAGAAACAAATCGTATCCGCCGCGGCGAATTCGATTTGTTCCAGCGTTCTTTTTAAACGTTCCCCGCTTGTCATTTGTCCGCCGCCAAAGCGTCTGCGCAGACGTTTTTCAAAGCTTCCTGGCGGACCAGTTCTTTCGCGGCTTCTTTCCCGCCCATAAAAAACGCCATTCCCAAAGACAAAGCCCGGTCAAACGTTTTTTCCGCATTAACGCGCACCGACGGCAAAGCCAGCGTCCCGCCGATGGAAACAGAATTGAACACGGCTTCCAAAATACCGTCCGAACGCGGCGAAACATGAACTTTTAAATCAACCTTTTCCGTTCCCAAATTAATATCGCCGTTGACCTGCAGGTCAAGCATACTGCTTTCCATGCCGATTTTTTTGACAGACGTCAATACGCCGTTTTTCACCGGCACGTTGACAACGGCGCATGAAACCGTCAGAGGCTGTGTTTTATCGACAGGAGACAGGAAAGACAAAAAGGACGGCAATTCGATTAAACGAAACGAATTAATATGAACGTCTTTTACATTCAAAAAAATCCGGCCGTTCAAAGCCGCGGCCAGCGCCTGTTGCGAAACGCCGCCGCTGTTCAAACGGACAGATCCCGTCAACGTCCCGCGGTCCAATCCTTTTTTGGCATAAAACAAAGCCAGCGGCATTTTGTTAAACTTAACGTCCGTTTCAACGACCGCCGTTTTACCGGAAGCGTCCAATACCGCCCGCGCGGAAACGTAATTTGCCAAATTGAAATTCGACAAAGTAAATTTCCCGTCCTGCATCAACGCCGAAACAGCCACTTTTCCCAGATTTGTTTTATCTGCGGCAATCAGGTTGTCAATGCCGGCCGCAACGTTAATATTAGCAGCCTTTAACCGGTTAAACGGCAGCGGCTTGTCTGAAAATACCCGCGGATTTTCCGTCCGTCCGGCAGATTGCTTTTTTGTGTCAGACAGCTGTTTGGGCTGAACCGGCGCTCCTTCCAGCAGTTCCGACAAATCCAGCCGTTCGGAATGAACATTGGCGTAAACGGCCAGATTTTGATCCGTATGAATGAAAATACGGCCTGACAAATCTGAACTGCCGATTTTCAAAGCCAGTTTTTCCAGCGCGATACCTTTGTCAATTTCCGCCTGCGCCGACATTTTTGAAGCCGGCAATGCGGGCAGTCCGGGGATCTGTTTCATATCCGGCGCTTCAATATCGGCCTGAACATGTAAAACCAGAGGCTTAACGGAACTAACGTTTCCGGCTGCTTTTGCCAAAAACGATTCCGCGTTTCCCATTGACACGTTAAACGCCGGAACGGACAAATTATCCGGCGTACCGGCAATCTGCGCCGTAAGAACCATATTTTTTACAGACGGCAGCCGGTAACCGGCAAAAGGACTTAAGACGGAAAGATCAGCCACATCGGCTTTGACAGTCGCATTAATCTGATTCACCTTCAACGGCCGGTCAATCGTTCCGTCCGTTTTAACGGCCAGATTCTGATTATTGATTTCCGCCGTAAACCGGTAAGGCGTTTTCCCGTCAAACAAAGCGGCCAAAGGATCCGTTTTTGCTGACAAAGAAAACGTTTCCCCCTGCACCGTCCATTCGGACGTCAGCGTCACGCCGTTTTCGTCCGACAACATGTTTAACGTATTCAAAGCCGCGTTAAACGTTTCGTCTTTTTTCCGGTCAATCAGAACCGTGCTGACATTTTGCAAAACCAGATCGTTGACTTCAAATCCGAACGGCGTTTTTTCCGAATCCGCCGGCGTTTTTTCCCGGTCCGTTTCTTCTTTTTGGGCCGGCGGCGCTTTTTTGCTTAAAAACGTCCAGTTGTTTTTGCCGTTTTGATCAATTTCCAAATTCAAACGCACGCCGTCCAAAACAAAACGCTTTATTTTCACCTGACGGCTGAATAAAGGCATCAGCTCGGCTTCAACGGCCAGATTGTCAATCTGCAGCATATACGGTTCTTCCGCCCAGGAAGCGTTCGTTAATTTAATATCCTTTACCGTAACGGAAGGAGAAAAAGAAAAACGCGTCTTGGTTTCCCCTTCGATTACCAAAGAACGCCCCGTTTTTTCCGACACGGCCGTTATGATTTCAGCGCGCAGCTTTTGATCAAAATCCTTTAAAGTCCAAAAACCCACCAAAGCGCACAACGCGACAAAAACGACAATTGCAAGTAAAGCTTTTTTCATTTATCTGCTCCTTACATCAAAGGAAATTTTTTAAACGGATTTTCCGGTTTTTTATAGGAAAATCCCAGAAAATCAAAACTGTCCGCCATTTTTTCGGACAACGGCGCATAAACTTCCAGCATTTTACCGGACGGCAAAGGCATGCGCAGCGCCCGGGCATGCAGATGCAGATCGCGTCCGAATTTCAGATAATCCGCCCGGAATCCTTCGCCGGCATATTTCGCATCGCCGACAATCGGGTGCCCCATAAAAGCACAGTGTACCCGCAGCTGGTGTGTCCGGCCCGTCAGCGGCATCAATTCCAGCCAGGCGGCTTTTTTATAAACTTCATCGACAACGCGGTACAGCGTAACGGCGCTCTGCCCGTTTTTTTCATCGACACGCACGGATTCCCCGCCGTGTTCCCCCGAACATTTCAAAAGCTTCGCGCTGATTTTGCCTTCTTTGATTTCCGGGGTCGCATAAACCAAAGCCCAATAAACCTTTTTTGCTTCCCGGGAACGAAAAGCTTCGGCCAGCTTCGCAGCGGCCGCAGCCGTGCGCGCCAGCACCAAAACGCCGCTGGTATCTTTGTCCAGCCGGTGAACCAAACGCGGATTTTCGCTTTTTTCAAACCGCAGCGCGGACAACATGCCGTCCAGATGCCGCGTGATTCCCGTTCCGCCCTGCACCGCCAGTCCGGCCGGTTTGTTCAACACCAAAACGTCGTTATCTTTATACAATACCAGACTTTGCACAAACGCGGCATCATGATCCGAAACGACAACGCTGTCGCGGCGGATTTTCGCCTGCCCCATCGGCGACCCTCTGTCCGGCAGGGGCGGCACGCGGATCACCTGCCCCGGCGTCACATGTTGCGAAGTCGCGGCTTTTTTACCGTCAACCTTTACCTGTTTGGTACGCAGCAGTTTTTGCAGCTGCCCCTGCGTTACCTGCGGATAATGGCGTTTAAACCATCGGTCCAGACGCGCTTCCCCGTCTTCTTCGCCAACGGTAACAAAACTAACGCCTGCCATCTTCAATTTCCTTTCTTAACTTATCCCAATAAGCGATCCGTTTGACGATTTCGCGTTCAAATCCGCGTTCGATCGGGTGATAGATTTTATGCCGTCCCATTTCGGGCGGGAAATAATTCGCCCCGGAAAAACCGTTCGCCGTGTCGGGGTCGTATTCATAACCGTCGCTGTATCCCAGTTCTTTCATCAGTTTCGTCGGCGCGTTTAAAATATTCATCGGCGGATTTAATGACCCCGTTTCTTTTGCCAGCCTGACAGCGGCGTTCCAAGCTTTATAAACGCCCACGGATTTCGGCGCCGTCGCCAGATAAACGACCAGCTGCGCCAATGCCAGATCGCCTTCCGGCGATCCCAGGCGTTCATAAGCGTCCCAGGCAGACACCGCCTGAACCAGCGCGTTCGGATCGGCCATTCCGACGTCTTCAACGGCAAAGCGGGTCAGACGGCGGAAAATATATTTCGGGTCTTCGCCCGCCGTCATCATACGCGCGACCCAGTACAGTCCCGCGTCAGGATCCGATCCGCGCAAAGATTTATGAACGGCGCTGATCAGGTTATAATGTCCTTCGCGGTCTTTGTCATACACGGCCGGACGGCGCGCGACGACGGTCATCATTTTTTCCACCGGCAAAGGCCCCGCGGCCAGATCCCGGTCGGGCAGATCAAACAAAGCCTCCAGCATATTGGACAAATAACGCCCGTCGCCGTCGGCCATCGCCTTTAACTGTTCACGGGCGTCAGACGTAACGGGCAAGGCTCTGCCGACCAACTTTTCGGCGCGCAGAATGATAGCTTCCAAAGCTTCCTGCGTTAAGCGTTTCAGTACAAAAACTTTACAGCGCGACAGCAAGGCGGCGTTTAATTCAAACGACGGGTTTTCCGTCGTCGCGCCGACCAAAACGACGGTGCCGTCTTCGACATAAGGCAAAAAGCCGTCCTGCTGCGAACGGTTAAAGCGGTGAATTTCATCAACGAATAAAATCGTCGCCCGGCCTGTCTGCCTGCGCTGCCGGGCCGTTTCAAAAATTTTGCGCAGATCGGCAACGCCCGAAAAAACAGCGGAAATCGGTTCGAAAGCCATATCGGTATGATGCGCCAGCAGCCGCGCGATCGTTGTTTTGCCGCACCCCGGCGGCCCCCATAAAATAAAGGAAGAAACTTTGCCCGTAATCAACATACGCCCCAGCGGCGCGTCGGCAGACAACAGATGATCCTGCCCGACGACTTCATCAATCGTCTGCGGGCGCAGTCTGTCTGCCAAAGGCTGGGCAACGGTAGTATCAAACAAAGACGGCACAGGTTAATCCTTTATTAAAACTTTTTTTGTTGTAACAGATTCTTCGGACAGTTTCATCTGTTCTTTTTACCCTGCGTCAGGATTTCGTCCGGCCGGCAGGCAATTTTTAAAAAGAAACAATCAGCTGCATTTTAAAGCGTTCTTCACCGAAAACGGCATGAGGAATACCTTTGGGCATAATCAGCGTATCGCCTTCGCTTAAAACAAAAACGTCCTGCCCGACGGTAAAACGTCCCGTTCCTTCCAACACGGTGACCATAGCGTCGCCGCCGGCCGTATGGGTTGAAATTTCTTCGCCTTTATCAAAAGAAAACAGCGTCATGCTGACCAGATCGTTTTGAACCAAAGTCTTGCTGACGACCTGGCCGGGTTGATAATCAACCAGATTTTTTAAATGCAGAACTGCCGCTTTTTCAATATTTTTATACATATCTTTCTCCTTTTTGCCGTTTTTTAAATGATGTCATATTTTTCTATTCGGCAAAAGACAGCCTTGCGATATGAAAAAGCCCCCGGAACGGGGGCTTTAGCAGCCGGATCGTTTATTTTTCGTCGGGTTTGATGTCCGCGCCTTTGTCGGCATAGGCCGCTACGCCGCGCGCCGCGATCTTTTTATTGTTCAGGCAGGCAGCGCCGGCAACGCAGCCGCCTTCGCACGCCATGACTTCGACTATATTGCCCAGCGGACATTCGCCCTTTTTCGCCCAAGTCATCATTTCGCGGACAACCTTCGGATTTAAGCCGTTGACGCAGGTCGGACGGACGTCAACCTTGCCCGCGCCGGCGACTTTGACCGATTCGGCAACGCCGCCCGTTAAAGCAAAGTTTCTGGCCTGCTTTGATGTTTCCACATCAAAAACATAATCGTCGCATTGCGCCAGCTCGATCGACATGGCAACAAACAAAGCGCCCATCTCTTCGAAATTCATGACGTAATCGACAAATTCGTCGCCCAGGCCTTCGCTGCGTTTGGCAACGCAGGGGCCGACAAAAACCGTTACGCAGCCGGGATATTTTTTCTTCGCCAGTTCCGCCGTATAGTGCATCGGCGTCGCCGTATCGGAAACATACGGTTTTAATTCGGGAACAATCTTCTTAACCATTTCACGATAAGCCGCGCAGCAGGACGTCGTCATAAACTTATCGCCCTTTTCCATTCTTTCGGCAAAATCCTTCGCTTCGTTTTTCGCCGTAATGTCCGCGCCTTCGGCGACTTCCATCACAACGTCAAACCCCGCTTTGATCAAACCGGAAGCCACTTTATTAATACTGGCCGGCGTTTGTCCCGCAATGGCGGGCGCGATCATGGCAACGACTTTTTTATCCGATTTGATCGCCCGCAGGATATCAATCATCTGGCTTTTTTCGGCAACGGCCCCGAAAGGACAGCTGGCCATACAGGCGCCGCAGCTTAAACAACGCGACACGTCAATCTGCGCATGACCCGACCCGTTTTTCGTAATCGCGCCGACAGGACAGGCGTCTTCGCACGGCACTTTGATCTTGACAATCGCGCTGTACGGGCAGACCTGCATGCATTTCGTGCAGCTTTTGCATTTTTCGCCGTCAATGACGGAACGCCCGTTTTTAATCGAGATCGCCCCGAAAGCGCACGCCGTCGTGCACGGCCGGGCAACGCAGCTCTGGCATAAATCCGTAACGTAAATACGGCTGGGAACGCAGCCCTGGCACGCCGTATCAATAACGGTCAATACGGTATTGTCCGGTTTTTCACGATCCAAAGCCCTTTGCGCGTATTCGCCCAAATGCGTTTTATCGTCGTCCAGTTCAACCGAACCGCCCAAAGCCGCAATGGCGCGTTCCCTTAAAATAGCGCGTTCTTTGTGAATACAGCAGCGAAACGGCACTTCCGCATGCTTGGGGCGCATGTCAAACGGCAAGGCGTCCGCCTGCTTTTGAAAATCGCCCGACAGAAAGGCCTTGATCAGGCGCACCATGACTTCGCGCCGCAAAAGGACGGTATTGACTTCGGTCTGCATTTTTGTTCCCTCTTACACGATCAGTTCTTTTAATTTATCCATAACTTTTTCAACGGTAGCCCCGCCGATCATTTCGTCGTTTATTTTAACAAACGGCGCTTTCATAAACCCCGAATCCGCCTTTTGGCACATTCCCAGGCAAGTCTGCGCGGATATATCGACTTTGTCTTTCCATTCCGGCGGCATCAGCCGTTCCAGTTCCTGCAGCTTTGACGCCCCCATAACGAAACACGTCGTTCCCAGACAAATGCGGATTCTGATTTTTCCTTCGTTTTCCATAAGCTTCACTCCGTTAAATAAAATGCAGCGACACCTGCTTGAGATATTTCTGCGTTAAAATTTTTTCCATGCGTTTGACGACGTTTTTGCGCAATTCCAGTTCCAAAGGCAGATCGGGATCAAAGTGCGCCTGATTGACCTTTGCCCCGACCATAAACGTGATGCAGTCGGAATCCAAAAATAAATCGACCAGCTTTCCCGCCGCGTCGTCCGGCATTTCCGCAGGCGCGTCTTCCAGATATTCCACAGCTTTGCTCAGCGTTAAAACGCCTTCGGTAATCAGGTCGACCCCTTCCATATAAGAATTGGCCGGCAAAGCGCCTTTGGCAAACATTTCCGCCGTAATCGGGCGGTTTAATTCGCGGGAAACCAGATTGGCCGTCGTTCCGCCGCAAATCGCTTTTTTTCCCTGGTAGTTAATAAATAAATGAGCGTATTCCGCATCACGGTCCGCATAATACGGCGGGCCGGTAAACACCAAAAGACTGCGCGGCTGGCGCCAATGCAAAACCATACAGGATATATCGTCTTTTGCTTTGCGTTCCGGTTCCTTTGTCTGCGCTTCGACAACGACTTCCTGCGCCAGCTGGCGGCAGGAAATGTCCGGAACGGCCGCCAGGCGTTTTTCAACGAAATCAATCAATCCTTCCCGCCGCCAGCCCAGTTTGTAAAGCGGGCCGCCAAGCCCCGACTGCGTAACGCCGTCAGAACAAAACAGCAGACGGTCTTCGGCGTCCATCTGTATTGTATAAGTGCGCATAAAGCGGTTCGGAAATTTTTTGGAAACGATAATTTTCGCTTCCGCAGGAACAACTTTACCGTTTCTGATATGCAGAAATTCCGGATTGCCTTCTTCGACAATTTTGACCAGCCCGTTTTCCGAACAGTCCGCGACGGAAAAAGTCGCATAGCTGATCTTGCGCACCTGGCAGACGGGCAAAGAATTCATGACGATTTCGGCCGCTTTCATCAAATCGCGTTCGGCCGCGACAAATTTCAAAATCATCGTCGCCGTCATGTTCGCCAAAATGTTGGCTTTGATCCCGCTGCCCAGCCCGTCGGACAAAACGGCGATCAGACGGCGTTCTTCGGGATAGCGTTTCGATATGAAAAAATCCCCGTACGTATTCTGGTTGTACTTTTTTTGCTGAGAACAACCGATATCGATAAACAGGGAATCTTCATCGCCGATCATTCGTCGTCCTCCTGTTTATAGCCGTCGGCAATCTGGCTTAACAACAGTTCGGTGTCCACCATGTGTTCGCCCAGCAGGCAGGCGATATTTTGCACGGTAGCGATATTTTTTTCGATGACTTCCTGCGCTTTTTTGGCGATCTGTTCGCGCCTGAGCTGCGTTTTCGTCACGTCCGTGATAATCGCGCCGACCAGTTTTCCCGCGTCGATTTCGAACAAAGAAATATCATACAGCTTTTCCCCGATCGGATAATGTTCTTTGTGTGTTTCCAGCCCCGTTTTCAGCGTATTTTTAAACAATCCCGTACACGGCAGGATTTTTTCCAGCTGCGCGCCGGCAATGCCGTCCGTTCCCAGTTTGAACAGATCCATCAGTTCGGGCGCAAACATTTTTACAAAAGCTTCGTTCGTTTCGACAATGTTTAAATCCGCATCGACGATCACAACGGCGGAAGGCATACAGCGCAGCATAGCGCTGGCTTTTCTGGCGGCCAGTTTGCGCATGTAAGCCTGGCACATTGACGGTTCGGCTTCGCCGGCCAGCAAAGCTTTGGCCAAACCGTGGCAGGTATTGTACCCGCACCCGCCGCAGTTCAGTTCGTCTTCCTGAGAATATTTGCCGATCAAAGCCAGCGCTTCGGCAATTGAAGAAATCGGGTATTTCGGTTTTTCAATCGGCGCCGGTTCAAAATTTTCACTGACAACGACTTCGGGGTATTCCGGAACATGATCGCGCAAATGGGAATAATTTAAAATATCGGAAACGACTTCCAGTCCCGCTTTGGACGTGTTGCCGCCCGGCCCCGCCGTACAGCCGCCTTCGCAGGCCAGGGCTTCGATAAACACTTTCCTGTTCAGCGAATCGGGATTTAAATTTTTCAGCGACGTCTTAAACCGCTGCACCGGACTGATGTTAATCAGCTGCACGTCCGCAGGCGCTCCGCAGATTTCTATCGTTTTGTTCATGCCGCCTTCGATCGGGTACAACGCCCCTTCGTCGGCTTCGCGGGGAACGAAAGCCTCCCCTTCTTCGGCGGGAGATTTCAAAACGACGCGGGCTTCATCCAGCCACGCGGCCAGTTCCTTAAACGTCAAAGAAACATTTATCAGATCGGGGTGGCGGTCCGCTTCGTTTTTCTTGGCGATGCAGGGGCCGATAAAAACAACGCCGATATCTTCGCCGAAATGCTTTCTTAAAAGCTTCGCATGCGTTAAGGCCGGCGAAGCGACGGGCGTTAAATACGGCGTATATTCCGGCAAATAATAACGGATATAATCGACGATTGCCGGGCACGCGGTTGAAATAAACAGTTTTTGATCCGACCGAGAAATAATTTTCGTCGTTTCGATTGAAACTTCCTGCGCGCCCAGAGCCGTTTCGGACACGCCTTTAAAGCCCAGCCGTTTCAAAGCCGAAATGATTTCCTGTTTCGTGCAGTCCAGCAGCCCCGCCCAGCTGGGCGCCAAAGAAACATAGACGTCCCTGCCCGACGCCAGCAAAGCGCGCGCCCGGTTAACGTCGTCGCGCACGCGTTTTGCCCGCGACGGACAAATTTCGACGCAATGCCCGCAGGCAATGCATTTGTTCGGAATAACGGAAGCATGCCCGTTTTTGACGCGGATCGCCTTTACGCTGCACTGACGGACGCATTTATAGCAGTCGTGACATTCGTTTTCCAACGTATAAACCGGGCTGGAGCTGTCCATGGGCTATTCCTCCGAAAGTTTATTTAAAACGGCCCTGAGCATTTCGGGAGTAACGCCGGAATACATCGTGCCGTTGATTTTTACGTGCGGCCCCGTCGCGCATTTGTTTTCACAGCGCGATCCGCACAGATCAATTTTAGCATCTAATCCTTTTTCTTTAACAAAATTTTCGATAAAGGACAGATTTTCCGCATTTCCGCGGGCAAAACACGAACTGCCCATGCACACGGTAATCGTTATTTTTCCGTTTTCCGGCATTTTTTCCTCACCTTTAGAATATAGTGATTTTATTCCCGCAAAATCTAGCCTAATGCAGATAAAAAATCAACAAACATAGAAATTATTTTTAATATCACGGCAATAAATCGGGCAAACAAATAGTGAAAAAAATCTCAAATTCATAAAATCCGGACTGGATTTTTTTATTTTTTCAGCCTAGACTGTTGATTTTAAAGGGTGTTTAAACTTTAGGAACGGATATGAAAACAGAAATCCCCGAAAAAGTTCTCGGCCGGTTAACGTTGTACCACAGCATTTTAACGGAATATATCGAAAACGGCATTGAAACGATTTCCAGCCCGCAGATTGCCGCGCGGCTGAACATTGACGATTCCCAGGTGCGCAAGGATTTCAAGCTGTTAAACAACGCCGGCCGGTGCCGCGTGGGGTACAGCGTTTCCGAATTAAAGGATTCGATCGAAGACACGCTGGGATTTAAAATGTCAAAGGACGCCGTTATTGTCGGCGCGGGACATCTGGGACTGGCTTTGGCCAAATACAGCGCCTTTAACGATTACGGATTAAATATTCTGGCGCTGTTCGACAATGATCCGCAAAAAGTGGACATGACCGTCAACAATAAACAGATTTTTCATGTTTCCCGCCTGCCCAACCTGATGCAGCGGCTGGGCATAGAAATCGCCATTTTGACCGTGCCGCGTTCCTGCGCGCAGAAAACGGCCGATTTTCTGATCGATTCAAACATCAAATATATCTGGAATTTCACGCCCGCCGTTTTAAAAGTCCCGGCCGACGTGAAAGTTTGGAACGAAAACCTGATCGCCAGTTTTTTGCAGTTTGCCTGCCAAAATTTCCAAAAAGAAGACGATTAACGCAGCTTTTCAACCGTTTTTTTGACCAATACGTCGGAAATGGATTTTATTTCCCGGCGTTCTTCTTCTTTGCCGGCGGAAAACGACCATTGTTGAAAAATCGTCATAAAATTGCCGACCAGCCCTTTGCTGATAAAGTTTTCCTTGTCGGACGCCAAAGCCGCGACGGTAACCTGTTCTTTGCCGCCGTTTTCGTTTTTGACTTTTTTGACCGCTTTAACGCCGTATTTAAAAAATCCGTTGCCGTAAGCTTCGGACGAACAGCCGAACGCTTCGCCCATCAAAACGCGGCGGTAGAGCACATTAAACGTCACCCCGACCTGATCAGCCCCGGCATCGCCGGCGCAGGGCAAAGACGCGCAAAATGCCTGCCTGATATTTTCGTTAAACTGCCGTTTTATTTCATCTGCGGAATCGTAATCCCCGATATCGCAGGCTGAAGAAAACTCCACATTGACCGCTTCGATTCTGTAAACCGTTTTTTCGTCCGTGTACGGATTTTTGCAGGGTTTGTTGGCGCACCCTGCGGCCAGCGGCAAAAAACACAAAATAAAGCAAAGTTTTTTCATAAAAATTATCCTCTTTTTTCAAACAAGGCCGCCAATTCCAGATGCGGCGTAAAAACAAACTGGTCAACAGGGCGCAGGCGCGTCAGTTTATATCCGGCATTCATCAGAATTTCCGCGTCGCGTACAAAGCTGACGGGATTGCACGAAACGGCAATGACGCGCGAAACGTCCGACGCGGCGATTTGTTCGCACTGGGCTTTGGCGCCGGCGCGCGGGGGATCAAAGACAACCGTGTCAAACCCGTCCAGTTCGTCGGGATAAAGCGGCGTTTTAAACAAATCGCGTTCCAGCGTTTCCACCCGTCCGGCGCAAGCGGCGCGCAAAGCCGCCAAAGCCTGCGGCGCATTATCGGCCGCTTTGATTGTTCTTTTCTTTTGCAAAAGCGGCAAAGTAAACGTTCCGGCGCCGCAAAACAGATCGTAAATCCGTTTCGATTTGCCGGCGTATTCAACAACGGCGGCGGTCAAAGCGTTCTGCCCTTCTATGCCGGGCTGCATGAAAACGCCGGGCGGCGGCCTTAAGACAAAATCCCCCAGCTTTATTTCCGGCGTATGCAAAACGGCCAAAGGTTCCGGTTCGCCCCGTTCGCCGACGCGCCACGATATCCGCGCGACCGCGTTTTCCCGCGCGAAATCCGCCGCGCTCTGCCGCCAGTCAAAATCCGGCGCGAACGGCAGCGTGATTAAAATGTCCGCCCCCGTATCCGTCATTTGAACACAGACGTCGCCGGTTCCGTGTTTTTTCGGGAAAAAGCGTTCCCGGGCGCAAAGATATTTTCTTAAAGGCGCGACCAGCTTTTTTAATCCGGGAATTAAAACCGCGCAGGTATCAACTTCGACAATTCTGCCGCTTTGTTTTGCGTTAAAACCGAAACGGCGCGCCGGGCCGTTCCATAAAACGGCGAACGTCGCGCGGCGGCGGCTTTCAAAATCCACAAAAACGGGGGCGTCAAAAACCGGCAAATCCCAGTTTTCCGGAAACAGTTCCTTTAAATAACGCAGCTTAAAACGGCGGTAAGCTTCCGGTTTTAAATGCTGCAGGCCGCAGCCGCCGCAATCCCCGAAAAACGGGCAGACCGGCAGCGCTCTGTCCGGACTTTGATTCAACACGTTTACCAGCCGCGCCCGGTTATCGGCGGCGGTTTCATATTCGACGGTTTCCCCGGGCAGCGTCCCGGCGATAAAAAGAGAGCGGCCTTCATGCTTTAACAGTCCGTCTCCCTGACGGCCCAGATCAAAAACTTTTCCCTGCGGCATTTTTTTCCTGTTTTTAAATCTTTTTTACCGCTACACTATAGCCTGAATGAACAGGAGATTCCAATGCTGAAAATTCTGATTGCCGACGATCATGAACTTTTTTTAGACGGCCTGCGCCTGGTTTTGGCCGATCTGGACGACGACGTTGCCATTGACACCGTCCATGATCACCGGGAATTGCAGGAAAAAGCCGACGGTTCCGTTCCTTATGACTTAATTCTGACGGATCTGGCCATGCCGGGGTTAAACTGGCATGAATCGCTGCGTTTGTTAAAGGAACATTATCCGAATACGCCGATTGTGATCCTGTCGGCCGTTACGGAACCCGAAAACGTATTGCAGGCGATTGACATCGGCGCGTCGGGCTTTATTCCCAAAACATCGTCCAGCAAAATTATTTTAAGCGCTCTGCACCTGATTTTATCGGGCGGCCTGTACCTGCCTTCCGAATTGCTGAATTTGTCCGCAAAAGCGGAAACGGCCGCCGAACATAAAGGGCCGCTGACCCCCCGCCAGCTGGACGTTTTGCGCTTAATGGGACAGAGCAAACCCAATAAAATCATCGCCCGCGAACTGGATCTGTCCGAAGGAACGGTAAAACTGCACGTTACGGCCATATTAAAGGCATTGGACGTCACCAACCGCACGGGCGCGGTCATCGCAGGCAAAAAGCTGGGCTTAATCGACTGAGGCGCGCATGAACGAAGAAAAAGAAAATATAACTCCCGTATCGCCGGTTCCGGTACCGCCGCCCGTCGTCAGGGAAGAAAACACCAAAGAAAACCACCCTGTGCCCGAATATTTAAAATCGGCTTATGACAGGCGGTACTTTCACCCGCTGCTGTCCAAAATGTTTGATGACGACTGGATATCCGGTCCGGGGACTTTTTTTTACACGGGAAAGCTGACCAGAGCTGTTACGAACGAAATCATTGAAGGCGACGACGTATTGCAGCTGGGGATCGCTTCGGGATCGTTTGAACGCGACGTCGCTTCAAAAATGAATTCCAAAGGCAAATATCATATCGAAGATATTTCCGCCGCCCATGCCGAAGCCGTCATGCCGCGTATTTCCCCGTGGTTAAACGCGGCCGTTAAAGAACGCGATTTTACGCTGCCCAACGATTTACGTTACGACGTCGTGATCGGGTATTTCCTGCTGCACGAACTGCCGGACGTCCGTAAAAGGGCGGTATTAAAAAGGGCTTTTAACGCGTTAAAGCCGACCGGAAAAATGATTTTCGTCGATTATGCGCAGCCTAAACGCTTTCACCCGCTGAAATATCCTTTAAAGCTGTTCAACCGTTTGTACGAACCGTTCGCGGAAAGTCTGTGGTATAATGAAATAGAAGACTTTGCCCCCAAAACGGACAAACTGATCTGGGCGAAAAAAACGTTTTTCGGCGACATGTACCAGTGCGTCGTCGCCCAACGGCATTAAGCCAGCGCTTTTATCATGGCCGCGGGATCGTCGCAGAAAAAAGCTTCCGCCCCCTGCGCCCGCAGTTTTCCGGCCAGTTCCGGGTCATTGACGGTATAAACCGCCAGATGATATCCGCCGTCTTTGATTTCTTTGATCAATTCAGGCGTCAGCAGATCCGCGTCGTAATTGATGCTATAAGCTTTGACTTTTTTTGCCGCGGGACGCCAGTCGCCGGAAATATCTTCGACCAGAACGCCGCGGCGGATATGCGGGGCAAAAATAAGCGTTTCTTCCAGCGCGTCCCAGGCAAAGCTGGAAAACAACAGCCTGTCCGGATCGTCAAATCCCTTTTCGCAGACAACCCGCCAGACAAGCTTTGCCGTTTTGCGCGCCAGTTCGGGACGCGACGGCTTGATTTCAATATTTACACAGGCCTGAAATTCGTTCAAAACGTCCAGCACTTCGGCCAGCGTCGGAATTTTCGCCCCCGTTTTTAACGTCAGTGCCCGCAGCTGTTCCGCGGAAAATTCGTCCAGCCGGCCGTCAATACCGGCCATACGGTCCAGCGTTTCGTCATGAAATACCATGGGAACAGCGTCCGCGGACAGCATAGCGTCCAGCTCCACCCACTTTATGCCCGATTGACAAGCGTACCTGAAAGCTTCTATTGTATTTTCCGTTTTAACGGCTCTGGCGCCTCTGTGCCCCAAAACGACAGGCAGAACAAATGACATCTTTTACCTTTCCCGACATTGTAATAT
>JAJXEL010000024.1 GCA_021639925.1 Alphaproteobacteria bacterium | reverse complement strand
TACTTGAACAATCGATATTTTTTTGTTATCAATTCCGTGTTTTTAAACAATCAAAAAAGGAAATAACAATGGAAATTACCCAATCGGTCTTAAATGACGAGCTTATCATTTTCCTGCGCGGCAAATTATTTTCACCGACGGCTCCGCTGCTGGAAAACGCTATTGAAAAAGCCCTGCAAACAAACAACAGCATCGTTATTGATTTTAAAGAAGTCAGCTTTTTAGCTTCCTCCGGATTACGCGTTTTACTGGCAGCAGAAAAAAAAGTCAGAGAAAAAGACGGCAAATTAACGATTAAAAACCCTTCCGAACTGGTCAAAAAAGTATTTATTTTGACGGGATTCAGCAATATTTTAAATATTGAATAATGCTTTTTCTTTTTCGTAAATGGATGTTTTCCATCGCAACGGGTGCGTTTCTTGTAACGTTCATGTTGTCGTATGTTTTTTTGGGAACGCAAGCCGAATATTTTGCCAAAAAGCAAATGGAGGTTACGTTAAATTACCTGAAACAAAAAATATCCAGACGTGAATTCAATACAAAAAACCTGCAAAATTATTATAAAACAAATCTGACTGAAAAAGCGCGTGTTTTTGCTTTTTTTAAAAAGCAATATCCCGGATTGCTGACCCCTGCTTTTTTAAAAAGATATATTAAAATATCCGGCGTTGATCAAATTTCCGTTCTGGATAAACAGGATAATTATACTTTTTCTTATCCTCTTGAAACACAAGATAAAAAAATAGCTACCGCAATTGAAGAAAAAACCTTTGAAAATCTGGAATATTTTACAATTAATTCTCAGCAATTCGTCGGCGTTTCCGTTCCCACGGACGCGGGCATTATCCAGATCGGGCAACATATTGAAAAATATCGTCAAATGCTGAAATCCGAAAATATCAGCACAATTGCCGAATTTTTAAAAATCGGATATGCGGGAAATATTTTGATAATCAAAGACGGCATCATCATCAGTTCGAACATTGAAAAAATAATCGGCAAAACACTGGAAGATATCGAATTAACCTTGCCGCAGATTAATGATAAGTATGTTTTCTTTAAAACTGTTTTTGACAAAGAATCGGTTTTCGCCATTATTACAAAACACAATCAATATGTTTTAATGGGGATTTATCCTGAAAAGGAATTGTTTCTGCGCCGAAAAAATATCTTGAAATGGGGAATTCCTTTATATCTGATATTGTTTTTGATTTTGTATCTGTTCATTGTACTTTTGTTAAAAAAGCTTGTTATCAAAAGTATTCAAAATATAAACGATTCATTATCTAAAATTACTGCCGGCGATTTGAATGAATGTGTCAATGTAACAATAACCCCCGAATTTGTAAATCTGTCTTCTATGATTAACAGTACTGTTAATTCTTTAAAGAAAGAAATTGCCAAAACATCTAAAAGTTTTAAACAGGAATTACGTTTTGCAAAAGAAGTACAGTTTGCAGCGTTGCCGAAAGTTTTTCCGCCGTTTCCGGCACAAACGGAGTTTGATATTTTTGCCAGTCTGCACCCGGCAAAAGAAGTCAGCGGAGATTTTTTTGATTTCTTTACAATTCAATTTAATGCTTCAAAATTAATTTTCTTCGTCGCCGACGTTTCAGGAAAAGGTATTCCGGCATCTTTATTCATGATGTCTGCCAGAGCCTTGATTAAACGATATGCTCAGGACGGTTATTCCATAGGAAAAGTACTGAATTTAGTTAATAAAGCTTTGTGCGAAAATAATACGACTTCCATGTTTTTAACTATTTGGATGGGTATGCTGGAAATCGATACGGGAATATTGACGTATGTTAACGCAGGTCATGATTTGCCTTATTTCCAAAAACAGGGCGGCCCTTTTGAAGAATTGAAAATAGAATCTAATCTTCCTTTGGGAGTTATGCCCGATACGACATTCAAAGAACACAAAATTTCCCTTAAATACGGAGATTCCATCTTTATTTATACCGACGGCGTAACCGATGCGGAAGACAACAATAAAAATATGTACGGCAAAAATCAGCTGAAAAAAATATTAAATCAGAACAGCGGTAAAACCGTACGGGATATAATCAAAAATATAAATGAAAATATTTTCGGTTTTATAAAAAACACCGCGCAGTTCGATGATATCACAATGTTATGTCTGCGATATCAAGGCGAATCAAAAACAGTTCCGGCCAAAATTGAATATGAAGAAGAAATCGCGGAATTTTTTAATTCCATTCTTGAAAAAAATGGCTGTCCGGAAGAAATTCAAAATGAATTGGGAATCGTTATTGATGAAATTTTCACTAATATCGTAAATTATGCTTATCCTGAAAAAGCCGGAAAAATTACCGCATTTTGTTCCGTCGGCGGATACCCCAAAACAATAAAAATACAATTTATCGACTATGGTATTCCTTTCAATCCGTTAAACAGTCTGGAAGAAAATTTAGATGCCCCCGTTTATAAACGCGAAGAGGGGCATCTGGGAATTTTTCTGGTCAAAAATCTGGTAGACCAGGCGAATTATGAATACAAAAAAAACAAAAACATTCTGACCTTGTTTAAAAAATTATAAAATAAATTTCGACAAATCAGATGTTTTTGCCAGCGTTCCGACTTTTTCCAAAACCTTTTCTTTGGTAATGATTTCCGTTTCTCCCTGTCTTTCGGCAGCGGAAAACGAAATATCTTCCAACAGTTTTTCCAAAATCGTATGCAGACGGCGCGCGCCGATGTTTTCGACATTTTCATTTACTTCGGCCGCCAATGCGGCGATTTCCCGAATGGCGTCATCGTCAAATTCCAATGTGAAATTTTCAGTTTTAAGCAATTCTTTATACTGCAAAATCAAATTTGCTTCCGGTTCGCACAGGATTTTATAGAAATCCTCTTTGCTCAGCGGTTTTAATTCCACGCGGATAGGCAGGCGCCCCTGCAGTTCAGGCAGCAAATCGGACGGTTTTGACACATGAAAAGCGCCGGAAGCGATAAACAAGATATGATCCGTTTTTACCATTCCGTGTTTTGTCGCAACTGTCGTTCCTTCAATTAACGGCAGCAGGTCACGCTGAACGCCTTCGCGCGAAACATCGGGATTTTTGCCTTCGCTGCGGCCGCAGATCTTGTCAAATTCGTCGATAAAGACAATTCCGTTGTTTTCAACGTTCGCTATGGCTTCTTTGACGACCTTTTCCTGTTCAATCAGGTTATCGCTTTCTTCGGTCACCAATACATCATAAGAATCCTTTACCGACATTTTTTTCTTGCGATAAACGGTTCCTCTGCCGCCCAGCAGGTCGCCCAGGCTGATCATGCCCATCTGCGCGCCGGGCATGCCGGGAATGTCAAACGTCGGCATGGAATTATTCGGCGCTTCCTGGACTTCAATTTCAATTTCCTTATCATCTAAAGCGCCTTCACGCAGCATTTTACGGAACTTTTGACGGGTTTCGTCCGTCGCATTTGTGCCGACCAAAGCGTCAATAACGCGTTTTTCGGCGGCTTCTTCCGCTTTGACATGAACATCTTTGCGCATTTTTTTGCGCGTCATTGCAATCGAAATTTCCAATAAATCGCGGATAATGCTTTCCACGTCCCGGCCGACATAACCGATTTCCGTAAATTTTGTCGCTTCGGCTTTGATAAAAGGCGCCTGCGCCAGTTTTGCCAGGCGGCGGGCAATTTCCGTTTTGCCGACGCCCGTCGGACCGATCATTAAAATATTTTTGGGAACGACTTCTTCCTTTAAAGCCGGGGACAGCTGCTGTCTGCGCCAGCGGTTACGCAAAGCGACCGCGACGGCGCGTTTGGCTTCATTTTGGCCGATAATGTGTCTGTCCAGTTCGGAAACGATTTCACGCGGAGAAAAAAACATACTCATAATTTTTCCGTAATAATGTTGTGGTTGGTGTAAATACAGATATCTGCCGCAATATTCATTGACTTCAGAACAATTTCTTCGGCTGACAAGTCGGTATCAATCAATGCCAGAGCCGCCGCCTGCGCGTACGATCCGCCGGATCCGATGCCGATCAGCCCGTGCTGCGGTTCCAAAACGTCGCCGTTTCCCGTTAAAACCAGCGTTACGTCTTTATCCGCGACGATCATCATCGCTTCCAGTTTTCTGAGGTATCTGTCAGTCCGCCAGTCTTTGGCCAGTTCGACACATGCGCGCGTCAGCTGGGCGGAATACTTTTCGATTTTTTCTTCCAGCCGTTCAAACAGCGTAAAAGCATCGGCCGTCGCCCCCGCAAAGCCGGCGATAATAGATCCGTTTCCCAGCCGGCGGACTTTCTTGGCGTTGCTTTTTAAAACGGTATTGCCAAAAGTCACCTGTCCGTCGCCGGCAATAACGACAGAGCCGTTTTTACGCACGCACAATATTGTTGTTCCCCTTAAAGACGGCGTTTGATTATCCATAAAGCCTCCTTTTGCTTGCACTGATACAAATCTGCGTTAAAGTGGTTTAAATCAGATTATTATCAAAAGAAAGGAAAAAAACAATGCGTCTGGCCGAAATAGAACGAAATACTATGGAAACGCAGATTAAAGTTCAGCTTGATTTAGACGGAACGGGCATTTACGACATTCAGACCGGCTGCGGTTTTTTTGACCATATGCTGGCGCAGTTGTCCCGTCACGGCCTGATAGATTTAAAAATCAAGGCTGCAGGCGATTTGTATATTGACGCGCATCATTTAATCGAAGATACGGGAATTGCTCTGGGGAAAGCTTTCGCGCAGGCTTTAGGGGATAAAAAAGGAATAAACAGGTACGGATCCGCCTGTATCCCGATGGACGAAACGCTGACCAGATGCGTACTGGACCTCAGCGGGCGGTCTGCTTTTGTCTGGCACGTCCGGTTTCCGACGGAAAAAGTCGGAGAGCTGGACACGGAAGTGTTTAAAGAATTTTTCGCGGCGATGGCCGATAATTTAAAAGCGGCCGTTCATATTGAAAACCTGTACGGCGACAATTCTCATCATATAGCGGAATCTTGTTTCAAAGCTTTTGCCCGTGCTTTGCGCCATGCTGTTGAAACCGACCCGCGCGCGGCGGAAATCCTGCCCAGTACGAAAGGAACTTTATAATGTTAAAATACGTTGTTTATCTTCTTGCCGTCATAATTATTATCAGCGCGGCAGGCGGTATATTTCATCTGTACCGTGTTTCGGCCAAAAACAAAAAAGAAATGGCGCAATATGCCGGATTGTCCGACGAAGTTCATAAAAATTTCGGCAAAACGCTGGTTATCTATTATTCTTTGACCGGAAACACAAAAGAAATCGCAGAAAAGATCAAAAACAAAACAAACGCCGATCTGTATGAAATTAAAACGGCAGAGCCTCTGCCGGCAGGACCGAAGCTGCACTTGGCTGTCAGAGAACAGTTAAAAACGCAAAAATATCCCGCTTTGGAAAACATTCCCGACGTATCGGCCTATGACACGATCTTTATCGGTGCGCCCGTCTGGTGGTATACGGCGGCGACGCCTGTTTTATCTTTGCTTGACCAAGTTGATTTTCAAGGAAAAAAGGTCGTTCCTTTTTCAACGCAGGGCAGCAATGCAGGCACTTTCCTTGAAGATTTCAAAGCCAAAATCAAAAACGCTGTTGTTTTGGAATATGCTTCTTTCAACAATATCGGCAAAGAATACGATCAGGCCGTTAACGCCAAAATCGCCGCGTGGCTGAATAATCTGTAATTATTTTATTAAAAAACAGCCGGCGGAAAAACCTGCCGGCTGTTGTTTTTTATTTGCTTAACGTTTTCCCCAAATCGTCCACATTCAAAATTGAATCGCGGAATTTTTCAGGGCTTAATTCATATCCTTCGACATGCCAGCCCGGCACCTTTGCCGCTTTGTCAATCAGCGACGGCAGGTCATCGCGGGTTAAACCGACTTCGGCCAGCGTTACGGGCAGTCCCGTTTGGCGGTAAAAGCGCATTACGCGGTCGCGCAGTTCCGTCTGGCCGTCGTAATCCAGCAGAACCAAAACGCCGAAAGCAACCAAAAATCCGTGCAGATATTGATGCGAAACGGGAAAAATCGTCGCGCCGTAATAAAAGCAGTGCGCCAGATTGGTATTGTAATAAAATTCCGGGCAAACCGTCATGTTGCTGACCAGTCCCGTTGAAATGACAATGTCCAGAATGACTTCCTGCAGCGCTGGCGACGTTCTTTTTTCACGGCAGCATTTTAAAGCTTCTTCGCCGTATTTTAAGAGCGGTTCCGTACAGGCGGCGCATAAACTCAGCCCGACCAGCAGATTTTGATCCAGTTCGACATGACGCAGCGCCAGCGCGACTTCCGCTTCTTTGCTTAAAGCGTCGCCGATTCCGGCCTGCAGATATTCGACAGGAGACTGCGCAATGATTTTATCGTTGATAAAAACGCACAAAGGCGGCTTTATGCTGTAAAAATTATTTTTAAAACTGCCGTCCGCGTTATACATGATTGCCAAAGCCGTGCACGGCGCGCAGTTCGACGATATCGTCGGAAACGTAAACAGCGGTTTATCCAGTTTTTCCGCAACGACTTTGCAGGTATCGCAGCACTTTCCGCCGCCGACGGCCAAAATGACTTCGGCCTGTTTTACCGTATCGTTATCAGCCAGCATATCCACGTTTTCATATGTGGAATCCCCGCCGAACCAAACCTGCCCCAAAACGGTAATGCCGTCTTTTTCCAAAGCTTTCGTTAATTCTGCGCCGGCAACGGACATAGCCGTTTTTCCGCCGATAATAACGGCTGTTGTTCCATATTTTTTAATAAAGGAACCGGCTTTTTCATAAACGTCTTCGCCAATGGCGTAATCAGGCAAAGTCACAACTGAACGTTTCATTGTTTTTACCCCTTTTTTATAAACTGAAAATATTGATTTTTTATAAAGTTTTTAAACAGTAAAGTCAATTCAAGATCAGCGGTTTCTTCAGTGAAAAAATCCCCCATAAACCACCTTTCAGCGCCTCGGGGAGTTGAGAAAACCACAATAAGGCAAATGGTCCTTTTGACCTTTAAACCGTCACAGATGAATTCGGGGATATTTTCCGTTATTGCGATACGCAAAACGGCCGTACGGACGCCAGTTTTTTATGTTGTGATAAAAAATATCCCCCGAACAGGCGATCCCTGTCCGGAGGACGTTTTCCCTAAACGGGTAGTTTAGGAATTCATCGCGTCAAAAAAGTCGTGGTTGTTTTTCGACTGTTTCAGTTTTTCCATTAAAAATTCCATCGCGTCGGCAGGTCCCATCGGCATCAGAACGCGGCGCAGAACCCACATTTTGGACAGCATGTCTTTGCCGACCAGCAGTTCTTCTTTGCGCGTACCGGATTTGGTAATGTCAATCGCGGGGAAAATGCGTTTGTCGGACACTTTGCGGTCCAGAATGATTTCGGAATTGCCCGTGCCTTTGAATTCTTCAAAGATCACTTCGTCCATGCGCGATCCCGTATCAATCAGCGCCGTAGCGATAATTGTCAAAGAGCCGCCTTCTTCGATATTTCTGGCCGCACCGAAAAAGCGTTTCGGTTTTTGCAAAGCATTCGCGTCAACGCCGCCCGTCAGCACTTTGCCGGAGCTGGGCACAACCGTATTATAAGCGCGCGCCAGACGTGTAATCGAATCCAGCAGGATAACGACGTCGCGTTTATGTTCGACCAGGCGCTTGGCCTTTTCAATGACCATTTCCGCCACCTGGACATGGCGCGAAGCCGGTTCGTCAAAGGTCGAGCTGATGACTTCGCCTTTGATCGTACGGCTCATTTCCGTGACTTCTTCGGGGCGTTCGTCGATCAACAGCACAATCAGATAAATTTCCGGATTGTTTTGCGTAATCGCGTGCGCGATGTTTTGCAGCATCACCGTTTTACCGGTTCTGGGCGGCGCGACGATCATACCGCGCTGGCCTTTTCCCTGCGGGCAGATCAGGTCAATGATTCTGGACGTCATGTTTTTGTTATCCAGATCGTTTTCCATTTTGATTTTTTCTGTCGGGTGCAACGGCGTCAGGTTATCGAAGTTAATCCGGTAACGCACGTTTTCCGGATCGGTAAAGTTGATTTTCAAAACCTTGGACAAAGCGAAGTATTTTTCCCCGTCTTTGGGCGCGCGCAGTTCGCCTTCGACCGTATCGCCGGTTCTTAACCCGAATTTGCGCACCTGGCTGGGAGAAACGTAAATATCGTCAGGGCCCGGCAGATAATTGGATTCGGGAGAACGCAAAAATCCGAAACCGTCCTGTAAAACTTCGATAACACCTTCGTCAACCAAAACTTCGTCGTTTTTAGACAACTGTTTTAAAATAGCGAACGTCAGATCCTGCGTCCGCAGCGTCGAAGCGTTTTCAACGCCCAGTTCTTCCGCCATGCTTAACAGTTCGGCGGGAGATTTCTTTTTCAAATCTTTTAAATGCATATAAACTCTGTTAGTTGTTTAAGGAAAACGGGCCGTCAGCCCAAAGAAGAGAATTTCGTTTTATATTTTTTGGCACTGCCGGTCAAGCCGAAAAAAAAATTTCCCTTCAATAAATATATTATAAATAAGATGTTGTTCTTTGTTGTTGCCTGTGGATAAGTCGGACGCAATTTTATCCACAGCTTTTAAACAAAAACAGTCACATTTTCCGGCTGTCGGTTAAAACGGCAAAAGTTATTTTTAAGAATGAAAATCAGCCGATTCGTTCCGTTATGTGGATAACGGGGATAATTTTTATCCCGTTTTTAATCCGGACAGCGACTTTTTTTATACACATCTGCATAAAAAACGGGACATAATCGAATAAAAGGGATAAAACTAAAGAGTTCCTTTATTTATCAGACTTATGCACAGGGGCTTTGAAAAATGTTGATATTGGCTTCCAAAAGTAAAAGCAGGCAAGACCTTTTAGACGCTGCCGGGGTTGAATTTAAATGCGTTTCCGCCGGAATTGACGAAGAGGCCGTTAAAAAAGAAATGCGTATTGCCGGACAGGACAGCCGTAAAACCAGTCTGCAGCTGGCTACGGAAAAGGCGATGGCGGTTTCTAAAAAATATCCGAAGGCTTTTGTTATCGGCGCAGACCAGATTCTGGATTTAAAAGGCGAATGGTTTTCAAAGCCAACCGATTTGAACGCCGCGCATAAGCATTTGAAAAAATTAAGAAATAAAACGCATTTGCTGGTTAACGGCACGGCGGTCGTCAAAAACGGCAGCCTGGTCTGGTTTGACAATTCCGTCGTAAAAGTAAAAATGCGCGATTTTTCGGATAACTTTCTGGACGATTATCTGGCCGAAGCCGGCGAAGACGTCTGCAATTCCGTCGGAGCCTATTATATGGAAGACTTGGGCGCGCAGCTGGTTCAATCGTTTGAGGGAGATTATTTTTCAATTCTGGGGCTGCCTTTGCTGCCTTTGCTGGAATGTTTGCGCACATGCGGGGAATTGAAAAAATGACCTGTCGCCGGGCCGGTGTCGTCGGTTATCCCGTACGTCATTCGAAATCACCGCTGATCCATAATTACTGGCTGCGAAAGTACAATATTGACGGCGCTTACGACGCTTTTGAATTGCAGTCTGCGGAACTGGATTCATTTATCGCAGGATTAGCCGGCAGCGGTTTTGCCGGCGTAAATGTGACCGTACCGCACAAAACGGGCGTTATGCCCTTAATGGACGAATTGTCCGCCGAAGCGCGCAAAGCCGGCGCCGTCAATACGATTGTCGCGCGTCCGGACGGGACTTTGTTCGGGCATAATACGGACGGTTTCGGATTTTTGGCAAATCTGGTTGAAAACAAGCCGGATTTTGACGTTAAAAAGTCTCCGGCCGTCGTTTTGGGAACGGGCGGCGCGGCCAGAGGCGTCTGCGCCGCTTTGGTTTTGGCGGGCGCGCCGGAAATCAGGCTGGTCTATAGGACAAGGGAAAAGGCCGAACGGTTGGCCCGTTCCGTCGGCGGGAATTTCCGTCTGACCGAATGGAACAAAAAAGAACAGGCCTTGTGCGAAGCGGAATTGCTGGCCAATGCGACGACTTTGGGCATGAACGGATTTGATCCGCTGGAAATTGACTTGGCAAATTTATCTGAAACCGCCGTCGTTGCCGATCTGGTTTACGCGCCTTTAAAAACGGAATTGTTAAAGCAGGCGGAACAAAAAGGCTGTTGTACGGCGGACGGTCTGGGAATGTTGCTGCATCAGGCCAGACCCGCTTTTCAGGCGTGGTTTGGCGTTATGCCGGAAATTACGCCGGAATTAAGGGAGATGGCGCTGAAATGAAAAAAAGCGTTGTCGTCGGTCTGACAGGCAGTATGGGCGCCGGGAAATCAACGGCTGTCGCCATGATTAAAAAAATGGTTATTCCTGTTTTTGACAGCGACGAAGCCGTGCACAGGCTGATGCGGGACAATACGGAAATGAAAGCCGTATTTTACCGCAAATACCCGCAAAGTATTGTAAACGATCGGGTTGACAGGTCTGTTTTATCCGGACTGATTAAAAACCGGCTGCTGGACGTCAGAGAGCTGGAAAAAATCATTTATCCTTTTTTGGAACGGGAGCTGCAGGCTTTTTTTGCCCGCCACCGGTTTGAACCGGTGGTTGTGCTGGACGTTCCTTTGTTATTTGAGGCCGGCTGGAATCGTTTTTGCGATAAAGTCATTGTCGTAACGGCGCCTGCGGCAATTTTAAAAAAACGTGTATTTGAACGTCCGGGAATGACGGAAGAAAAATATGCGGCTTTGACTGCCAGACAAATGCCCGACGGTGAAAAATGTTCAAAAGCGGATTATGTTATTGAAACGCAGAACGGCCTTGATCCCGTCCGGGAACAACTGACTGAAATTATGGAAGAATTAAGATGCGCGAAATTGTTTTAGATACGGAAACGACGGGTTTGGATCCTTATTCGGGGCACAAACTGGTTTCAATCGGCTGTGTCGAGCTGGAAAATCATATGCCAACCGGGAAAACGTATTATCAGCTGATTAATCCGGAACGCGACGTGCCCGAAGAAGTCGTTAAGGTTCACGGTCTGACAAACGAGATTTTGGACAAAGAACCGCCGTTTCGCGACATTGTTGACGATTTTTTGGCTTTTATCGGCGATGCGCCTTTGGTTATTCACAATGCCGAATTCGATATGAAGTTTATCAATGCCGAATTATCGTGGATCAAGCGCGATCCGATTCCGATGGACAGAGCGATTGACACGCTTTTGATTGCGCGGCGGAAATTTCCGGGATCGCGCGTTAACCTGGACGAATTATGCCGCCGGTTTGACATTGACAATACCAAAAGAACAAAACACGGGGCGCTGCTGGACTCTGAACTGCTGGCCGAAGTTTATCTTGAACTGCTGGGGGGGCGGGAACCCGGATTTGTTTTGGGAATGAAAGAAAAAGAAAGCGTTTTGGAAATCAAAGCGCGCGGGGAAACGGAAAAAAAGCCCCGTAAAGAACCGCGGCCGCCTGTTTTTTTAGAAGGCGAAAGGGAAAATCACGAGGCTTTTTTAAAAAAATTAAAAAATCCCGTCTGGCTCAGTTGACGGTGGCGTTTTCTTTTTGTTTTTTAATTTCTTCCAAACGTTTGTGATACAAACCGACAAAATCAATCGGGTTGATCATCAGGGGCGGGAATCCGCTTTCGCGCGTCAGATCGGCGATAATGTTGCGGACAAACGGGAACAGCAGACGCGGAATTTCGATTAATAAAATCGGTTCCACGTGTTCGGCCGGCACCTGAACAGAGGCGATGCAGCCGTATTCAACCTCACATAAAAAAGCTACCTTGTCTTCAACTTTGGCTTCCGCTTTAATTTTCAAAGCAACCTGATATGTTGTTTCCTGTACTCTGGCCGCCTGAACGTCAACGGAAACATTAATTTCGGGATTGGATTTTAATTCTGTGAAAATTTGGGGAACATGGGGGGCTTCGAATGAAATATCTTTGACAAACTGGGCGTTGATCGCAATTGAAACCTCTTGCGTATTGTTTTCGGTATTATTTTCGTTCATAAGTATTCTCCTGATTAAAAAATCTGCTATACTCTACCCTAATCAAATAAGGAATGAAAGAAGGAAGGTTAAAATTATGTCACAACAGTTCCAATTTTTGGACATCATCTTTTTGGGAATAATTGTTCTGCTTTTGGTTAACCGGCTGCGCAGCGTTTTGGGAACGCGTCCTTCGTCTGACGAACCGGCGCAAAACAATGAACCGGCGCAAACGTCTGCCGCATCGGATAAAATTGTGGATATTTCCGAATACCGTACGATCGAAAGCGCCGGCGGCGCGGCAAAAATGGAACATGATTTGGCCGCCAGCGGGGATTTTGAAGAAAACGCCGAAGTCGTTCAAAATCTGAAAAAAATAAAAGAAACTTATCCTTCCTTTGATCTGGTTGATTTTATGCAAAAAGCTCCCCGCGCTTTCGAATATATTGCCGCGGCTTTTGCCAAAGGAAATAAAAACGATTTAAAACCTTTGCTGAGTCCTGAAATTTACGCCAGTTTTGAAAAAGTCATCAATGAACGCAAAGAACGCGGCGAAACGGCGGAATTTAACCTGATCGGATTTAAGACGATTCGTCTGACCAAAGCGGAAACGGCCGGCGACGACGTTGAACTGACCGTCGAATTTGAAACCGAACAAACAAATATCGTCAAAGACAGCCAGGGACAGGTTATCGTCGGCGACCCGACATATATTGAAACGGTAACGGACGTCTGGACACTGCGGAAAAACATGAAATCCGGCAGCCCGGTCTGGATATTGACGGCGACGCATAACAAAACACAAGCGTAATGAAACGCGTTATTGCAGGTCTGGGATTAGGCGGAATTATTCTGGCAGCAGCGCTTTTAAGCTTAAAAAGGCAGCCGGAACCTATGGCGCCGCAGCAAACGGCTTCTTTGATTCAGGAACAGCCGGACGGCCTGCGGCTGGACGAAACGGAATTCAGCCGGCTGGACGGTTTTGAAACAGACCGGATAAAGCAGGCAGAGCCTGCTTTGAAAAAATCGTGCGCCGTTTTGGAAAAACGATATGCGCGCTGGCGGGAATTCTGCAAAAAACTGAATCAGAAAGAATTTAAAACAGATAATGATTTACGTTCCTTTATAAAAAAGGAAATGCGCGTATTTACCGTCAATAACGGGGAAACAGGGCTGTTTACGGGGTATTATGAACCTGAAATAGAAGGGTCTTTGGTAAAAACAAAAGAATATAACGTTCCCGTTTACGCTTTGCCGCAGGATATCGTCCGGATTGATCTGGGAAAGTTTAATCCGAAGTTCAAAGGGGAAATTTTATTCGGAAAACAAAACGGCAAAGAAATCGAACCTTATCTGACCCGGCGCGAAATCGAAACGGGAAAAATTAAATTTCCGGCGCAAGTGATTGCCTGGGTCAAAGAACCGGCCGAACTGTTTATTTTACAAATTCAGGGATCCGGAATATTAAAATTGCCCGACGGAAAAAAAATCGGAATAGGATATGCCGGCAACAACGGTCACGCTTTTACAGGGATCGGCAGCGTTATGGCGCAAAGAGGGTTGCTGAAAGACGGCGTTTACACAATGGCGGAAATCAAAAAATGGCTGATCGCCAATCCGCGGCAGGCGCAAAGTCTGATGCATGAAAATCCCCGTTATATCTTTTTTAAAAAAACGGACCGTCCCGGCGCTGTCGGTTCTTTGGGCGTTCCTTTAACCGCCGGCAGAAGCCTGGCCGTCGATCCGGCTTATGTTCCTTTGGGCAGCTTTTTGTGGCTGCAAACGACCGCGCCGGACGGGTCGGCTTTGAATCGTCTGGTTACGGCTCAGGATACGGGCAGCGCGATCAAAGGCGCCGTCAGAGGCGATTTTTTCTGGGGAACGGGCGAAAAAGCTTTAAAAGAAGCCGGGCGTATGAAAAGCAAAGGAATTTATTTCCTGCTGCTGCCCAAAGAATAAAAAAGGAAACGGGTGTCTTTAAAATGATAAAATTACCTCTGCAGCCGCCGACACGGGAAGATATGATTGTTTTTCAAGGACTTCAACGCGCTTTGGTCGAAAAAAAAGCTCTTGTTAAAATTGATTTTAAACGGCTGAATAAATTTAAATCCCCTTTTTTTAATCCGTGGGAAAACGTTTTGCCCGTGCTGGTTATCCTGATGTTGTCCCTGGCTTTGATGGTCGCCGACAATCTGATGACGGGGACTTTGGTTTTAATGGTTTTATGTGTCGGGTATGCTTTTTTAATGCCGTATTTTTTGGAACCGTTTATGCACAACCGCGTTGTCAAACGGATCGTTCCCAGAATAGAAAAATTCCTGATCGCCTGGCGGTACGGCGGATTTTCCATTGTGTTGGCCGCGGATCCGCGTTATTCCTGTCAGGCGCCGGCGGGAAACTGGCAGCAGTTTACGCAGGCTTATTTTTCTGATTTAATCCCGCAGGATATGGACGAAAAAAGCAATGGCATCGGATAACGGCGATCTGGATTTATGGAAGGCCGTGACGGAAACCGTCCGGCCGCTGAAATCAAAAACGCCTGCAAAAAAGGCGGAACATGTTTCTTTGCGCAAAAAACTGACCGTTGACGTTAAACCTGTCCGGCACAGTCCGAATCTGGATTACGGCATCACCGACGTTTTAAGCGAAGGCGACATTCATGCGATGGATAAAAAAACGGGGCAGCGGTTTAAAAACGGGGAAATGCAGATTGACGCCGTTTTGGATTTGCACGGCCATACGCTGGAAAGCGGTTTTAAAGCTTTGGTACGGTTTATTTACGAACAAAGCAGGCGCAATGCGCGCTGTCTGTTATTGATTACGGGCAAAGGCGGGTTTTTGGGCCGCGGCGTTTTAAAAGCGGAAGTGCCCGTCTGGATTAATTCTGCGGAAATACGCAGTCTGATTTTATCTTATACGCCCGCAAAACCCAAAGACGGCGGGGAAGGAGCTTTTTATATTCTTTTAAAACGCAACAGATCGTGATAAGACAAGCCTGACAGAAAGGATAGAAAATGAACGGGACTATTTTTGCGCCGGCAACGGCTTCGGGCAGAGCCGGTGTCGCCGTCATACGTATTTCGGGGCCGCTGGCCGAACAAGCCGTCAGGCAGATGACAACGGTGAAAACGCCGGTTCCCAGAAAAGCGATGTTCGCCGAAATTCATACGCCGGACGGAACGGCGATTGACAACGGGCTTGTTTTATATTTTCCGGCGCCGAACAGTTTTACGGGCGAAGACGTCGTTGAATTTCAAACGCACGGCGGGCGGGCGATCATATCGGCTGTTTTGGGCAGTCTGGCGAAAATCGACGGCTTCAGACCGGCCGAACGCGGCGAATTTACCAGACGCGCCGTTGAAAACGGCAAAATGGATCTGACGGCGGCCGAAGGGCTGGCGGATCTGGTTGATGCGGAAACGGAACAGCAAAGAAAGCAGGCTTTGCGCCAAATGGGCGGCGCTTTGGCCAAAATATACGAAGACTGGCGCGACCGTCTGGTGCATGTTTTGGCGTGGATGGAAGCTTATATTGATTTTCCCGAAGAAGAAATTCCCGAAAACGTTTCCGCGGACGTGCGCAGCAAAATTGCCGGTTTAATGTCTGAAATCCAAGTTCATTTAAACGACGGCCGGCGCGGGGAAAAGCTGCGCGACGGATTTCAGATTGCCATTATCGGCGCGCCGAACGCGGGAAAATCCAGTCTGATGAACCGTTTGGCGCAGCGCGATGTGGCGATTGTTTCCTCAACGGCGGGAACAACGCGCGACATTATCGAAGTCCGGCTGGATATTAACGGTTATCCCGTTATCGCGGCCGATACGGCGGGTTTGCGCGATACCGACGAAGAAATCGAAGCCGAAGGCGTCCGCCGCGCCAAAGCCAGAGCCGAAGAAGCCGATCTGGTTTTATGGGTAACGGACGCTTTAAAGGGCAGAAACGATAAAGAAACCGGAAAAATCGATCCCGAAAAGATTTTCTGCGTTATGAACAAAGCCGATCAGGCGGAACCGAAAAACGACGGCAATATTTGGATTTCCGCCAAAACGGGGCAGGGGATCGACGTTTTGCTGGCCAGAATAGGGCAGTTTGTCGAAGAAAAAATGGCTTTGCGCGAAGAACCGTCTTTAACCCGTCTGCGGCACAGAAAAGCGTTGGAAGAATGTATGCAGTGTTTAAATTCTTCTTTAAAAGCGCCCGAAATAGAGTTAATGACAGAAGACCTGCGCATGGCAATGCGGTCTTTGGGAAAAATCACCGGGCAGGTGCAGGTTGAAGAACTGCTGGACGTTATTTTTAAAGATTTTTGCATAGGAAAATAATGACGAATACTTTTGACGTAATTGTTGTCGGCGGCGGTCATGCCGGGTGTGAAGCGGCGGCAGCGGCGGCGCGTATGGGGGCGAAAACGCTGCTTTTGACCCATAAAATCGCGACAATCGGCGAAATGTCATGCAATCCGGCAATCGGCGGGCTGGGCAAAGGTCATTTGGTGCGCGAAATTGACGCTTTGGACGGGGTCATGGGGCGCGTTGCCGACAAAGCCGGCATTCAGTTCAGGTTGTTGAACAGTTCTAAAGGCCCCGCCGTTCAGGGGCTGCGGACGCAGGCGGACAGGAAATTGTACCGGCAGGCGATGCAGGCTGAATTGCTGAATTATGAAAATCTGACGGTTAAAGAATGTGCGGTTGAAGGATTGCTTTATCGGGAAAAGCCTGTGCGCGTGACGGGCGTTACCGGCGGCGACGGGACGGAATATACGGCCGGCGCTATTGTCTTGACGGCCGGAACGTTCCTGCACGGGTTGATGCATGTCGGAGAAACAAAAACCGTCGGCGGACGTGTCGGGGACGTTTCCTGCGAACATTTATCCGATTTTTTAACCCGTCTGGGATTAACGGTCGGACGGTTAAAGACGGGAACGCCGGCGCGGCTGGACGGAAAAACGATTAATTATGACATTATTCAGCGTCAGGAAGGCGATCCGGATCCCGAACCTTTTTCTTTTTTGGACGATAAAATCACAACGCCGCAGATTGCCTGTTACATTACGGCGACAAACAAAACGACGCATGACATTATCCGGGCGAACATGCACCGCGCGCCGTTATTTTCCGGACAGATCAAAGGCGTCGGGCCGCGTTACTGCCCCAGTATCGAAGACAAGCTGGTTAAATTCGCCGAAAGAGATTCTCATCATGTTTTCTTGGAACCGGAAGGGCTCGATGACGATACCGTTTACCCGAACGGCATTTCAACTTCTTTGCCCGCCGATGTGCAGGACGCTATGATTCATTCGATCAAAGGATTGGAAAACGTTCGGATTATCCGTCCGGGGTATGCGATTGAATATGATTATGTCGATCCTTTGGAAATGCGCACGACGCTTGAAACCAAAAAAGTGTCCGGCCTGTTTATCGCAGGGCAGTTAAACGGTACGACGGGGTATGAAGAAGCAGCCGCTTTGGGATTGCTGGCAGGAATTAACGCGGCGCTGAAGGCTTCCGGATCCGATAAGGAATTTACGTTGGACCGCGCGGACGCTTATTTGGGCGTTATGATTGACGATTTGACGACAAAAGGCGTTGACGAACCGTACCGCATGTTTACGTCGCGCGCCGAATACCGGCTGCTGCTGAGGTCTGACAATGCCGATATGCGCCTGACGCCCAAAGGCATTGATATCGGCTGCGTCGGGTTGAAACGCCGTCGGTATTTTGAAGAAAAAGTCAAAGCTTTGAACGAAGCGCGGCAAAAACTGAATATGATCGGCGGAACGCCGAAAGAATTGGAAAAGCTGGGCTTTGAAGTCAATAAAGACGGTTCCCGCCGTACCGGGTTCGACCTGCTGGCGTACGAAAAAATCAACTGGGCGGATCTGGCCGCCGTCTGGCCACAGCTGGGCGATACCCGCAAAGACATTGTCGAACAGCTGGAAATCGAAGCCAAATACCGCGGCTATTTGCAGCGTCAGGAATCCGATATCGCTGCGTTCCGCAAAGACGAATCTTTGAAAATTCCGGCGGATATCGACTATAAGAAAATCGGCGGTCTGTCGAACGAAGTCGTGATGAAATTAAACAAAGTCCGTCCCGAAACGCTGGGCGCCGCGTCGCGCATTTCCGGCGTAACCCCCGCCGCCGTCACGGCTGTTTTGGGATATATCAAATCGGCGAAGCCTTAAAGCAATCAGCGTTTGTGATTTTTTATTTGTTTTATTGCCGAATATACTCCGGAAGAAGACTTTTCGGCTTTTTTGATTATTTTTGTTTGTAAAGATTTTTTGCTCGGTTTTGAAGCAATCATTGCATCAAATTTTTTTTCTTTTCCCGGGTACAGCATACGATATAAATTTTTGAGGTCTTCTTTTTTGACGTTTCCTTTATTTAATTCACGGATAAACATCATATCGTTAAACGCCAATCTGTTATTTCGGTCGTTTGCTGTTTGCGGCGGAATATAAGCGTCCAAGCGCTGTTGCGCGGCGGCGTTGATTTCGGATTGGTTTTCCGTTACGACCTTTAAAGCGTCTTGTCCTTTTGTTTCAAAATCAACGGCAAATCCCGTCCGTTCGCAGGATCGTCCTTCTTTGACAAAACAATGGCCTGTTGCTATTTTAATGCCGTAATCAAATTGATTACGGACACAATCTCCGCTGTTTTCAGCATAACAGCCGGACGTATTTTCTCCGGCGATCGTCAAACCGGGATGACCTTTTAAATATTGACATAAACTTTCGCCTGCAGAACCCGTTTCTCTGTTGGTTAATAACGTAACGGGGCGTTTGAAACCGCCGTTGGCAAACGGGGGAAATTCCTGTTCATGACCGGAATAATCACAAACGGTTACAAATTCTCCGGTATATTTATGCTTTTTTTGACGTTGCGTGTATTCTTCTACACTCATTTCACCGTTTGCGCAACGTAAATAATCGTTTTCCGGTGTGTCTCTGTAAGACATTTTTTCAAACGGAGCGACTTCGTTGCCATACAGCATTTGACCGATAAGTTCATAAGGAATTGACGGACCGCCTGGATTACTGCGAACATCAATGATTAAGGAATCGACTTTTTCGGTACCGTTTTCATTAAATAAAGTATTACGTACCTGATTGCGCAAATCTATCCAATCTTTGGGACCGGTTGATCCGAGATCGTTAATGGCAAGAATTGTTGATTTTCCATCTTCGGATAATTTAATTTCCCAAGGTTTTTCTTTATCACAGCTGTTTTTTCCGACTTCTGTCGGGTTGGGTTCGCGCGGTATTAAATTTCCTTGCCCCGGAGACACTTTTAAATGTTCATCGGGCAGAATTTGCAATGCCGCGTCAACTTTGTTGTAAAAACCGTCTTTCTGTGTGTTTTTAAGATCAAGAGGTTCTGAAATATTATTATAAAGTTCAGCGATAGCCGTTTCAAATTTGTCAGTTATTTCTTTGTCCCATAAAGTATATCCGGCATGTCCTTTTGAAATCAGCAAAGCGATTTTGGCTAACTCTTGGCGTTGTTCATCGGGAGTAATTGTTTTTCTGTCTGTTTTTTCCGTTTTTGCTGCCGGGTTTGGTAAAATAACAGAATTAATAATTTGTTCAAACGTTAATTTTTCAGACATACTATTC
>JAJXEL010000166.1 GCA_021639925.1 Alphaproteobacteria bacterium | reverse complement strand
GGATAAAATCTTGTTTGTTAAATTCCTTGCAATATTTTGCATTGGACAGGACCAGCTGTGCCGGAGTACCGCCGATTGATTCTTCCTGCTGCGGCAGATAAAGCGGCACATTTAAATTCTGCGAGATCATTTCCGCGACTTCCCGGATCGTTTTGTTGTCAATTCCGGCCAAATTATAAAGCGTATCCCGCGAAGCCAGCAGAGTGTTCAGCATCATTTCGATCATGTCTGAAATAAAACAGAAACACCGCGTAGCGTTGCCGGCGTCCATCATCGTCAATGCGCCGTTTTTCAATGCGCGCCTGATAAATTCGTTCATAAAGCGGCTGTCGGAAAATTTAACGCCGGGACCGTACGCGATTGCCAATCTGGCGATTTTTACCCACAATCCGTTTTTTGAAAAAATATTGCAGATTGTTTCGGCCATGCGTTTTGATTCGGCATAAACGGCGCGTTCGGATTGAGTATCGACGTTGCCGGGATACGTTTCCGTCACGGGCATGATTTCTGCCGGAATCTGGCCGTAAACTTCCGATGAACTGACAAACAGAACCTTCGCGTTGTTTTTTCGGCTCATTTCCAACAGATTAATCAAAGTTTCCGTGTTTAATCTGACGGTTTCAAGCTTGTTTCGGATAAACTTTTTGGGTTGTCCGTAAGTAGCCGTGTGTATCAAAAAATCAAAAGGCATGTCTTTTAACCCCTCTGCCAGGTCAGAAGACAAATATGTAAAGCCCTGCGATTTCGGCAGCCATGCAACCGGCGCGGAAAAAGAATGTCCGGTTACTTTTATTTTTAAACCGTGTTTTATATTCAGAAAATAAAGTACGTTAATCAAATTGCTGCCAATCAGCCCGTTGGCCCCCGTGATTAAAAAAGTTTTGCTTTTCAGCTCGGAAACGTCAAAAGCGAGACTGACGCGTTCATATTCGTCTTTTAAAAAATCATGTAAAAGCGCTGTCATTTCTTAAATCCCGCATAATTCGGCGACGCCGTTAAGATCCAATTTATATTGGCGGCGTATATAAGCTGTATTCCCGACCAAATGGGAAAATTCATCGTTAATCCCGATACGTTTTAATCTGGCGTTTTTTCCGCTTTCCGCCAGGACTTCGGCAACGGCAGACCCCAGCCCGCCGATAACCGTATGCTCTTCAAACGTAAAAAAACGGCTGTGCGTTTCGGCCAGTGACAAAATACAATCCGCGTCAAACGGTTTAATCGTATGCATACTGACGACCGTCGGGGTTATTCCCCGTTTTTTAAGCTCGTCCGCATAATCTTTGGCAATATGAACCATATTTCCCGTTGCGATGAACGCAATGTCTTTGCCTTTGCTGATCACAGACGCTTTGCCGATTTCAATTTTTTTGTCCGTATTCATATCGGCATGGTTATGCCGTCCGATCCGGATATAGGCGGGCCGGTCATTTTTTGCGGTTAATTTGGTAATTTCCGCCATTTCGTACATATCGCCTGGCGCGAAAATGTCCATATCGGGCAAACTGCGCATAATAGATATGTCTTCCATGCCGTAATGCGTAGCGCCTGCGGAACCGTATTCAAAACCGGAACCGATGCCGATAATTTTAACGTCTGTTTTGGCATACGCGACATTAACGCGGATCTGTTCCAGACAGCGGTGAATAATAAAAGGAATGACGCTGTAAACATACGGTTTGAACCCGGCCAAGGCCATTCCCGCCGCAACGGCGATAACATTTTGTTCCGCAATGCCGATATTAAAATACCTTTCGGGAAAAGTATTTTGAAAATCGTCAATAATGCTGTATCCCATATCCGGCGTGATAAAACAGATTCTTTGATCTTTTTTGGCCAGATCAACCAAAGTGTTCGCAAATACAATTCTCATTATTCACCGTCCATGGCTTTTAAAGCCGCCTGATATTGTTCCGGGGTCAGTTTGACATAGTGGGATTTGACCGTGTTTTCAAAAGGCGCGGGCAGGCCGTGTCCTTTGATGGTGTCCGCGATGACGATCAACGGGCGCGTGGTTGTTTTTTCCAAAGCCTGCGCAATCGCGTCAACGTCGTGGCCGTTAACGGTTTCAACGGAAAATCCCATTTGTCCGAATATGCCGCTTAGATTGGAATTGTCCGCGATTTCTTTTGTTTGCGCAGAGGCCTGCATTCCGTTTCTGTCAAGAATGACAGTTATTTCGTTTAAACCTAAAGCTTTGACAGAAGCCAGCCCTTCCCAGACGGATCCTTCCTGCAATTCTCCGTCGCCGACAATAACGAAGATCCGGGCTTTGATTTTTTTCAGCCGGTTGGCCAAAGCCAAACCTTCCGCCAGCCCGATGCCGTGCCCTAAAGACATTCCCGTTGACGCTTCAATGCCGTCTGCAGCGCTGCGGTCCAGATGAGCCGGCAGCAATCCGCCGTCCAATGAATAAGTTTCAAAGATATCTTCGGGAATGATGCCTTTCAGCATTAAACAGGCATACTGCGCCAAAGCGGCGTGCCCTTTGCTGATCAATATCCGGTCGCGCGTTTCGCTTTTACAGTTGTCTTTTGTCACATTTGCGACCCGGAAATAAAGGGCTTCCATAATTTCAGCGCAGCTTAAAGCGGAACCGACATGCGTTTCTCCCGCTTTATATGCGGCTTTGATAATCGCTTTTTTTACAAGGTGTTTTGATTTTATTGTCTGATAGTCCATAGCCTTACCTCACACAAGCCAGGTATTGATTATAAAAATCCGTAATGCCGTCTTTTAATGAACGGCTGACGGTTAAGCCGAACTTTCGCATTTTTGAATTGTCCAGTAATTTTCGGTAAACGCCGTTCGGTTTAGAGGCGTCAAAATCAATTTTTCCGTTAAATCCGGTTATTTCCGCGATCAGTTCCAACAAGTCTTTCATCAAAATGTCATCGCCGGAACCGACATTTAAAAATTCACCGATTTCTTGGGCGTTTTTAGTGTTCATCAATACCAGACAGAGGTCTGCCAGATCGTCAGAATTCATTAATTCCCGGTAAACTTTGCCATCGCCCCAGACCGTGATTTTATCGCGATAGGCGCCGACGGCATTGCATGCTTTTTCCAAAGATTTTTCATCTGAGAAATCTGTTTTTTCATCAATCCCCCACCCCAGCTTGTCTTTTTTTAAATTTTTGCGGATTGATTCAAAGTCGTTGTTTTGCAGCAGTTTCGCCAAATGAAACCGGCGTAAGATCATCGGCAGAAAATGCGCTGTTTCCATATTGAAATTATCGCCCGGACCATATTGATTCGGCGGCATGACCGTTAAATAATTCGTGCCGTACTGGATATTGTAATAATGACACAGCTTAACAGCCGCTATTTTGGCAACAGAGTATGCTTCCGACGTTTTTTCCAAACCGCCTTGCATCAGAAAATCTTCTTTCATCGGCTGAGGCGTTTCTTTCGGATAAATACAGGAAGACGCTAAGTTTAACAGTTTTTTCACGCCGTTTTTATAAGAAGCGTGAATAATATTCGTTCCTATCATCAAGTTGGTATAGATGAATTCGGCGGGATATGTGCTGTTGGCAACAATTCCGCCGACGCGGGCGGCGGCTAAAAAGACATAGTCGGGCTTTTCATGTTCAAAAAAATCATTGACAGCCGCCTGATTCGTTAAATCCAGCTCGTCATGCGTTCTGAAAAGCAGATTGTCATACCC
>JAJXEL010000165.1 GCA_021639925.1 Alphaproteobacteria bacterium | reverse complement strand
AAACAGCACGAATGACTCCGGCGGATATTGACCGTCTGACACGGTTTGACGGCATTATTAAAAACCGCCTGAAAATCAAAAGCACGGTTGAAAACGCCAAACAATTTATCGCCGTGCAAAAGGAATTCGGAAGTTTTTATAATTATATTGCGTCGTTTTTTCCCAAAAAGCCGCCTTTGGTCCATCATTTTAAAACGCTGGATCAAATTCCGGCAACGTCCGAACAATCGGACGCGATCAGCCGGGATATGAAAAAACGCGGCTTTAAATTTTTCGGTTCAACGCTTTGTTATTCGTTTTTGCAGGCGGCCGGTTTTGTAGATGATCATCTGGAAGGCTGTTTTTGCAAAACGAAAAAAGATTGAAAAAAAACAAAAACGCGGCCCGGAAATACGAATAAAAGCATTTAAAACCGGACGGCAAACGAAACCGGCGCCTATAACGCCGGAGCCGGAATAGGCAAGTCTGCGTAACCTTTGTTAACAGCCGCAGATGTTTTTTTGTATTGACAGGCAAAAAATCCAGTGCTACATACAAGAAAAATAGTCAAATATTGGACTATTTTTAGCAGACTGAGGAAAATATGGACAGGGAAAAAGTAAGGGAACAGGTCAACAAATATTGCAGGTTAAGAGACGTGCAGTATGCCGCTTATACGCGATGCGCCAGGAAACACAATTTAACGACGAACGAATTGTTTGTATTGGATTTAATTTGGTTTTCTCCGGAAGGCTGCCCGCAGTCCTATCTTTGCGAACGCATGTCCGCGACTAAACAAACGATCAGCGCAATTATAAAAAAATTTTTAAAACTCGGGTACGTTACCCTTACCGAAGCATCTGAAGACAGGCGCAATAAAATCGTCAATTTCACCAAGGAAGGATATGAATACGTAAAAAATATTATTCCTCCGGCCGCCGACGCGGAAATCGAAGCGATGTCTGAACTGGCAAAAAAAGAAGACATTACGGAACTGATACGGCTTACGGCTTTGTTTTCCGAATTGATGAAACAAAAATTTGATGAAATCGGGAGAAAAGAAAATGGAGTTTTATGAAGTGTTAAATAAACGCCGCACATACCGCGATTTTTCTGACCGCGAAGTAAGCGGCGAGATTCTTAAACGAATCATCGGCGCGGCCTTCAAAGCCCCGACCAACGACCATTTGCGCCAGCTGGAATTTATTGTCGTGCGCGGGCGCGAAAACATTGCGAAAGTCATTGCTCCGCTGGCCAAAAACATGGCGGCATTCAAAAAGCTTGTGTTCGAAGTAGATGAATCCGGTGACAAAGACAAAATGGAAATGTTCGCCGACGCTTTGCCCAAACAGCAAAAAATGCTGATGGAAAGCGGTCTGCTTATTATTCCGTTTTTCCGCCAGCAGACACATTCTTTGCTGAAACCGGCAGAGCAGAGCTCGCTTAATTATTTCGCTTCGGCATGGTGCGCGCTGGAAAACATGCTGCTTGCCGCCGCCGCCGAAGGTCTCGGGTCGGTATTTCATATTCCTGTCAGCGACGAAGCGGATAAGATAAAGGAAATTGTGGGCGCTCCGGAAGGGTATGAGTTCACCTGCCTGCTGACGATAGGCTATCCGGCTGAAAACGCTTTTCTTCCCAGGCAAAAAGAAATTAACGTTGAAGACAGAATTCACACGAACGTCTGGTAACGCGGGAAATAAAAAGGAAAATCCTTGTTATTGGCGGCGAATATTCTGTCCGGATTGTGAAAAAAGGATATTTTACAAACCGGCGCAGACTTCGTAAAATACGCGTGAAAGAATTTTTCAAAAAGGCGAAACAATGCAATATACAAGTAAATATCACTCTATTCTTGGGGAAATATTGCTGGCGGCTGACGAAACGGGGCTGACCGGTTTATGGTTTGAAGGGCAAAAGTATTTTGCGTTATACCTGGATAAGGAACATGAAGAAAAGGACTTGCCCGTTTTTAAAGAAGCAAAACGCTGGCTGGATATATATTTTTCCGGAAAAGAGCCGGATTTCAAAATACCGCTTCATTTTACGGGCAGCCCTTTTCAAAACGAAGTGTGGGAGATTTTGTATTCCATACCCTATGGTAAGACGATGACTTACGGTGAAATCGCGCGAATTCTTGCCGCGAAAAAGGGACTGGCGCGCATGTCGGCGCAGGCGGTCGGCGGCGCCGTGGGACATAATGAAATATCGATCATCGTTCCCTGCCACAGGGTTGTCGGCAGCTCCGGCAGTCTGACGGGGTATGCCGGAGGAATTGATAAAAAAATCGCGCTGTTAAAACTTGAAGGCGCTTTACAAGACAGGTTTTTCGTGCCGAAAAACAGCACGGCGCCTTAAAAACAAAGGCTGTTTCCCGTTTTTGCCGCGCAACGGCGATGTTGATTTGACGTCTGCCTTGATTTATATTGGCAATAAGAACAGGAGCAAAAAATATGTCCTTACAGGCGCTTTTTGAACGGATCGGCATAAAAAAGAACGCCGTTCAATCTTACAGCATTCGCGGAATAAATGTAAACGCCGCCCCCGGTGAAAAAGCCGTTGTCGAAAATCTGTTTGACGCGCTGGCGTCCATTCCGTCCGGTAGAAAAGCTTTAGAAGACATGGCGGCGCACAATACGGTTTTTTCTTTAGAATCCGGGCTGAAGAACGCTTACGCCAGTTTTGATCCCCAAAACAACAAAATCGTCGTCAGCGAATCTTTGGATCCGGCCTCCATGCAGTTTAATTTGGTGCATGAAGCACGGCATTTATGGCAATGGCATCAGGGACGCCGGGAAGCCGAAGCGCAAAATCTGGATTTTGCATCACGGATCATGCTGACCCGCGCGACAGAAGCCGATGCGCAGACTCAGGCATTGCAAGCCTGCTGTGAATGGGAAGCGCAGGGAAACGCCGCGCCAAAGAAAAAATTTATGGCGCAGGATACGCCGATTGCCGCCGGGTTTCACAAATCGCAATCCCTTTCCGGCGCGTTTAAGGGGTGGTACGATAATGACTTAATCGTTGCTTCTTACGAATACAATTACAATATTTACCCCCGGTTGGTATATCTGGACGAAGAACCGGACAAAAGGCCTTTTGTGTCTTTAAAGCCCGCCGATATTTCGAAATTTTGCGGCGCCGACCGCGTCGATGATTTTGAAACGTTTGTGAACAGCCCTAAGGCGCGTCAAGTGCATTTAATGACAAAAACGGCCGCCGAAATTTACGATATTGTTTCAACGGCAAAGGGCGCCGCGCATGATCAGTCGTTGGAAAACATTCCCCGGACCGCTATAAAAGGCAAAACGTATGCCCGAATGGCGGCAGATATGCTTGTTTCAAGAACATTGCGGCATTTTCCTCCTTCGTTAACAAAACACCCTGTTAAAAGGAATGTTTTAAAAGTCCTGAATTCGGTTGTTGACAACGTTGAAAAACTCAACCGTGCGGAAATCAAAGGAATAACGGACAAGGCGGCGGCAAACGCTTTGGAAAATGATAAAAAACGGGTTTTAAAGGCTGTCAATAAAACACCTTTGACCGCTTTGATCCCCGCTTATTTCTCCTCCCGGGGAAGCGCTTGATTTTTTAAAGCGCATACTTGCCGGAATGCTGTTTTGCCGCGCGTTTGTCTTCCTTTTCATTTTAAATGATCTTTAAAAAACTGTGTCATTTTATCAAATGGAATTATATCC
>JAJXEL010000164.1 GCA_021639925.1 Alphaproteobacteria bacterium | reverse complement strand
GTATAAGGAGTTTTTATGTTAAAACAGCGTATTCTTTCAGCTTTTTTGTTGTTGCCTTTGCCGATTTTGGCGCTTTATTTCGGGCCGCCCTGGTTTGAACTGGTCTGCGCCGTTTCTTTGACTGCCATGGGCTGGGAATGGGAAAAACTGGTTTTAAAACGTTTTTCCGTTTTGGGTATGTTAATTGCGGTGACGGGGATATGCGGTATTTTTCTGCTGGACATCAGTCCCGTCGTCGCGTGGACGCTGCCCGCCGTGATGACTGTCGCGTTGTATGTTGTTGTCAGAAAACAGGGCGTTGAACATCAAAAATTGTTTGCGTTCGGCGTTTTGTATTCTTCATATCCGATGATTTCCCTGACTTTTATGCTGCAAAATTACGGTTTTATCAGCACGATCTGGCTGATCGGTTCCGTATGGGCAATGGATACGGGGGCTTATGCGTTCGGCAAAATGATCGGCGGGCCGAAAATGTGTCCGAAAATCAGTCCTAAAAAAACCTGGGCCGGGCTGTTCGGCGGCATGGCGACCGCGGCTTTGTGGGGGGCTTTGTGCGCAAAGTTCGGCGAAGCGCCGGCATACGAACCGGTTATGATTGTTTCCGCGGTGCTGGGGGCTGTTTCTCAGGGCGGGGATTTGTTTGAATCCTGGATTAAGCGTTATCTGGACGTTAAAGATTCCAGTAATTTAATTCCGGGGCACGGCGGTGTTTTTGACCGTATGGACGCTTTGCTGGCTGTTTCGCCGATCGTTGTGTTAATTCTTGTTTTTGTTTGTCCCGGTCTGGATTTCTGGGGGTAAAATGGCGCGAAAAAGTATTACAATTCTGGGATCGACCGGATCCATCGGAAAAAGCACGGTTGACATTATCCGCCGGGAACCGGACAAGTACCGCGTTATCGCTTTGACCGGAAATCAGAATATTTCTTTGCTGGCGGAACAGGCAAAGCTGTTAAACGCTGAAATTGCCGTAACCGCAGATGAAACGAAGTATGCGGAATTAAAAGAGCTGTTGTCCGGCACTGCCGTGCGCGCTGTGGCCGGTTTTCAGGCCGTTATCGACGTGGCGAAAGAAGACGCGGACTGGACGATGTCGTCAATTGTCGGGGCGGCGGGGCTGCTGCCGACAATGGAAGTCGTTAAACGCGGCAAAACGCTGGCTTTGGCAAACAAGGAAACGCTGGTTTGCGCCGGTGAAATTGTTATGAAGGCGGTCCGGGAATATCATACGACGCTGATCCCCGTTGATTCGGAACACAGCGCGATCTTTCAAACATTGGAAGAAAAACACCGCAGCGCCGTCGATCGTATTTTGCTGACGGCTTCGGGCGGTCCTTTCCGTGAAAAAGACGCGGCATTTATGGAACGGGCGACGCCGGAACAGGCCGTCGCTCACCCGAATTGGAGCATGGGGGCGAAAATCTCGGTTGATTCCGCGACAATGATGAACAAAGGGCTGGAAATTATCGAAGCCTGTCATTTGTTTGATTTTCCCGTTGATAAAATCGAAGTCCTGGTTCACCCGCAGTCGATTGTCCACAGCGCTGTCGGGTATGTGGACGGTTCTGTCCTGGCGCACATGGGCATGCCTGACATGCGCACGCCGATCGCGTACGCGCTGGCCTGGCCGGACAGAATGGTTTCGCCGACGGCAAAGCTGGATTTAACGAAAATGTCGGCTTTGACTTTTTGCGCGCCGGACGAAAATCGTTTCCCTGCATTGCGTTTGGCCAAAGAATGTCAGGCGAAAGGCCAGACGGCTACCGCCGTCATGAATGCCGCCAACGAAGTCGCCGTCGGTGCTTTTTTAAACCGCCGGATCGGTTTTACGGATATTGTGCGCGTCGTTGAAAAAGTCGTTGAAATCTCACCGCTTGATCCTGTATCAACAATACAGGACGTAATTGCCGCAGACGGCGAAGCCCGGAAAACGGCGGAACGTTGTCTTGCTGAAAGGATAAAAAATTAATGTCAGCTTTTTTGGCCGTATTGTATCCGCTTTCTTTTTTAATCGTTCTTTCCCTGGTTGTGATCGTTCATGAATTCGGGCATTTCTGGGCGGCGCGTCTGTCCGGCGTAAAGGTCGAAGAATTTTCCCTGGGCTTTGGCAAAATTCTTTGGTCGCATCAGGATAAAAAAGGAACGGTTTGGAAAGTCTGCCTGATTCCTCTGGGCGGTTACGTCAAGATGTTCGGCGACGCCGACGCGGCCAGCGCAACGGCAGATGAAACGGCCAAAGAATTTACCGAAGAAGAAAAAAAGGTTTCTTTTCCGCATCAGTCTTTGTGGGTAAAGGCTTTTATTTCTGTTGCCGGGCCGGCAATGAATTATATTTTTGCGATTGTTCTGCTGACGATTTTCCTGTCGATTTTCGGTCTGGTTGTTGTGCCGCCGGTCGTATCTGAGGTCAGCAAAGGTTCCGCGGCCGAAGCGGCGGGCATTTTGAAAAATGACCGGATTTTGACGATTAACGGCGAAAAAATCAATGAATTCGCCGATGTCCGCCGTTTCGTCCAGCTGAATAATGTGCTGGATATCGTTGTTTTGCGCGAAGGCAAAGAGATTCCTTTAACGGCGCGTCTGTCTTCTGAAAACGGCGGGGCTGTGTTGGGCGTGCAGGCGGTGATGTCGCAGGAACATTTTAAACCTCTTTCCGTTCCTCAGGCTTTTGTCGAATCGGTCAAAGAAGCCTGGGAAATTACGGAAGATACGCTGGTTATTTTAAAGCGCATTTTATTGGGACAGCGTTCGGCGGACGATATGCGCGGCCCGCTGGGCATCGCCGAAGCGTCCGGCGACGCGGCCAGAGGCGGTATTATCAGCTTTGCCCTGTTTTTAATACAGGTTTCAATAGGCATCGGCCTGGTAAATCTGTTGCCCGTTCCGGTTTTGGACGGCGGGCACCTGCTGTTTTATGCCGTCGAAGGAATTATCCGCCGCCCGATCAGTGAAAAAGTGCAGATGATAGCCCTAAACATAGGGGTAGGTTTGCTGATATGTCTGTTGATACTCACTTCATGGAATGATATCGTCCGTATATTCGTCCGTTTGTTTCATTAGGTGATTTTTTTGAAAAGACTGGTTGTTTTTGTTGTTTTTATTTTATTTTTTCCTTTTTGCGCTGTTTTTGCCGCTGAAAAGGAAGAAACTGTTTCCCGGATTGTCATCAGCGGGGTTATGCGTATAGAACCGGAAACGGTTTTGACGTATTTGATGATTCGCAAAGGGGATACCGTTTCCGACGAACAGCTGGACAGAGGATTGAAATCGTTGTTTTCGACCGGTTTGTTCGCCGATGTCCGCCTGTCTGTCACGGACGGCGTGCTGAATGTCGATCTGGTCGAAAATCCGATCGTCAATCAGATATCGTTTGAAGGAAACAAAAAAATCAAAACCCAGCAGCTTAAAGACGAATTGTCTTTGCGCCCTCGTTCTGTTTTTACGCGTTCAAAAGCCCGCCGTGACACACAGCGGATTTTGGAATTATATAAGCGCATGGGCCGTTATTCGGCGCAGGTTGAACCTAAAATTATCGAACGTTCTCAGAATCGTCTGGACGTCGTTTTTGAGATAAACGAAGGCCAGCCGACGTTTATCCGCAAAATCGACTTTATCGGCAACCGGGCGTTTGATGCGACCGAATTGGAAGAAGAAATGCTGTCTAAAGAAAACCGCTGGTACAGGTGGTTTACGT
>JAJXEL010000023.1 GCA_021639925.1 Alphaproteobacteria bacterium | reverse complement strand
AGTTACACTGTTGACAGCTTGACCCGTTGGAAAAGTAACCTTCGCCGCATTGTATTGTATATCCGTCGCACGTTGCCCCTGAGGGACAGGGCATACAAAAACTTCCCGAGATATAGAAATTTTGCGCGCATGCTTTACATCTAACAGCTTCAGAATAGGTAAGGGAATTAAAGCCTGTCACACAGTTCTTGTCCATGCAGTATGTGCCAAGACTACTTTTAAAGTTCAACGTAAAGCCTATCTCTTCACAGCTGCTGCAGGAAATCATTTGAAAAGATGATGAAGTTGGATAATAGCAAGTAGCTTTTATTGCAGGCGGAAAGGTAAATAAGAATAACAACGTCAGCGTTGTTAAGATTAAAGTTGATTTTTTCATCTCTGAACAATCCTTTTTGTTTTGGGTTAAACAAAAACCTACCTTTTCAGGTAGGCGGATGTTCAGAAACCGTATGACAATTTACGGCTCGGCGGTTTCGCGCAAAGCCTTATAACGCCGACATCCGCCCGCACGGGACAGAAATCGGCATAATTATTTAAAGTCGCCATATGCTTTGCGACTATTGTCAAAAGGGTTTCTGACGCCCTGGGCCGTTAATTAAAACGACTTAGGATAAACTATAACAGAAACGACCGTTCAACGCCAGCTTTTACTGTTTGCTGCGAAAAAGCAGGTCGGAATCAAAAACAAAAAAACATAAATATCTTGAGCTCTTATATCTTTTAGATAAATAATAAACCCGTTTGTTTAAGGAAATAAAATGCTGACGTTTTTTACCGGATTATCCATTGTTGTTCTTTATGCTTTGCGGCCGTTTGTGTACAAACTGGCCAGCAAACAACTGGACCCTGCTGTTTCTTCTTATTTTACGGCGGTATGGTGTTTGCTGTTCGCCGTGCCGACTATTCCGTTTTGCCGGCATTATTTCTTTATCGACGGACAGTTTGTTTTCTTGACGCCGGGGATTATTTTCCCGTTGTTAAAAGGCGTTTCCTTGTTTTGTTTCATGAAATTAAATCAGGTCGTCAACAAAGAAAATACTTCAGGTTCCGTTTTCTGGGGAGTAATCAGCCTGGCTTTGGTCGCTTTGGTGACAACGTTTGTTTTTGACGTGCCGCTGGCGCGATTAAAGCTGGTTATTATTTTATTTATCGGCGCGATGGGCGTTTTATTCTTTGTCTTCGGAGAAGGCCGCAAACTGTCTGCCGGCGGGAAAAAAGCTTTTGCCGGCCTGATTTTTTTCGCGGCGGCGAATAATATTTGCGATACGCTGGGCATCAGGGATACCAACTGGTATGTTTTATATACGGTGCCGACGGTCGGCATGCTGTTGTGTTCTGTCGCTGCGGCGGGCAAAACCATTCCTTTGAAAGCTTTTTTTACGACGCGGCATATTGTTTTCGCCGGCGTTGTTTATGCGGCCGGCGAAATGATTTTGATTTTTTCCATGCAGTCGTTTTTTCCCGTTATCGCCGCTATTTTTCTGATCCGCCTGGCGCAAAGCGTCGATCTGGTTTTGGCTTATCATCTGGAAAAAGAAGGAAAAGCCGGCGTTCAGTATTTCTTTGCATTGGGAACGATTGCGCTGGCTTACTTTTTCTTTTTCGGAATTTAAAGCGCCATTAAATCAATGCGGCGTTTTTCAGGGTTGTAACGCATGGCGGTTTTGCCGGCTTTTAATTCCAGGGCGTCTTTGCCGAAAATTTGATAACGCCAGCCTTTTAACACATTAATGTCCGGATTGTTTTCCCCGGCCAGTATGTCCAGTTCGTCGGGGGTGGCGATCAGCTTTTCCGCCACGTCGTTTTCCGCAGACTTGATCATCAAAAGCAGGCGCAGCATTTTGGATACGGAACGCGCGGAACGCGGCAGTTCATAAGGTTTGGGCAAAACAGGATACGTATCCGCGTCCCGGTTTTTGACCTCCGCGATAATTTTCAGAATGTCTTTGCCCATACGGCCGTTGGCAAATCCCTGCGGCAGCCCGCGCATTTTTGCCATTTCTTCCGCCGTTTCGGGAACGTTTGCGGCAATTTCCAAAACGATTTCGTCGCGCATGATATGCTTGCGCGGCCGGTTTAAACGTTTGGCTTCGTTTTCCCTGTATGCGGCCAGCGCCTGGCATAATGCCAGATAAAAGGGTTTTGAGCTGTTTAACTTTAACCGTTTCCATGCCAGGGACGAATCGTTTTCATACGTTTGCGGATTAATCAGGGCAGCGGTGTCGTCATCTACCCAATGAGCCCGTCCCGTCTGTTCCAGCAGGTCCAGCATTTTTTTGTAAATATCGCGCAGGTGAGTCACGTCGGCCAAAGCGTAACGGATTTGCTTTTCGCTTAAAGGTCGGCGCGACCAGTCCGTAAAGCGCATGGATTTATCCAGTTCGACGCCCAGTAATTTCTGAACCAGGTTCTGGTAACTGACGGATTCGCCGAACCCGCAGACCATGGCGGCCAGCTGCGTGTCAAAAACGGGAAAAGGCGTTTTGGCGTTCAGGTGATAAAAAATTTCAATATCCTGCCGGGCGGCATGAAAAACCTTGACGACATTTTTATTTTGCATCAGATCAAACAACGCCTGCATATTGATTCCCGGCGCCAAAGGATCAACGCAGGCCGCTTCGTCAACGGAAGCGATTTGAATCAGGCACAGCTGCGGCCAGTATGTTTTTTCGCGGATAAATTCCGTATCGACGGTGACGAATTTATGTTCTGCCAGCCGCAGGCAGAGTTGGTTAAGTTCTTCGGTTGTTTGAATAAATTTGCACATTTTTCTTTGCCGGATAAAAATAAAAACCGTTCCTGTTTTACATTTGAAAAACAAAAAAATAAAGCCCGAAAAGAACATTATTTTGTTTTTTCCGATAAAGTGCTTGTTTTTAACGGGGAAAGGCGTACACTTTTTATTAAGATTTTATACTCCTCTGCGATGTGTCGGCCGAAAGGCGTGTACAAAGAGAGTTGTTCTGTTTTTCAGGACGAATATAAACTCTTCCGTTTATTTTAAACGGTTTTCTTTTTTATTTATCAGGAGATCCAATATGCCTAACGGTAAAGTTAAATGGTTCAACAGAACAAAAGGTTACGGCTTCATTCAGCCTGAAGACGGTTCAAAGGACGTCTTTGTTCACATCAGCGCTGTTGAAAAAGCCGGCCTGCCGACCCTGAAGGAAGATCAGGCCGTCAGCTATGAACTGGTAACGCATAAAGACCGCACTTCCGCAGAAGAACTGAAGTTAATTTGATTTTTCCGCTGTTGCGGGGGCTTTGTTTCGGCAAAGCCCCCCTTTTTTTATTTTCATGGGCGGAAGACAACAGTATAATAATAAAAAAAACAGAGGGGTCCATGCTTAAATTTTTAACAATTTTATTTTGTCTGTTGATCGCGCCGTCCGACGGTTCGGCCAGGGCGGTTAAATTGGGCAGCAAAGCCAATAATCAGCCTAAACTGAATTTTTCTTCGCAGACGTCTTCGGTAAACGCGTCCGGGATTTCGTGTTTTGAAAACGACGATTGCCCTTATGATAAAGAATGTGTCGCGCTGCAGTGTGTGGACGTGTGCAAAAACAGTTCGTGCCTGACGGGGACATATTGCGCGCCGGCAGGTGAAGATAAACCGCATGAATACCAGTGCGCCGAATGTGTCGTCAATTTCCATTGTGCCGAAGGCATGTTCTGCGACAGGGATTATACCTGCAAAGTGCCGGATCCGTGCACGGACGCCGTTTGTCCGCCCGCGGCGCCGTTTTGCATGCCGAAACCGTATAAAACACTGCCGTATACATGCGTGCAGTGTACGCAGAACGATCATTGCCCGCCGGTCGCCGGTCTGACCAGAAGCTGCGTTGACGGTTATTGCCTGTTTAATATTGAAGGCAATATTCCCAAACAACCGGCTGAAAATGAAACGGCCGCCGGACCCGTTCAACAAAACCAGTCCGCGAACGATGACTTGTATGACGAAGATCTGTACCCGTATGAGGACGAATACGAAGACATGTATTATTAAAAAAAGCCCCGGAAAGGGGCTTTTTTTTAAAGGTAATTCAATAAACTCAGACTGTTGATCGTTGACAGGACGGAATAGGACACTTTTAAATTTTCCGCCGCCTGCAGCAACATTGTCGCCGCTTCGGTTTTATCAACCTGGGTTAACGACGATATGTATGTTTCCAACGAATTTTGCAGGTCAGTTTGGTTGTCAATTGTCGTTTTAACCAGATCCAGCTTGCTGATAACGGCGTATTGTACGCTGGTAACGTCGCCGTTCTTTTCTTTTGAATTCGCGGTCAGAGCTTCGTCCAATAAATCCAACGCGTCAGATACGCGCTGCGTCGCGCTGTCGATATTATCCGGATCCAGCATATTGCCCTGCGCGATGGCGCCCAATGCCCGGAACACCTTTTCAAACGCGGCCGACGAAGCGTTGATATCATTGACGACCGTCGTCGTTTCGCTGACGCGGTAAGACGATGACAACTGTCCGCCGTTGTAATAAGTGCTGGTTTCAAAACGGGCCGAAGCGAAACTGTCCGTCGCGCCGTATTCGGGAAAATCTTCGGTCCTGACGATCAGTTCTTTGCCGTCGTCAGATACGCCCAAAACCGTATATAACCCGTTATAAGCGCCGCTGGTTCCGGCCATTTCCACGGTTGCTCCGACGGAATAGGTTTTGCAGATTGTTACGCCCGCCCCGTCGGGAATGGTGTTTCCGTTCAGCAGACTCATTTCTTCTTCTACGGGCGTTTCGTCTGAAAATTTAACGGTGCGGCCGTCTGCGGAAACGGAATCAATGATATACATTTTGTCGTTTCCGTCGGCGCCTTTGATAATCAGGCAATCACCTGTTTTATAGGAAGAAAACGCTCCTTTGACCGTCGCCGTCATCGTGTTTTGATTGACGCTGAAACCGATGTCGCCGGTTTGCAAAGCGCTGCCCTTCATGCTGGAAGTGACAAACCCGCCGATATCCGAATGTGTCCGCACGACCAGCGGCACGTTTGTTAAATTTGTGTCGGGAACTGGCGTGCTGGTTGAAATGTCAAGCGTGGAACCGTCGGGAGAAACCGACTTGACATATAAAGCGTATTCGTTCCCGGCAGAATCCGTAATTGTAACGGTTTGCCCGCCTTTCAGTTCGGAAAATGTTCCGGCGGCGCCCGTAATTGTATTGTCGGCCGTATTGACGGTCAAAGACTGCGGGCAGTCGATTGTTTCAATCACGACGCCGACGTTTTTTTCCGCCGTAATCGTGCCGACCTGCGTGCTTTGCTGAATATTGACTGTTCCGTCGGTTAATTTTTCGACGCCGATCGTTTCGTTGACGACGTTTTCTTCAAACGTAATCGTTGATCCGTCTTCGGAAATTTCTTTGACCGTCAGATAGCCGTTGTTGCTGTTCGTTCCGTTAATCAACAGCTTTTCGCCTTCTTTCAGGTCTGAAAAAGATCCCGGACGCCCGGTCAGCGAATTTGTCGTAACGCCGGTCGTCAGATCTTCGGACGATGCGAATACCCAGCTGCCTTTGGTAATGGAAACCGCGGAAGAATCCGTAATGGTTTCGTCCGCGACCGTTTCGGCAAATGTCAGCGTTGATCCGTCTTCGGACACGGATTGAACGGTCAAAGTTTGATCATTGCCGCCTGTTCCTTGGACAATGATCTGATCGCCGGGCAGAATCCCGTTGAATGTTTCGGGGTCGGCCGATAAAGAATTCGTCGCGGCATTAAATTGCATTTCGTTGGCCGTCGATCCGTGATAAACGACGACTTTCGGATCAAGTGTTTGAAACTCCTGTTTAATCGTGACGCCGCCCAGCACGTCGGCAGACGTGGACATCTGAGAAAGCGAAGCCGAGTAACTGTCCGGATAAGTCAGTACGTCGCCGTCGTAGACCGCCTGAAATTCTTCCAAAGTCGTATAGGGAAAATCGACCGGCGCCGTCGTCGTTTTTCCGCCGCCGAAGACATAGCTGCCGTCCACCTGCGTATTGAGGTAATAAGCGATCAGCGACATGGCTTCGAAAGCCGCTTCCTGAACGTTTTGCAAAGCCAGCAGTTCTTCTTCCGTCGGATTTTCCGACATGGCCGCCAGATCGTTGGCGAAAAATTCGCGAATCTGCGACCGTACGTCCGTTAAGGCCGAACGGATTCCGTCAACGGAAGTCTGCTGGGCTTCCAAAACGACCTGTGTGATTGAATTTGTTTCCAGGTATTTTGTCGTGACCGCCCGTTCGTTTTGCAAAGACAGCAAACGGTATGTGGATAAACCGTATTTATCATAGGAATCATACCTGTTGCCTGTTGTCGCCTGATAGGAAATGTCCGTCATCGCCGCTTTTTGCTTGGACATTTGCGACATATATAAACTATAGGTGGCTGTTGTCGGGACTCTTGTCATGATGTGTTACTCCCTGTTAAACGATGCTGTCCAGCATCTCCAGCATTTCCAGAGATGTTGTCAAAGCTTTTGCCGCCGCGCTGTACGAACGCTGATACACCAGCAGCATGGATAATTCTTCGTCCAGATCGACGCCGCTGACTTCCTGTTCTTTTTTATAGATTGTCGTGACCAGTTCGGTTTGATAATCGGTTGTCGAATTGGCGTCGTTCAGATTGGTCGCCAGCCCGCTGACAATAGAAGCGGCGTAACTGGATAACGTTGTCGTAATCTTTGAAAAGCTGCCTGCGGATCCGAAATCAATTGACTGAGTGAAAACTTTGGCGAATTCGTTGGCCAGGGAATTGTCCGCATCGCTTAAAAAGTACGTTCCCGTGTCCGAACTGTATTGAATTTTTCCCGTATTCATCAGACCGGGCGATTCTAAAATATCCGACCGGACGGCCAGTTCCGAAGCATATCCCGCATGCGAAATTCCCAATCCCAGCCGGTCCAGAATACTGCCGCTGGTTACGCCGTTGACGGTCGAAGTCGTTTCCGTGATTTCCATTTGGTTATTGTCGACGTTGGTAATACGCAGACGGTATCCCGATCCTTCTTTGACCAGGTCGGCTTTGACGATTTGGTTGCCGGATTCGTCAACCAGGGTCGTATTGATTTTGTCCGCGATCGTCTGCAAAGAATCCCCTGCGGAAACTTCTATGGAACCAAAGTTCAGGCCGTGGGCCGTGTCTGAAAAGTGAATCGTTGTTTTTCCTTTGATTCCCATTAAGGAACCCGAAGAAATAATTTCGGATTCATAAATGGCGTCTTTTTTTGACGTAACAATGAAGTCGTTTAATCCGAAAAAGTTTGAAAATCCCGTATAAGTTTGGTCGACCGTTCCGCTGCCGTCGGCGTCAAAACCTATGGAAACGGAGGTTTCTTCACTGCCCAGCAGGACGGAGCTTTCATCTCTGAACGCGATGGAATAAGTGCTGGCGCCCAGGTCGATTTCCAGTTTTCCGTCTTGGCTTAATCCGACCGAAGCGTTTGTCAAATGCGGGCCGTCAACGGCGTTTTGCAGCCAGTCCTGAATTTTTTCGCACATTTCGTTAATGCTGCCGGAAGTAAAATCCAGTTCTCCGGTCAGGCTGACGTTAAAAGCTTCGGACCCGTCGGAATTAAACAAAACGATTTTTACGTCGCCGCCGGACAGGGAAACGGTCTGTTTGTCGCCGTCGATGAATGTCCGCGTACCGCTCATTTCATAAACGGTGTTCGGGTAATTGACGCCTTTGTTGTGAACGGCGTTTAACTGTTTGGTGATTTGAAAAGCCAGTTCGTCCAGCTGGGTCTGCATATCCTGCAATTCCGTATCGCGCAGGGAAATCAGGCCGCTGAGTTCGCCGGACGTAATTTCTTTGGTAATATCAAAAGATCCGGCGTAAATTCCCGTAATGCCGCCGGACGAATAGGAAATCAAAGACCCCGTCGCCGCGGCCGGTTCATGGGAAACAACAACGCCGTCTTTGTCCAAAAGAGGCTTTCCTCCGGCGGTTAAAATAACGGTTTCTCCCGTGGAACGTTCATAACTTTGAATGTCCATAATTTCCGATAACCGCGTAATCAGCAAATCGCGCTGGTCTTTATAATTGTCGGCAGACTGGCCTTCCAAAGCGTTGGTACGCACGATATCGTCGTTTAATTTGTCCAGCTGTTCCAAAATGCCGGTGACTTCGTCGCACAAAGCAGAAATTTCCTGGTCGATTTCCAGACGCAGCGCCTGAATCTGGGAACTGAGTTCCTGCATTTGCGACAAAGCCGTGTCAACGGAAGTGACGGCCGTTGACTGGGCGTTCAGCTTGTCCGCGTCAACACCCAGGCTTTCAAAAGCCGTCTGCATGGCCGCGACGCGGTTGGATACGGAATATTCCGACGACGGCTGGCCCATTTTCGCCTGGATCAGGTCCAGATAATAAACGCGCACGCTTGACGCCTGTAAAATGCCGGTTTCTTTGCGCAGCTGGGCAACCATTTTCGTATCGACCTGGCGCAGGTCGGTATTGCTGATCGCGCCGGACATCTGGCCGTTGTTTAATACCAGCGTTTTTTGGGAATAGCTTTTTCTGACATATCCTTCGGTATTAACGTTGGATACGTTTTCGGACACGACGTCGATCGCTTTTTGCGATGTCCTGATACCGTTTAAAGCACTGCTGATTGCGCTGGAAAGAGCCATGGCGGTGTCCTTTCGTTAAAATTAAAGCACCTGGTTAAAGGAAATGGCGGCCGGGTTGCCGGCGTCGTTTTCCATACTGCCTTTTTTCGTGTATAAAGGCGTTTTGGCGTGCGTTTGTTCGGCAATGTCCTGCACAATGGCGTTTAACAGACGCGAAGTCGCTTCCATGTTGATTTTCAACAGCCGGGCGTTTTCGTTCGTCAGATCGCCCAAAGTAACGGCAGCTTTGCGCAAGACGCGCTTTTGCTTTTCGGGCAGAGCTTTTAACAATTCGCCGCGCTTGGAAAAATAGGCGAAAGATTCTTCATACGCCGCGGACAACTTTGTTTTTTGTTCCAGCAGGTCTTTGCATTCGTTCTGGCGCTGTTTTTTCAGCAAAGTGTTTTCTTTTTTTAACAAACCGCACAATTCGCTCATTAATGTCAGCAGGCGGCTGAGTTTTTTTTCGGGGAATTGTTCCATTGTTTTACTCCTTGTTTTATTCTGTACCGGTCGGCGCCATAGCGTCGGTTTCCTGCTGGCGCAGGATCTGCGTCATGATCTGGTCCGTTAATCCGATGCCGCCGGATTTCGCCGTCATTTTGCCGTATTCGTCGATCATCATGGACCTGAAAATCTTTTCCGCATTGCCGCCGCCGAACGTTTCGTTGACCGGAACGGTGGCGTACATTTGTTCGAATGTCTGCGAAATAAAGAACGCTTCGAAATCCTGAACGGCCTGCCTGGTTTTTTCCAAATCAAACGCTTTGCTGATTTTTGGCGCTGTTTTCCGCGGCATGGCAGAAGAAATAAAATCCGTTGACAAAATATCCGCAGACATCACATCACCTCGATTTCAGCCTGAAGGGCGCCGGCGGCTTTGACGGCCTGCAAAATGCTGATCATGTCTCTGGGCCCGACGCCCAAAGCGTTTAAGCCGTCAACCAGTTCCTGCAGGGAAACGCCGCTTTTTAAAATGTTTAATTTGTTGCCAGATTGTTCGTCGACCTGGATATCCGTCCGGGGAACGGTGACGGTCTGCCCGGTGGTTGAAAACGGCGCGGGCTGGGAAACCTGCGGGGTTTCCGTAATTCTGATCGTCAGGTTGCCCTGTGCGATCGCAATCGGGTTAATGCGCACGTTTTCGCCGATAACGATAATGCCGGATTTTTCGTCGATAATGACTTTTGCCACCTGATCGGGCTGAATACGCAGCTGTTCGATATCGGTCAGCATCTGAATTAAATCTTCGCGTCTGGCGCGGTCAAGGTTTAATGAAACCGTACCCGAATCAACCGTTGTCGCCGCGACGGATCCCAGATAAGAGTTAATGGCGTCGGTAATACGCGAAGCCGTCGTAAAGTCAGGGTTGCGCAAAGCCAGTTTGATCGATTTCTGGTTAGCGAAGTCGAATAAAATTTCGCGTTCGATAATTCCGCCGTTGGCAATTCTGCCTGACGTGGGGACCCCTTTGACAATGCTTTGCGCGTCGCCCTGGGCGGAAAATCCGGCGATAGCGACCTGTCCCTGGGCAATGGCATAGACTTCGCCGTCCGCTCCCAGCATCGGCGTGACCAGCAGCGTGCCGCCCTGTAAACTTTTCGCGTCGCCCAAAGCGCTGATGGATACGTCAATGCGCGTTCCCTGGCGGGCAAAAGCGGGCAGGCTGCCCGTAACCATGACGGCGGCGACGTTTTTTGTTTTGATTTTGCCGTCGCGCGTATTAACGCCCAAACGTTCCAGCATGCCGATCAGACTTTCTTCGGTGAACGCCATGGACGAAATGCTGTCGCCCGTACCGTTTAATCCGACAACCAGCCCGTATCCGATTAAATAGTTTTCGCGCACGCCTTCAATATCGGAAATGTCCTTGATGCGCGAACTGGCGAAAGCCTGCGAAGAAAACATCAGAACGGCCGCCGCCGTTAAAAAGGCAAAGCTTTTTTGTATGTTTTTTATTAAATTCTTCATGTTTGGCCTCATTTAATTTGCGGGCAAAATTGTCTGACCGTACAGATGCGAAAACCGTGCCAATTTTTGTTTTTTTGAAAAATGCGGACTTTTCCCGGCATCAGAAAAAATCACTGGGCAAAATTTGCCGATTTTTAACTTCACGGGAATAAGGTATACTTTAATAAACAACCGGAAAGGATAATTCAGATGAACATAAAAATCGGATCGGCGGGGGCGGCAAAACCTGTCGGATCAACACGTAAAAGCGCTCGTTCTTCGTCGGTCGAGGGTGATTTTTCTTCTTTTTTGGAAGAAACCGAAGCCGCGTCAACGGCCTCTGTCGGGGCGGCGGCGGGCGTTTCCGGGATTGAAGCGCTGCTGGCGGCGCAAAGTGTTGGCGACGCGCTGCAGGACGGGGCGAAAAAACGCCGCGCCGCGGCACATGGGAACGATATTCTGGATAAGCTGGAAGATTTGCGCGCCGCGATTTTAACCGGCGTTATTTCCAAATCCAAATTAATCGAACTGGCGCAAACGCTGCGGGACAAACGCGAACCCGGACTGGACGAAGAACTGAACCAAATCCTTGACGATATTGAATTAAGGGCTGAAATCGAATTGGCCAAGCTTTCACACAGCGTTTGATTTTTGGATCGCTTTGGTGTAAAAATAATACGGTTGACTGAAACAAAGAGGACTTCACATGGGAATAGAACTGCCTAAAGACTACAGACCTTCTGCGGACGAACCGTTTATGAACGATATGCAGAAAGAATTTTTCCGCCAAAAGCTGTTGGCCTGGCGTGAAGAACTGTTGCGTGATTCCGAAGAAACGCTGGACAATTTAAAAGAAGGCGGCATGACGGTGCCCGATATTTCCGACCGTGCTTCCGCCGAAGCGGACAAGGCTTTGGAACTGCGCACGCGCGACAGAATGCGCAAAGTTATTTCCAAAATTGACGTTGCTCTGGGTAAAATTGACGACGGAACTTACGGTTACTGTGAAGAAACCGGCGAACCGATCGGTCTGGAACGTCTGATTGCCCGCCCGATCGCCACTTTGTCGATCGAAGCGCAGGAACGTCATGAACGTATGGAAAAAACCTACAGCGACGATTAGGGCGTTTGTTTAAACAGCCATGCCTTTTAACAAGGCGGGTCGTCCTGATCCGCCTTTTCAATTTGAAAACAGGAGCTTTTCTTGACGGATCTTATTCTTGCTTCCGCTTCGCCGCGCCGCCTGGCTTTGCTGGAACAAATCGGCGTCGTACCTGACGAAATCTGTCCGGCCGATATTGACGAAACCCCCTTTTACCGCGAAGCGCCGCATCGTTACGCGGCGCGTATGGCCGTTGCGAAGGCTGAAAAAATCGCGGCGCAAAAACCGGGACGCTTTGTTTTGGCGGCGGATACGGCCGTTGCCTGCGCCCGGCGTATCCTGCCCAAAGCCGAAACACGCGAACAGGCGGCGGCCTGTCTGGATTTATTGTCGGGCAGACGGCATACGGTTTACGGCGGCATATGCCTGATTGCGCCGGACGGAAGAAAGCTGACGCGTTCGGTTAAAACGGTCGTGGCGTTTTCCCGTCTGCACCCGTCGGACAAACGGGCTTATCTGGACAGCGGCGAATGGCAGGGAAAGGCCGGTGGTTATGCGATTCAGGGCCGGGCCGCTTTATTCGTGCGCGGGATAATCGGGTCTTATTCCAATGTCGTCGGGTTGGGATTGTTTGAAACGGGGCGTTTGTTAAAAGGGCGCGGAGTGCTTAAATAATGCGTCTGGTACACAGTTTTTCCCCTTTTGAAGAAATTTGTATTTTGTTTGATAAAAACGACGTTCCCGTTACTGTTTCGGTCTGGCGGGAAAGCGATGTGCCGGTCGGGGCAATTTGTCTGGCGCGGGCGGTCAAGGCCATTGATTCCGGCTGGTTTCTGGATATGGGAAACGGCGGTACGGCGTATTTGAACACGCCGCCGTTTTTTATAAAGGCGGACGGGACCGTCAGTTATTCAAAACTGAGCGAAGGCGATTTGCTGCTGGTTGAAATCAGCCGGCCGTCGTCAAAAGAAAAATCAGCGGAAGCCCGCGTTCAGATTGCTTTGCCGGGGAAAACGGTTATTTTCCGCCCGGGGACGGACCGGCCGTCGTTTCCCAAACGCATGTCCGGCGAAACGGCGGACAGGCTGCGGCGTTTGCTGCCTTGCGCCGGCGTTTTGTTCAGAACGGCCGCCGGAACCGAAACGGAACAGAATATCCGCGCCGAATTTTCGAATCTGGAACAACGCTGGCAGTCCGTTTTAAAATCCGCCGCGGAACCGGGGATTTTATACCGCCCGGAAAAAGACGTGTTTCTGCTGGCGGCCCGGTATGAAAAAGAATTAACGCGGATCGTTACCGACGACGCGCGGACGGCGGCTTGTTTAAAAGAAAAATTTCCTGACGTTTCTTTTTGTTTGCAGGGCGTATGGGAACAAGAAAACATGGCCGAAGCGCTGGATACGGCTTTGTCCGAACGCTCAACGCTGCCTTCCGGCGGATTTTTAATCACGCAACAGACGGCGGCCTGCGTCTGTTTTGACGTTAATGCCGGTTCGGGCAAAGCCGGCGCCGCCAACATTGAAGCCTGCGGCGAAATTCTGCGCCAGATCCGGTTAAAAAGCCTGGGCGGACAGATGATTATTGATTTTGCGGGCAAAAAGGAAAAAGGCTTTTTGTGTGCTCTGGCAGCCCGTTTAAGACAAGACGGCGTTTTTATTTCCGGTTTTTCTTCGCTGGGACTGGTGGAATTGACGGTTGAAAAAACGCGCCGGTCTGTTTTTGACGCTTTTGGCGGCGGGCGGACGGCCGCAGACTTGATCCGCCGGCTATGGTTTGCCGTTCCCGATCGCGATATTAAGGTGTATGCTCCTTTGGCCGATTTGAACAGGATCCGCCCTTATTTAAGACGGCTTGAAGACCGTTTGAAAACAGGTATAGAATTACAGCCGTCCGATCATGTCGGGCTGGAAGGATTAAAAAAATGAAAATACCCAACGTATTGGAACGCCCTTCGGATCTGCCGGAAATCGAAACAAAATGTCCGATTTGCGGGAAACCTTCCGTCTTTGTTTATAAACCGTTTTGTTCAAAACGCTGCGCCGATATTGATTTAAACCGGTGGTTGACAGGCGTTTATACGGTTGAAACGGACGAAGAAGAAGAAACCGAAGAAAAAAATTAAAAAGACTATAGACAGATCATTTTGAATCGGGTATAAACTTTTCCTGTACGGCGCCTGGGTAGCTCAGTCGGTAGAGCAGGGGACTGAAAATCCCCGTGTCGGCGGTTCGATTCCGTCCCCAGGCACCATTAAGCCCCTTCCCGGGGCTTTTGCTTTTTAAAGGAATAAAAAGCAATGAAAAGATTATTTCAAATTCTCTTTTTTGTCTTTTTGGCCGGAATCGTCACTGCCGTTGCCGATGAATATCTGGAAACTGCCCGGCTGGAAGAAATAAACGATTCTGTCAGCTCATCGCTGCCGGTTGTGACGATTGCAGCCGAAAATGCGGTATTTGAACTGGAACTGTACGATAATGCCGCCGCGCGCAGGTTGGTCGAACAATTCCCGCAAAAGCTGGTGATGACGCGCCGGGGCGACGGCGGGTATTACGGCGCTTTGCGCGAAAAAATCAATGTTTCCGGAATACCGACGCGGCGCGCTTATAAACCGGGCGAAGCTGCTTTATGGATCAGGGAAAACGCTTTGTACCTGTTTTTCGGACCAACGCCGGCCAGTTTGACAACCGATACGCCGATGATGGCTTCTGCCGGGGTGGCATTGGGACGCTTGAAATCCTTTGCGGAACTGGATCAGCTGCCTTCTGTCGTTGAAGTATCGCTTCAGGTTGAAAAATAACGCGTTATTCTGTCGTCTTATCCGGTTTGTCCGGGGTTTCCGTGTACAGCGGGTCTGTCAAAATGGCGATCAGTTCGTCTTTCACGGCGGCCGCCTGGTCCAGATCAATCTGGCAGGTGCCGACATTGGCGTGGCCTCCGCCGCCGTATTGCAGCAGTAATTCGCCGATATTGATAATGTTTGACCGGTTCAGAATTGATTTGCCGACAGCGTAAACGATCCTTTGGCCGTTAATGCGCCACATCGCGTGCATGGAAACGTTGACGTCCGGATACAGGGCATAAACCATAAATCTGTTGCCGGCGTAAATGATGTCTTCGTTAAGCATGTCGATATAAGCCAGATTTTTGTAAACGGTTGTCTGACGCTTTAATTGTTCGACGAATTTTTCCTGATGGGCAAAATATAAATCGACGCGTTCTTTGACGTCCGGCATTTCCAACACTTCGGCCGGATCATGGGAACGGCAGAAATCAATCAGGTTCATCATCAGCTGGTAATTGGAAATTCTGAAATTATGAAACCGCCCCAGGCCCGTGCGGGAATCCATGATGAAATTCAAAAGCGTCCAGCCGGACGGGTGCAGAATATCGTCAACGGTATAATCGGCGCTGTCGGCTTTGTCGACGGCGGCCATCATTTCTTCGGAAATGTTTTTAAAACGTTCTTTGCCGCCGAAAGTATCCCAGACGACACGCGCAGCGGACGGCGCCTGCGGATTTAAATAACTGTTGCTTTTTCTGCCGACGCGGGCCAATTCGCTGATATGGTGGTCAAAAACATAAGAAGCCGATTTGGAATAAGGCAGATTCGTTATAATGTCGCCCTGCCTGATATCGACCAGACCGTCCTGCACGTCTTTGGGGTGAACAAATTTAACTTCGTCAATCAGGTCCAGTTCTTTGAGTAAAACGGCGCAAACCAAACCGTCGAAATCGCTGCGCGTAACCAAGCGGAATCTGTCGTCAACCATAATAATACCTTAAACTTAAACGTCCTGAACCATAGCGGTGATAATTTCCTTGCGGATTCTGTCTGCCTGGTCAACGGGAACCTGACATGTTCCCGCGGCGATATGGCCGCCGCCGTTGTACTGCAGCATAAATTCGCCGATATTCATTTTTGACGTCCGGTTAAAAATAGATTTTCCCGCCGCGAAAACGACGTTGCGTTTGTTTTTTCCCCAGATTTCATGGACGGAAATATTAATCTGCGGATACAAGGCATAAACCATAAATCTGTTGCCGGCGTAAATGGTTTCTTCGTCGCGCAGGTAGATATGGGCGGCGGTTTTGTGAATCCGCGTGCATCTTTTCAACTGTTCGATAAATTTGTCTTTGTGTTCAAAGTACAAATTAACGCGTTCTTTAACGTCTTCGTCCTGCAGGATTTCATCAACGCTGTGAGTCCGGCACAAATCCACCAGTTTCATCATCAGCGCATAATTGGTAATGCGGAAATTTTTAAACCGTCCCAGACCCGTGCGGGCGTCCATGATAAAAGCCAGCAGGATCCACCCTGTCGGGTTCATGATCTGATCCATTGTGTATTTTGCGGAATCGGCGACGTCAACGGCTTCCATTAACGATGCGGGGATATTTTTAAACCGTTCTTCGGCGCCGTAATATTCGTAAACGACGCGCGCCGCGGAAGGGGAGTTCGGATAAACGATATGATTCGGGGGGCTGATAACGCGCGACAGTTCGCTGATATGGTGATCAAAGGCGATGTAAACGCCGTCAACATAAGGCAGGTTCGCCGTAATATCCATATCCGTAATTGATATCCGGCCGTCCTGCATGTCTTTGGGGTGAACGAACCGGATTTCATCAATGATGTCCAGTTCTTTCAACAACGCCGCGCAAACCAGCCCGTCAAAATCGCTGCGTGTCAGCAGTCGTTTTTTCGCCAGCATTCGAAACTCCTTGTCAGTATCCCTTTTCATCAGGATAAGCGAAGTATGTATATAAAATCAACCAAAGCTTTGAAGAAATGAAAAAAAACGTTTTCCATATTGAACATCGTCCGGTTTTCATAGATGATTGGTCATGAACGTGATTGTAAAGGGCAGGGAGATGTCCGTCGTTAAAAAGGTGTTTTTTTTGTTGTTGCTGGGGGTAAGCGGCTGTATTCAGGCGCCTTTCGTCGATTCCAGACGCGAAGCCGGTTTTGCGCGCACGGTCGGCGAATCGACAAACGACCGGGTGGCGATCTGCTATAACCCTTATTCCACGAACGCCAACGAGATTATCAAAATGGCGCAGGAAGCCTGCGGCAAGACAAACCGGGAACCGGCTTATGACGGACATAAATACTGGTCGTGCCGCGTATTTCTGCCGCACCGGGTTTATTTCCGCTGCCAGCCGAAACCCGCGGAAGAAACGGAACAATAATTCATGGCCGTGCTGTCCGTTCAATCCAGAGTCGTCGCCGGATACGCCGGCAATTCGGCGGCGGTGTTCTGCCTGCAGCGGGCCGGCGTCGAATGTTGGGGGCTGGATACGCTGCAGTTTTCGAACCATACGGGATATGATGGTTTCGCCGGCCGCGTTTTCGGCCCGGACCAGCTGCAAACGGTTTACGACGGATTGAAACGGTATGTCGGGCTGAAAAATTGCCAGGCCGTTTTGTCGGGTTATCTGGGAAAAAAGGAAACAGGCCGGCTTGTTTTGCATATTGCGGACGATGTCCGGGACCAAAACCCGTCTGCGGTTTATTGCTGCGATCCGGTTTTGGGGGACGACGGCGAGATTTACGTTTCGCCGGATATTCCCGCTTTTATGCGCGAAAAAGTTCTGCCGGCCGCCGATATTATTACGCCGAACCGTTTTGAATTGGGCGTTTTGTCAGGCCGGTCCGTTGATAACGAAAAAGAAATAATCGCCGCCGCCCGCTTTTTGTTGAAAAACGGACGAACGTCGGTATGCGTTGTTACCGGGATTGCCGTTCCCGGCGGGATTGCGGCTCTGGCGGTTTCGGAAACGGCCGTTTACAAAGTCGTCACGCCGTTTGTTGAAAATGCCGGCGATATCGGCGGGGCGGGAGATATGACGACGGCTTTGTTTTTGGCGGAATGGTTGAAATCGCGCGAAATTCCGTCCGCCCTGTCCAAAGCCGTTTCGTCCGCTTTCGGCATTATCCGCGAAACGGCGGCCCGGCGGTCGCCCGAACTGTGCCTGGTCGCGGCGCAGCAGGAAATCGAAACGCCGTCAAAGCTGTTTGCGGCAAAGAAAATTTAATTATTTGCTGGACAGTTTTTCAAGATTTTTGTATATTTTTGTCAAGAGGGCGGCTTCGGGCCGCGGTATGTTGATTTTATTTTGGGGTGTGTCTGATGTTGGAAGATAAATTTGTTCACGTCAAACGGGAAAAAAAAGGCAAAGGGCGCGGCAACGGCGGCCGTAAACAGCAAAACCATGCGGCCAACGGCGGTTTTTATTCCGAAGGTCACCATAACAGGGATCAGCGCGACGGCAATTTTTCCTTTGATACGATTCACGGCCTGAAGTTAAAGGAAGTCGAATACAAGGTTCCTTCCAAATCGGAACGCGTCGCCAAACGGGCCGAATTCAACGGCGTTCGCGATGAAGACGGCAATGTCGTCGTCGAAGGGGTCCGGTCCAAGTTTTTAAAAATGCTGGCGCAGGATCATGAAAAAGAATTGGTTGAACGCCTGGGGCTGACCGAACGCGACATTCAGGGAATGCGGGAAGGCTATACGCCGAACGGTTTTAACGTGCACCATAAACTGGCTTTGCACGGCGGCGGCAAAAATGAATTTTCGAATTTTATTTTAACGCCGCTTTACCCGCACGACCAGTGGCACAAGGACGTTATGGACGCGCAGATTCTGGGAATCCGCGAAGGCGAATCGCGCAAAATCAAAATCCCCTGGACGGACGAAATGATTTATGATCCGAAACAATTCGGATTTACGAAGGAAAATCAGCCGGTTAAGCCGAACTATACGTCTAACGTCAATCCGGCGAATTACCCCGATCTGTACAAACCCGAACATATCAGCGTCGCAAAACGCCAGAAAGACATGGCGGAATTTTATGCGTCTCTTGACGCGAAAAAGGCGGAAGGGCAGAAAAAACAAACGCCGGTTAAAACGGCTCTGCGCCGGATTGTCAGCGACAGACAGCGGGGATAAAGGTTTTGTCTGTATTAAAAGCGCGGGAACTTGTCCGGTTCCCGCGCTTTGTATTTTTCCGCTTTCGAAACGGTTTATTGAAAGTATGTTTCCGGCCGGAACTGCCGCGGATTTTTGCCGGCTTCTGGATTGTTTCGCGGCGTTTTATCAGGGAGCGGGCAGAAAAAACGAAAAAATAAAAATTTTTGTTGATTTTTTTGTCTATTTTCCCATACACTCTTCTTAAGAGCTTTCAATCGCTGTAAAGGAGTATGGAGATGATTCCCGAATATAATTTGGTTCACGCGAAACGCAGTCACAAGGGCGGCAAATCAGGGCCGAAGGTTTCTTATAACGCGGAACAGCGCGCCGGCCGTTTTAATTTTGACACGATTCACGGAATGAAATTAAAAAAGGTTGTTTATCAGGTGCCGTCCAGCGATGAACGCAAAGCCAAACGCGCGGAATTTCAGGGACATGACGGCAAGGAAGGCATGCGTTCGAAGTTTTTGAAAATGCTGGCCAAAGATCATGAAAAGCAACTGCGCGACCAGCTGGGATTTACGGACGCCGAAATTAATTTGATGAAGCAGGGCCGTTCCGTTCCCGGTTATAACGTGCATCATAAACTGCCTTTGCACGGCGGCGGCAAAAATGAATTTTCGAATTTTATTTTAACGCCGCTTTATCCGCATGACCAATGGCATCATGACGTATTGGATCCGCAGATTGCCGACTGCATGGGCACCGGCCAGTCCAAAGAAGTAATGTTGCCTTGGACGGACGCGATGATCTATGACCCGAAACAGTTCGGATTTACAAAAGACAATGCCAAAGTGCAGCCGAATTATGCTTCGCGCGTTAACCCGAATAATTATCCGAAGATTTATACGGCCGAACAGGTGGCCGATGCGGCCAGTCGTAAAAAGGAATTGGCGAAGTTCGCGCCTCCCGTTCAGAACGGCGGCCGGAAAAATGTGGCTCTGGCTGTATTAAACGTGGCGAAACAGCGCTGATAGAACAAAAAAAAACGGCTGAAAAGCCGTTTTTTTATATAAGGATTCCATCGGTGCGGCTGTATATGAAAACCCCCGCGCATAACGCGGGGGGTCTTTTAAAGATAAGCAGCGGATCAGAAAGCGACATTGGAACCGGATTTTCCGCAAT
>JAJXEL010000022.1:10452-19858 GCA_021639925.1 Alphaproteobacteria bacterium | reverse complement strand
GCATTATACATATAAATGATTTTTATCACAGGAGAAATCGTGAAACATTACCTTTCAGAATTTGCCGGCACTTTCGGTTTTGTCTTTATCGGCTGCGGCGCCGTCGTTTTTGCCGCGCCTTTTATCGGTTATCTGGGCATTGCCATCGCTTTCGGCCTGGCATACGGCGCGATGGGTTTTGCCTTTCAGGGCCACCATTTCAATCCGGCCATAACGGTTGCCGCCGCTTTGTCAAAACAATTTTACGGCAAAAACATCTGGTTTACTCTGATTAAAACCGCCGGATATATTTTAATGCAGACGGCCGGCGCCTGCGCCGCCGTTTTTCTGATTTATTATGTTTATTCGGGCAAAACGGGCTACGTCTATCAGGGATCGCCGGACGCCAACATTATCGAACGCTATACTCTGCCGGCAGCTTTTTGCCTGGAAACGATTCTGACTTTTCTGTTCCTGTGCGTGTTTTTGGGAAACGACAAACGGACGGACCGGCAAGCCGCCGCCTGCGGTTTATTTATAACGGCGGCGTATCTTTTGTCCTATCCGGTAACAAAAGGCGCTTTAAACCCCGCGCGGACAACCGCGTCCGCTTTGTTCGCCGGCGAAACGGCTTTGGCGCAGCTGCCCGTTTTCTGGGGCGCGGCATTAATCGCGGCACTGATCGCCGGGATTGCGTATCACCCATTTTTCAGACGCGGCAAAGAAAAAATCAATGCGTCATAAACAGCGCGATGTCCGCGTTGTCAATCAGGTACTTTGTCATACTGCCTAAAATCCAGCGGCGCATAGTGCTTTGGGTAAAAGCGCCCGTTACCAACAGATCAAAACGCCCGCAGGCCTGACGGATAATCTCCGCCCCTTTGGCCGAAACGGAATCCGTTTCCGGTATTTTGACAATTTCCGATTTAATGCCGTGCCAAGCCAAACGTCTGGCCAAAGCCTGAGCATCTGCCCACGTTTCATTCGGCAGATCGGTTTCCAAAATGACGACTTCTTCGGCGCGGGTTAAAAACGGCATGGCCAGAGTCACGGCTTTCGCGGCTTCTTCGGTTGCGTCCCAGGCGATGATCACCCGGTTTCCGATCGTTTCCGGCTTTTCACGCGGCGCGATCAAAATCGCCGATCCGCTTTCCATTAACGCCGCGTTCAAAACGGCCAGCGTATCCCGCGCGGCCGGAGACGACATATCGGGACGCGCCAGCACCGTTAAATCCGACACCCGCGAACACCACGCGATCACTTCGTCTTCGCAGCCGAAAATTTCACGAAACTGCGCCGTAATTTCCTTCAGCCCCGTCTGCGGTTCCGTTTTCGGCAGCAAACCGTGTTCTTCTACAAACTTTTCAAAAATCACGCGCATCTCGTCCGCATTGGCGGCGAAAGCTTTTTCTTCGGCCTGCACAACGTCATTGACGACAAACCCCGCCATATCCGCGCTGACGACGGGAACAGGCAGAATACACGAAGGTTCCAGGTGCACATGAAAAACGTCCAGATGACCGTTAAACTTCTTCGCCGTCAAAAGCGCCGTCTGCAAAACAGCTTCCGACGCCTGGACGGAATCAAGCTGCACCAGAATATCTTTAAAAGCATTCATTGTTTTTCCCCCGTTAATTAAGCCTTACCGGCCAAAATCATTCGCACGCGCGTTAATGTCGCCATACGGTCGCCGGACGTATCGATTTTATCCCATGTCACCGGCCCGACGTCAACGTCCAGCTGCCGCCTTAATTCTTCGGCGGTTTTAACGTCCGAGGGATTGCGCTTGCGCGAAGCGACGCGTTCTATTCTGATTTCCAGCGGCGCGTCAACCCACACCCCCTGAAAATCAACATTCATTTCCTTGGCAACTTCTTCAATCGCGCGGCGCTGACGGACGTCATGAAATAAAGCGTCTGCGACAACAGACTGGCCGGCGCCCAACATACGGCGGCATTCGTCGCACAGCAGGTCAAAAACTTTATTTTCCAGCTCCGGCGTATATTCCGACGGATCCAGATGTTCTTCCAGCCCTGTATTCAGCAAATTTTTACGCAAAACATCGTCGCGCAGGATAACCGCGCCGGGCGGATTGCCGATAAACGGCGCGGATTCGCGGGCAATCCGGGATTTTCCGCTGCCCGACAAACCGCCGCAGGCCACCAGCACCGGCCGGGGCTGATCCAGAAAACGTCTGGAAATCACCAGCTGTTCATAGGCCTTGTTCGCCATCAGGGCGGCTTCGCGCTTATCCTTTATTTCCGCGGAACGCTGGGCAAAAACGTACGCGTTGACCGCCGCGCGGCACGACAAAAACAGCGGCAGAACGGGAATGCCTTCCCAATCCGCCGACAACGCCATATAATGGTTAAACAAAATACTGGCCAGCCGGCGCTGTCCTTTGCTTTCCATATCCACCAGCAGAAAAGCGAAATCATACAGCGTGTCAATCTGGGTCAGGTCATCATAAAATTCGATCGGATTCAACGGTATGACACAACCGTTCCACATTGCCAGATTGCGCAGGGTCAAGTCCCCGTGACACCAGCGGATTTTGCCTTCCGCCTGCCTTTTCAGCAGCAGTTCTCTGTTTTTTTCCAAAGCGTCCAGCTGCGCCGTTTCCAAAGCGTCTACGTCTTCGCCGTCAAAAATGTCGGGAACAAAACAACGAATCATCGCGTTGTTTTCATAAATGCGTCCTCTGATGATATCGACCGGATTGCGGGTTGTAATTACTGCCGCGTTTTGGTGCAGCCCGAAAATCTTTTCCGCCGTGTCCATCATTTCAAAACGGTCCAGATCCCCTCTGTCCGCCATATTGTCAAACAGCATGCTTTCTTCGAATTCGCGCATGACAAGCAGGTAGTCGATAACTTCCGCGTTTTTATCCGAACAGGCGGAACGAATAAAAATCCGGCCTTTTTTATCGGAAACGACTTCTTCCACGCCGAAACACAGTCCGGGCGCGAAGCGGTTGCAGATTTCCAATTCTTTTTGGCAGGCGGCCAGACGTTTTTCCGGCGTCGAATAATCGACATACGGATACTTTACGCCGCGTTTAAGCTTATAGGCCTTTTCCCCTGTCAGGAAAACGTCAGAAATATTTGTTTCTTTTACCGTTATTTTCTGCGACGGTTTCAGGCCGAAAGCCTCCGGCGAAGACAAAGCGGCAATCAGCGCGGACTGATCATCAATCAGCATGGGGCGGATCTCCTTTTAATTTTCCGGCTTATGCGACGGATTGACGTTGCGCAGGTTTTGCGGCTGGCTGGCCAAAGAAGAATTAAACTGCTGCGTCACGCGGACAAAAGTCGTGCGCTTGCTTAATTCTTTCAGCGTTACGGCGCCGACGTACGTGCAGGTTGAACGCACGCCGCCCAGAATTTCCTTGACCGTATTTTCCAAAGCGCCTTTGTATTCCACCAAAACGGTGCGTCCTTCGCTGGCGCGGTAATCCGCTACGCCGCCGGAATATTTTTCCATGGCTGTATCGGAACTCATGCCGTAAAAGCGGCGGTATTTTTTGCCCGTGTCTTCGTCAATCCCCAGATCGCCGCCAGATTCGTCATGGCCGGCAAACATGCCGCCCAGCATAACAAAATCCGCCCCGGCGCCGAAAGCCTTGGATACGTCGCCCGGACACGTGCAGCCGCCGTCGCCGATAATCAGGCCGCCCAGCCCGTGCGCCGCGTCCGCGCATTCGATAATCGCGGACAGCTGCGGATAACCGACCCCCGTCTGAATACGTGTCGTACAGACAGATCCCGGGCCGATGCCGACTTTGACAATGTCTGCCCCCGACAAAATCAGTTCTTCGGTCATTTCACCGGTGACAACGTTGCCCGCGATGATTGTCATATCGGGGAAATTTTCGCGGACTTTGCGCACATATTCGACAAAATGCTGAGAATACCCGTTGGCCACGTCAATACAAATAAACTGAATGGCGGGATTTTCTTTGCATATTCTGAACAAACGTTCGTAATCCTTGTCCGACGTGCCGGAAGTAATCGCCAGGTAATTATAATCTTCCGCCCGGCATCTGGCGTTAAACGCGTTCCATTCTTCTTTCGTATAGTGTTTCTGAATACACGTAAACATATGAAACTGCTTTAAAACGTCAAAGACTTCGAAACGGCCGACCGTATCCATGTTTGCCGCCATGATCGGCACGCCGGTCCATGTTTTTTTCGAATTCCTGAATGTAAACGTTCTGTTCAGATCGACCTCCGAACGCGAACGCAGAGTGCTGCGTTTCGGACGGAACAGCACGTCTTTAAAATCCAGTTTCATATCTTCTTCAATTCTCATTTCATTCTCCTCAAACGAATGCAGGGTCAGAGTTTTTCATAACACCACTGCGGGTGGTTTTCATACAATCCCGCGGGATCCTGATGAATAATGATCTCCGCATTGGGAAAAGCCTGCGTCAGGCGTTTTTCCACCTGATCGGCAACGGCGTGCGCTTTGGCCAGAGTAAACAAGGGGTCCAGTTCCAGATGCAGCTGGATAAACCACTGCGTTCCCGACGAACGGGTACGCAGATCGTGCAGCCCGGAAACATCGGGCGATTTCAAAACGATGTCGGCGATTTTTTGTTTTTCCTGATCGGGCAGTTCCGCGTCAACCAGCTGCGCCAGCGATTGTTTTAAAATACGGAATACGCTGACGATCAGATACACAGCGATCAACAGCGCAAAAATCGGGTCGGCATAGCGGAAGTTAAAATAAGAGCCGACAAACAAAGAAAGGATAACGCTTAAATTCATCATAACGTCGCCGGCATAATGGGCATAATCCGCGGTAATCGCGACGGATTTTGTTTTTTTAACGACATAGCGCTGAAAAGAAACCAGCAGCAGCGTTAAAACGATAGAAATGCCCATTGCGCCCATACCGATTCCGACATGAGTGATAATTCTGGGGTGCAGGAAATATTGAATGCTTTGGAAAATCAGCAAAACGGCGGAACCGGCGATAAAGGCCGCCTGCCCCAAAGACGCCAGCGATTCGATTTTTCCGTGTCCGAACCGGTGCCCGCTGTCCGCCGGCGTCAAAGACTGGCGGACCGCCCATAAATTCAGAAATGAAGCCCCGGCGTCCAAAGTCGAATCGATCAGACTGGACAGCAGCGCCACGGAATCCGTCATCATCAGGGCAAACAGCTTCACCCCGATCAGAACCAAAGCCGTGCCGACCGAAGCGGCCGCCGCGCTTTTCATCAGGAACGCCGAAGATTTGGCTTCAGACACGACGCAGATGTCCTTTGTTAAAAAAACGTTAAAAGCGACTTACTATAACAAACATATTTGTTTTATGGAAACATTAAATCCGAAAAAAAAAGTTTAAAAAAAGTCTTTTTAATAGCTTGCCTGAAAAGCCCGGGCATTTTATTTTATACAGCGGACAGATTAAAACTAACGGCAGAATGAAAATGGCTAATCCATATACTCTTTTAGGTGTTTCAAAAAGTGCTTCTCAGGAAGAAATAAAGCAGGCTTACCGGAAACTGGCGCGCAAAATGCACCCGGATTTAAACCCGAACGACCCGAAAGCAGAGGATAAGTTCAAGGAAATATCAAGCGCTTATGACATTCTTTCGGATCCAGAAAAAAGGAAACGCTTTGACGCCGGCGAAATAGACGAAAACGGCAAAGAACGCCCTGGCTTCGGTTTCGGATACGGCGGCGGCAATCCCTATCAGGGACAAGGGGCCGGCTTTGAAGGATTCAATTTCGATTTCGGCGCGGCGCAGGGCGCCGGCAAAAAAAGATCCGGATTTGACTTTTTCAGCGAAATGTTCGGCGGTGCGGCAGAAAACGGCGGCGAAGACATCTTTTCCAACCTGCGCCGGCGGTCGCGTAAAATGCAGGGGGAAAACGTTAATTACGATCTGACCGTTTCGTTTTTGGACGCGGCATTGGGGAAAGAAAAAGAAATTTCTCTGCCGAACGGAAAAGTATTAAACGTAAAAATCCCGGCGGGAACGGCCGACAAAACCGTCCTGCGCTTAAAAGGACAAGGCGCAGCCGGCGTCGGCGGCGGGCCGAACGGAGACGCTTTGATCCGTATTCTGGTTCAGGCGCACCCCTATTTCACGCGGTCGGACAACGATATCCTGCTTGACGTTCCCATTACGATCAAAGAAGCCGTTCTGGGCGGGAAAGTCACCATTCCCACACTGGAAGGAAAAGTCGCCCTGACCGTCCCGCCTTATTCCAACACGGGATCCGTTCTGCGGCTGCGGGGCAAAGGCATAAAAACGAAAAACGCAACGGGCGACCTGCTGGTCAAACTGCAGATTGTCCTGCCTGACAAACCGGACGGCGAATTAACGCAGTTCATGCAGGAATGGACGCCGGCGCAGGCCGATCCGCGCGCGAAAGCAGGATTAAACTGAAAAAAGATCAATCGACCGATTTAAACAGCAAAAGTACTTTGAAATGTCCTTTTTTTGTGTTATCCCTCATTTAAAAATACTTTAAACTTTCAGAGAGGTTTTTTATGACGACAGGTTTGATGGAAGGCAAAAAAGGACTGATTCTGGGGCTGGCAAACGATAAATCAATTGCCTGGGGAATAGCTTCCGAACTGCATAAGCATGGCGCAAAGCTGGCTTTTACCTATCAGGGGGAAGCTTTGGAAAAACGCGTTCGTCCTCTGGCGGCCTCTTTGGGGGAAAATCTGGTGCTGCCCTGCGACGTAACCAAAGAAGAAACACTGGACGCTTTGTTCGATTCTTTGGAAAAAGAATGGGGAACGATTGACTTTGTCGTTCACGCCGTTGCTTTTTCGGATAAAAACGAATTAAAAGGACGCTACTGCGACACGACGCTGGCCAACTTTTTAAACACCATGCACATTTCATGTTATTCGTTTACGGACATTTGCCGCCGGGCGGCAAAAATTACGAATCCGGGCGGCATCTTTGTCACAATGACTTACTACGGCGCTGAAAAAGTGCTGCCGAATTACAACGTCATGGGCGTTGCCAAAGCCGCGCTGGAAGCTTCGGTCAGATATCTGGCCCGCGATCTGGGAGCGCAGGGAATCCGCGTTAACGCCGTTTCCGCCGGCCCCATTAAAACATTGGCGGCTTCGGGCGTCGGCGATTTCCGCCTGATCCTGAACTGGAATGAATACAGTTCTCCGCTGCACCGCAACGTCACGCAGGACGAAGTCGGCAAAAGTACGGTTTATCTGCTCAGCGATCTGGCCAGCGGCGTAACCGGCGAAGTCATGCACGTCGATTCGGGATACAATACCATCGGCATGATGAACCCCGAATACGCTCATGAAATATCGGAACTGCTGGCTTCTTTTCCGAAAAAAAGCGCTGAATAAACAATGACGGGGAACGGCTTCGGCGAAATTTTCCGGTTTACAAGCTTTGGCGAAAGCCACGGAAAAGCAATCGGCTGCATTGTTGAAGGCGTTCCCGCGCAAATTCCTTTAGAACCGTCGGACATTCAAACCGCCCTGAACCGCAGAAGGCCGGGACAGTCTGAATTTACGACTCAGCGCAAAGAACCGGACACGGTTCAAATTTTGTCCGGCGTATTTAACGGCATGACAACGGGAACGCCGGTCGGATTGTTGATTGAAAACGAAGATTCCCATTCGTCCGATTATTCCGAAATCGCGCAGAAATTTCGTCCCGGTCACGCGGATTTTCCTTATTTTCTAAAGTACGCCAACAGAGATTACCGCGGCGGCGGCAGGGCTTCCGCTCGGGAAACGGCTTTGCGCGTCGCGGCCGGCGCTGTGGCATGCAAAGTATTAAAACATTTTTTAAAAACGCCGTTTGACATTACGGCCGGGTTAATTCAAATCGGAAACGAAAAAATTTCCGGCTGGGATTCCGCGGAAATCAGCCGCAATCCTTTTTTCTGCCCGGACGCCGCCGCTCTGCCCCGTTTTGAACGGCTGATCGAACAGACCAGAAAAAACGAAGATTCCGTCGGCGCCGTTATTGAAATCCGCGCGACGGGTTTTCCCGCCGGACTGGGCGAGCCGGTTTACGACAGGCTGGACGCCGATCTGGCCAAAGCGTTGATGAGCATCAATGCGGTCAAAGGCGTTGAAATCGGCGACGGTTTTGCCGCAGCCGCTTTAACCGGCAGCCAAAACGCAGACGAAATGTACGCCGACAAACTGGCGCCGTGCGGCGTCGGCTTTAAAAGCAATCATGCGGGCGGTATTCTGGGCGGCCTGTCAACGGGCCAGCCGATTATCGCGCGTATTGCCGTCAAACCGACTCCTTCGATCGCCGGCACACTGCGCACCGTAACCGTTAAAGGGGAAGATACAACGATTCGGACGAAAGGACGGCATGATCCCTGTGTCGGCATACGCGCCGTTCCCGTTGCCGAAGCGATGACGGCCTGCGTTTTGACGGACCATCTGCTGCGCCTGCGGGCTCAATATAATCTTTAAAAGAGGAAAAAATGCCTTTATTTCCGGAATTTCCGGCTGCGTCCGGCCCTGAAAAACGTCCTGAGAAAAAAAGATCTTTTTTTAAACGCGTCGGGCGTTTTTTCGTTTTCTTTTTCTGTTTTATCGGGATTCTTTTTTCTTCGGCTGTCGGCTGGCGAGTCTATTCTTTGGCGAATAACAGGCGGCCTCAAACTTTTGCTCCCGGAACCGTTCTGCGCCTGAATCTGGAAAACGAGCTGTTTGAAACCCGTCCGAACGATTTTATCGGTTCGCTGACGTTCGGGAATCCTCCGACTGCGGCAGACGTCATTTTGGGACTGAACCGCGCGGCGGCAGATCCGAATATTTCGGGGCTGGTCGCTTATATGACAAAAATGTCCCTGCCTCTGGCGCAGATTCAGGAAATCCGGTCTGCGGTGCGGGCGTTTAAAAAAGCCGGCAAAAAAACCGTTTTTTACGCGCCGACAATCGGCGAGCTGGGCGGCGGACTGGGCATGTATTACCTGGCGTCCGCTTTTGACGAAATCCGTATCCAGCCGGGCGGAGAAGTGGGACTGGCCGGTATTGCCGTTGAAACGCCGTACTTTAAAAAAGCGCTCTTAAAACTGGGAATAAAACCGTCTTTTAACGCCCGGTACGAATATAAAACAGGAGCGGATTCTTTGAACGCCGAAAAAATGTCCGCCCCCGAAAAAGAAAATCTGACGCGGATTTTCAACAGTTTTCTGGACGTTATGGCGGCAGACATAGCGCAAGACAGGCCCGCGCTGAAAAAAGCCGGAGTTAAACAGATTTTGCAAAACGGCCCTTATTTTGCCGATCAGGCTTTAGAAATGAACCTGATTGACAAAGTTGAATACGCCGATGTTTTGGAAGAAGAATTAAAACAAGATGACGCGGAAATGATCGACGTTCTGGATTACGCTGCGGCGACTCAGCCGGCTGCCGGCCGCAAAACCCCGGTTATTGCCTATATTCCCGCGGTCGGCAT
>JAJXEL010000022.1:0-10442 GCA_021639925.1 Alphaproteobacteria bacterium | reverse complement strand
TTCAGGTCGGCGAATCTGTTGTTGCCGGCGATTCTTATCGTTCCATTCTGGGGTTTTCTTCTTTCAGCAGTACTTTGCGCGAAGCTGCCGACGACGAATCCGTCAAAGCCATCGTGATCCGTCTGGATTCTCCGGGCGGCGGATATACATCGTCCGACGCCATGCGCCGGGAAATAGAACACGTCAAAACCGTTTCGCAGAAACCTGTCATCTGCAGCATGGGATCGACGGCTGCTTCCGGGGGATATTTCGTTTCGCTGGCCTGCGATAAAGTCTTTGCCGATCCGGCAACGTTAACCGGGTCAATCGGCGTGTTCGGCGGAAAACTGGTTATTAAAGATCTGCTGGAAAAACTCAACATTACTGTCAGTTCTTTAAAAATGGGCAAGAATGCCGGACTGTTTTCAATGACGCAGGATTTTACCGCGGAACAGCAGAAATTTTTTAATGCTTCTTTGGATCGTGTCTATCAGGATTTCACAAACAAAGTAGCCGCCCGCCGCGGATTTTCGGCAAAACAGATTGACGCTTTGGCCCGCGGCAGAGTATTCACCGGCTTGCAGGCGCAGCGCAACGGCCTGATTGATGCGACGGGCGGATTGTCCGACGCGCTGAAAGACGCGGCGGAATCTGCCGGATTGAAAGCGTCTGCACCGGTTGTTGAATTTCCGGTCAGCCCGACCAGACTGGAAATGCTGGTCAGCCTGTTAAATTCGGACGCCGCCGTTTATTTGCGAAAAAACATCATTCAAAACGGTATCGTTCCGAATCTCAAACTGTGGCTGAACAAATTGGCGCAAGGCGATTTCAGATTATTTTACAACGGATTGGACGCTTTTTAAAAAAAATTAAGGTTTCGTTCATTTTTTCATCACGCTTTCGATAATAATCAGGTATGATAAAAAAAGCTGTTATTTGAGGAGTTTGGTATGAAGCGTCTTGCCCTGCTGATTCTGCCCGCCGTTTTATCGGCCTGCGCCCCCGCGGCTGTTGAAAAAAAAGAAACGCTTCCCGCGGCCCGCCCGGTTGTTCAAACCGTGAAAAAAAACATAAAAAAAACGACGGCCGCTTATATGACGGATCAGGAAAACGAATTAAAACAAATTTTAAACGGGTCTGCATTTTCGATTACCCGCCATAACAATATTCTGACAATGACTTTTTCGGGCAACGCCATTTTTGCGGAAAACAGTTATCACCCGACGGTTCAGGCGACGGAAATCCTGAAAAAAATAGCGCCGGTTTTATCAGCTTACACAAAAACGCGCATCAGCATCATCGGCCATACAGACGGTATGGGCAAACCGTCAACCAATCAGTTAATGAGCGAAAAACGCGCGCAAGCCGTCGCCGATGTTTTAAAAAAAGCCGCGAAAATAGCTTCCGTCCGCCTCTGGATCGAAGGGCGCGGCAATGAAAAAACAGAAAGCAGCCAACCGCGCGGCAACGGAGTTGAAATTACTTTGACGCCGACGTTTATCCAATGAAAAAATCGTTCCTGCTTTTCTTTTTTTTCCTGACGGCCGGGTGTTCAAACCTGTTGTTTCACCCGGAAAAAGAATTTGTTCTGGAACCGTCCCGGCTGGAACTGCCCTATGATAACCTTTCTTTGCAAACTGCCGACGGTATCAAGCTTCATGCCTGGTTTATTCCGGCTTATTGCAGCGGCAGGACGCCTTGTCCGGCAAAAGCCAACATTTTATATCTGCACGGAAACGCTGAAAACATTTCTTCCCATACTTTCAGCGTGCTATGGCTGATTTTATACGGTTACAATTTAACGGCGCTGGATTACCGCGGTTTCGGCAAGTCCGAAGGATCTGTCAGCCTGTCGGGATCAGAAACGGACATTCAAACGGCAATCAGTTATCTGCTGGAAAAATATCCCGACCTGCCTTTGTTTGTCTTCGGGCAGAGCATTGGCGCTTCTTTGGCCGTTTCCGCCGTCGCCCGGTTTGAACATCAGGACAAAATCGCAGGCGTCGTTATTGACAGTGCTTTTTCCAAAACGCGGCGGATTGCCCGGGAAAAAGTCGCCCAAGTCTGGCTGCTTTGGCCGTTTCAGTATCCTTTGTCCTTTTTAGTCGCGGAAAACGATCCGGAAGGAAACGTTTCCAAAATCACGGCGCCGAAATTATTTCTGACAACCGAAGACGACCAAACCGTCCCGCCCCATCATACGCGTCTGCTGTATGCCAAAGCCCGCGGTCCCAAAGAACTGGAAATCGTTCCCAAAGGCGGACATATCCGCGCGCTGAACAACGAACGCGCCAAAGACGTTTTATTAAAATTCCTGGATACAAACAGCCGGCCGAAACAGACGGACTAGCGCCGCTTTTTTTCTTTTTTGCCCGTACGCCCGGCTCGCGCTTTGTTTTCATACGGGTTTTTGGCTTTGCGCATCAAAACCCGGATCGGAACGCCTTCGATTTTTAAATCCTGAGCCAATCCTTTAATCAAATAACGCAAATAAGATTCCGGCAGCTTTTCGGGATTGCTGGAAAATAAAGCGAACGTCGGCGGCCGAGTTTTGGCTTGCGTTATATATTTCAGCGGAATCGGACGTTTTGTCGCCGACAGCGGCGGCGGCGTCTGTTCCGTCATTTTCATCAGCCAGCGGTTTAAACGGCTCGTTGAAATACGGCTGTTCCAAACGGCGTAAACATCAAAAACCGCCTGCATCAGCTTATCCAGGCCTTCGCCGGTCCGGGCAGAAACGGCAACCGTTTTTATCCCCTTTACCTGAGTCAAAGAAGTCGCGATCCGGTCGTTTAATATATTCAGCGCCTGTTTTTTGTCCCGCACCGTATCCCATTTATTAACGGCAATGATCAATGCCCGGCCTTCGTCCAGGACCTGACGCGCTATCGTTAAGTCCTGTTTATCCAGAATAGCGTCCGCGTCCAGCACCAAAATAACGACCTGAGCCAAAAAAGCGGCGCGTTTCGTATCCGCAGCGGATAATTTTTCCAGATCGTCTTCTACTTTCGCGCGCCGGCGCAGCCCGGCCGTATCTGTCAGCCGCAGGGAACGCCCCTGATATGTCCAGTCAATCGAAATAGAATCCCGCGTCAGCCCGGCCATCGGCCCCGTCAACATTCTGTCTTCGCCGATCAGGCGGTTTACCAAAGTCGATTTGCCGACATTCGGCCGTCCGACAATCGCCAAGTCAATCACACGGTCCTGCAAATTTTCCTGAACGACTGTTTCGTCGTTTAAATCAATTTCTTCGGCTTCTTTGCGGCGGCGCGACCGTTTTTCCCGCGGTGTTTCCTCTTCTTGTTCGGGCCCGCCGGTTTGAATATACGGCGACAACGCTTCGAACAAATCGCTCATACCCAATCCGTGTTCGGCCGAAATCAGAAGAGGTTCGCCAAATCCCAGAGAATACAAATCTTGCACGGGCTGTTCTTTTCCTTCGGCTTTATTGGCTGCCAAAATAACGGGTTTTCCGATTTTCCGCAAAGTCTGCGCCGTTTTTTTATCCAAAGGCGTCACCCCCGCCCGCACGTCGACAATAAAAACGACGGCGGCGGAAGCCTGCAAAGCCTTTTGCGTTTGTTTCCACATCGAATCGGCCAGTTCTCCGCCCGTTTCCAATCCCGCCGTATCAACGACGGTAAACGGACAGCCGAACAGAACGGCTTCGCCTTCCCGCCTGTCGCGCGTTACGCCCGGCCTGTCGTGAACCAGCGCTTTTTTACGCCCGGTCAACCGGTTGAACAATGTTGATTTGCCGACATTCGTCCTGCCGACCAAAGAAATAACTGCCGTCATTATCTGTACGCTATCAAATTTCCGTTTTCAGTGATAAAGAACAACGTATCGTTCAGCACGATCGGCGGCAAAGTGCCTTTGTCGTCAATATCGTCCCAGCCGATAATTGTTCCCGTCTGCGGCGCAACCGCGATTGCTTTGCCGTCCGAATTTGTCAGGATCAGGCGGTTCCCGGCCATAACGGGTCCCGTCCATATCAAACGGCCTTTTTTCTTTTCAGGATCCAGCCACTGCGTCAGCTGGTTGACCCATAAAATCTTTCCCGACGAAGCTTCCAGCGCCGTCAATTCGGCATAAGAAGAAACAATATATAAAACGTCGCCGGCCAGCCAGGGCTGGTTAATACCGCCGATTTCGCGTTCCCAGATCACGCCGCCGGTTTTCAAATCCAACGCCGACAACAGCCCGCCGCTGGAAACGACAAAGACTTTATCCCCGTCGATGACGGGTCTGGCGCGGATATCGTTGATTTCCGCCCCCGCGTCGTTTATTCGCGTTCCCCCCAGAGATTCCGTCCATAAAATACTGCCGTTTTCGGGGCGAAAAGCAATAACGTCGCCGGAAGCAAAAGCCGCCACGCCGATTCCGTTGTCAATTGCCGGCGCCGCCCTGCCCAGCAAAGAAACGCTTTCCAAAAAAGCATAATGCTGCCACAACGTCCGCCCGTCGTCCTGCGCCAAAGCCGTCAGTCTGTTATCCGCCGTGACAACGAACAAACGTCCGCCGTAAACGGCCGGAGCAGACCGGACGGGCGAATTCAAATCGACACGCCATAATTCCGTGCCGTTATTGGCGTCCAGCGCGACGACCTGCCCTGTTCCCAAAGAAGCAAACAGCCGTCCTTCTGCCAAAGCCAGCCCGGATCCGACCGTACTGACCCGGCGCGCCGCGCCTTTTTCAGGCAGCAGAGTTCCCCAGATTTTTTTCCCGTTTGCCGCGGAAACAGCCTGAACATACCCGGCCGAATCTATTGTATAGACAATGCCTTTTTGCCCGACGGGTTCGGCCAGCAGAACGCTTTTTTTACTGCTGCCCTGCCCGATGGAGATTTTCCAGGCCTGCATAATTTTCGGCGCCAGCGCCGGATTTTGCATCACGTGATGAGAAAGCCCGCCCGCCTGCGTCCAAGCCGGCACGGATTCCGGTTCGGGCAGCAGATATGTTTTTTTCAGATCGGCGTCCGGCATCAGTTCCCTGCCGTACGTCAGAACGGAAATCTTGCGTCCCGTCAAAACCGGTTCGTCCGAAGCGCAGGCTGACGCTCCCGCGACAACGGCCAGTAAAGTAATTATCCGAAAAAAGCCGAAACGATTCATCATTATTTTTCCGTTTTCCGATCCTTGTCCCGCGGCATCGTTTCATTGACAAAAGAAATATACTCAGACACCTGCAGGCGTTTAGCTTCCGACACGCCGGACATACCCAGAATCTGCTGCCAGCGGGCTTTTGCTTTTTCAACGTCGCCCCGGCGCAGCGCCAGTTCCGCCGCGATTTCCAAAGCCAGCGGCGTCCAGGCGTTGCTTTTTGCAGCCAGCCGGTCCAGTTCGGCTTCCATACCGGCGAAATCCTGGTCCCCGTTTTCAATGCGCAAAATAATTTTGTCGAACAGCGCCATATTTTTAAACGGCTGCGGCGCCTGAGCGTCATTAATAACGATATCCAGCGTTTCGACGGCTTCCCCGTATTTGTCTTTTCCCAGACCTATCAGATAATCCGCATATTGAAAAGCTGCCAAATAGCGGTATCCCCGCGTTGATGTTTCGCTGAGCGTTTTCAACATTTCCGCCCCGGTTTCGCCGTCGCCCGATTCAATCAAGGACAAAGCCGTCTGCAGCTGTTCGGATTCGGCCAGCGCGCGTTGTTTTTGGTTGTGGCGGTAAAATTCGATTCCCCCCGTAATAACCAAAGCCGCGATAATCAGCCCGACAACAAAGGGGCCGATTTTTTTCCACAGTTGTTTAAACTGTTCTTCTTTGATTTCTTCTGCGACTTCGCGCAGGATTTCGGCTTCCAAAGGTGTTTTTTCATCTTTTTGATCGGCCACGGGACATTCTCCTTAAACAAATAAAAACTTTTTCTACGCTACATTTAAAAGACGTAAAGAACAAGTCGTTTTAATCTCTTTTTTTCATAAGACAAGGTATGTTACAATAAAAAAAACAAAACGGTGGCACATGAAACGTCTGGCAACGCTTTTTTTTATTTTCGTTTTACCCGGGTGCTGGCTGACAGTCCCCAATTCTTCGATGCCGTTCGGCGCGGCACCGCTGACCGTATGGGGCGCGGGCGAAACGGTTTCTTATCTGGCGACCGGGAAAATTATGGAAGACAACGTTGCGTCCTTTTTTACGGGAAAAGACTGTTCTTTGGGGCGCAAGCTCAGCGGCGAAGGAAAATATTGCATGACGACGCTGGAAATTGAACGCGCCAACCGCCCGAAATGGGGCATTCAAAAAATATATTGTTACCAGACGCTGGCCGCGCCGACATGTTACGCGCAGCCCAGCCCCTACCCGACCGACAGACTGATCGGCATATATGACAAGCCTGTTTTTCCGCTCAACAAATATGATTGATCATTTTATTTTTATGAAACGGTACAGCTTTTTTTTCGAATCGCCCGCTTTTTTATATTCGGCGGACGGTTCTTCCATGGCAATGTATAAAAAAGGAACTTGTTTTTGATCCGCCAGATGAAGTACGCTGTTTTCTTGAACAAAAGACGACCGTTTATCAGCCTTTTCCTGTTGTTTTGTTTTTTTCATTGGAATAAAACTCCGTCAGACAAACACTGTGATCAGGATCAGAGGTTTAACACAAAATGCTAAAAAAGCTATTTGATTCTTTTTTTATTTTACTTTCTTCGGGTATTTTGCTGCACCGTTCAACGATTATCGGCGTTTTATGCGGCATCTGGGTCTACTTTGGCGCAGAAGTCGAAGAAAGCGCGTTTAAACGTATGCTGACCCTTGATCTGTACTTATTTATGGCGTCTTTTCTGATTTTCTACCGCCTTTTGTTTAAAAAAACGGAAAAACCGAACGGCGATCTGGATCTGCATGCCATGTCCGTTTATTTTCTGGGGGATTTTGCCTGGGCCGTCTTCGCCATGTTTTGTACGGTTCCTTTTTTTATGCTGTTCGCTTTTTCCGGCGGAACAGATTATTCCGAACAGGCGCGGGCCGCCATTGATCCGCGCAGCCTGATGAAAAAAATTCCCCGTCCCTATTAACTTTGTCGAAGGATACAACCATGAATCTTATCGGGCTTTCGCGCGCCGAACTGCAGGCAGAACTGGAAAAACTGGGAGAAAAACCTTTTCGCACAAAACAGCTGTGGCACTGGATTTACTGGCAGGGCAAGACGAATTTTTCCGAAATGACCAGTCTGGGCAAACCGCTGCGCCAAAAACTTGCGGAAAACGGGTATACTCTGGAACGCCCGGAAATCGCGCGCGAACAAAACGCGGCGGACCGTACGCGCAAATGGTTGTTTAAATTCAAAGACGGGCAAAGCGTTGAAACCGTCTATATTCCCGAAGAAGACCGCGGCGCCGTCTGCCTGTCGACGCAGGTCGGCTGCCCGAACGGCTGCGTTTTCTGCCATACGGGATCGCAGAAATTAACGCGGAATCTGACTTCCGGCGAAATCGTCGCGCAGTTCATGGCCGCGCGCGACAGTTACGGCGAATGGCCCAGTCCCGTTTTGGAACCCAGATACCTGTCAAACATTGTCGTCATGGGTATGGGCGAACCTTTGTTAAATTATGAAAACGTCAAAAAAGCCTTGCAAATCATTATGGACGGAGAAGGAATCGCCCTTTCCAAACGGCGTATTACGCTGTCTACCTGCGGCATTGTTCCGATGATCCCCCGCGTCGCCGAAGATCTGGGGGTCAAGCTGGCCGTCAGCCTGCACGCGCCGACAAACGAAATCCGCGACCGGATCATGCCGGTTAACCGCAAATATCCGTTGGAAGAACTGATGGCCGCCTGTAAAAAATTTCAGGAAATCGGCGGAACGCGCCAATATATTACAATGGAATACGTTATGCTGGACGGCGTCAACGATTCCGACGCCGACGCGCGCGAACTGCTGCGCCTGGTCAAAGGGCTGGCCGTAAAATTCAACCTGATCCCGTTTAACGAATGGCAGGGCTGCCCGCTTAAATGTTCGCCTAAAAACCGCATCAGGCGTTTTTCCGCTTTGCTGGAAGAACATAACTACGCCGCCCCCGTGCGTCTGTCCCGCGGGCAGGAAATCATGGCCGCATGCGGACAATTAAAATCAACGCGGACAGACGCATAAAACGTCTTTATTTCAACCGCGCGACCTGCTAAAATAACTTACTGTTTTTCATTCGCGGGGGAGCTTGATGTGGGAAATAAAATCGCTTTAATTGACGACGACCAGAATATCCTGACCTCTGTTTCCATGATTTTGGAAGAAGAAGGATACGAAGTATTTACTTATACCGACGGCCTGTCCGGACTGGAAGGCGTTCTGAAAGAACAGGTTTCTCTGGTCGTCCTGGATATAAAAATGCCGCGTATGGACGGCATGGAAACGCTGCAGGAACTGCGTAAAAAATCAAACGTCCCCGTTATTTTCCTGACCAGCAAAGAAGATGAAATCGACGAACTGTGCGGTCTGCGCATGGGGGCGGACGATTATATCAAAAAACCGTTTTCCCCCAATCTGCTGATCGCCCGGATCAAAACGCTGATCCGGCGCACGGATCCCGTTTTGACCAAAGGAACAGACGGTGCGGAAGAAGACTGCATTATAAAACGCGGGGGGCTGGAAATGAACAAAACGCGCCACCTGTGTTTATGGAAAAACCAGCCCGTTGATCTGACCATTACCGAATTTTTAATGCTGTATGCCCTGGTGGAAAAAACAGGCATGGTCAAAACGCGCGACCAGCTGATTGACAGCGCGTACGGCGCAAACGTTTATATTGACGACCGCACGGTTGACAGCCATATCAAACGGCTGCGCAAAAAGTTCAAGGATATTGACAAAGATTTCGCCTGTATTGAAACGCTTTACGGCGTCGGATACCGTTACCGGGAAGGATAATTTTTTGTGTCCCGCATCAGCCGCTGTTTTCAAAATATCAGTTTGTACTTCAGGCAAAAGTGGACGGATCTGAAGGGATTTTCCGTTATCCGTTCGCCGTTGTCATGGCGGCTGTTACTGTTGAATCTGCTGGCGCCGGCTTTACTGGTCGCCGGGTTGTTGTATATGGATCATTACCAAAAAGGGCTGATTGACGCGGAAATCAAAGTCTTAAAAATCCAGGCGGAGCTGATGGCCGTCGCGGTCAGCGAAGGGGCCGTCAATTCCGAATTTGTTTCTTCACTGCTGCCGATGGAGCTGGAACGCGAACAGGATCAGGGATATTTTTTAAAAAACAAAACCTCGCACCCTTACTTTTCGAACTTCGGATCTTCCGGGAACCTGCTGACCCGAATGCCGCGGGAAATCTTTCGCCTGCTGCCCGATGCGGCGCGGCGTATTTTATTGCGTCTGCCGTCGCTGGATACGGTCCGCGTGCGCTTGTTCGACCACAACGGCGTTTTAACGGCCGACAGCCGGTTAAGCGGCGCCAGCCTGCTGCCGCAGATTACGGCAGAACACAGCGATTCTTTTTGGAAACACCTGTTCGGATTCGGAACCAATACGCTGCCGCGTTACGACGAACCGAAAAACCAGACGGCTTTCGATTATCAGGAAGTCGGCGCCGCCCTGGGCGACGGTATTTTTTCTTCCGAAATCAGATTCCTGGAAGGCTATGGCAGAATATTAAGCGTCGCCGTACCTGTCGTTTTCGACGATCAAATCGTCGGCGCGATCATGGTTACGGGCGGCATTGAAAACGTTTTAAAAAATCTGGTTGCCTTTCGTCTGGCCGTTTTCAGATTGTTCGGCCTGGCCTTTGCGGTAACGATTTTATTGTCTTACTTTATGGTGCGCACGATCGTCATGCCGTTAAACCGTTTGTCGACAGCGGCCGTCAATATCCGCGTCAGCGGCGGCAGACGGCAAAGAATCCCCGACGAAACCAAAAGAAACGACGAAATCGGCGATTTGTCGGGCGCGCTGATTAAAATGACGGACACTTTATGGGAAAGACTGGACGCGACCGAACGTTTCGCCGCGGACGTATCGCATGAAATTAAAAATCCCCTGTCGTCAATGCGCAGCGCGATTGAAACAATCGACCATATTTCAAACGAAGAAAAGAAAAAACGCCTGATCAATATCGTTCATGAAGACGTTCTGCGTCTGGACCGTCTGATCACGGACATTTCAAACCTGTCGCGCCTGGACGCCGAATTGTCGCGCGAAGTTTTTGAAGTCATAGATATTTATAAACTGCTTTCTTCTGTCATAGAAGTTTATAACCTGGGGGAAGCGGCGACCAAAAGAAACATCAGGTTTGTCCTGTTTTGGGAACCGCATCTGCCCGAAAACATTATGATTTTAGGCATGGAAACGCGCCTGGCGCAGGTTTTTTACAATTTAATCAGCAACGCGATTTCCTTTTCCCCCGACAATTCAACGATCAGCGTTGCGGCCGGCATGAAAAATAATATGCTGGAACTGCGCTTTAATGACGAAGGGCCGGGCATACCGCCGGGCGATGAAAAAAAACTGTT
>JAJXEL010000021.1:15310-19904 GCA_021639925.1 Alphaproteobacteria bacterium | reverse complement strand
TATGAGCTCTCTTGCTCTTGCTTTAAAAAGCAAAGGGGCTGACATCTGCGGTTCGGACAGGTCCCGGGACGCGGGGCTGTATGCGGAAAAGTTTAATGTCCTGAAAAACCAGGGAATACGCCTGTTTGCCCAGGACGGCAGCGGTATTGACGGCCAAACGGACGCTTTGGTCGTTTCTTCGGCTGTCGAAGAAACAATTCCCGATGTGATAAAAGCCCGGCAGTTAAATGTGCCGGTGTTGACGCGCGCACAGGTTTTGGCCGATTTTTTACATGAACATAACGGCATAGCCGTCGGCGGCACCAGCGGCAAGACGACGACGACCGGCATGATCGGCCATATTTTAAAAGAAGCCGGCGTCGATCCCAGCGTTATTAACGGCGGAATCATGTTGAATTACGCGGATTCGCTGGGTATGGGAAACGTTATTGCGGGCAACGGCGCGTTCTGTGTGATCGAAGCAGACGAAAGCGACGGGTCGATTGAATTATACAAACCGGCCGTTTCGATCGTCACCTCAATTTCTTTGGACCATAAACCTGTTGAAGAATTAAAAGTGCTGTTCGGCGATTTTGTTGAACGGGCTTCTGTCGGCGCCGTACTGAATGCGGATAATGCCGATACGATCGCGTTAAAAGATCGCAATTCAAATGTGTTGTCCTTTTCCGTTCAGGGCGCGGACGCGGATTTAAAAGCCGTGAATATTGTCCCCGTTGAAAACGGCGTGCGTTTTATGTTGGACGGCGAAAACGTTTTTCTGCCGGTCATCGGGCGCCATAACGTCGCTAATGCTTTGGCGGCGGTCGCCGCTGCGGAAATGATCGGGATTCCCAGAAATCAGGCTTTGAAGGCTTTGGAATCCTTTAAAGGAATACACAGGCGTTTGGAAACTGTCGGCGTTACCAGAAAAGGAATAGCCGTTATTGATGACTTTGCCCATAATCCCGAAAAAATTTCTGCCGCGTTAAGCGCTTTAAAAGAATATAAAGGACGGTTGATCGTCATTTACCAGCCGCACGGATTTAAACCGACGAAAATTATGCGCGCCGGGATCGTCGAAGCGTTTGACCGTCTGCTGAGTCTGGACGATACGCTGATCATGCAGGAAATTTACTATGCCGGCGGGACGGCGCAGAAAGATATTTCTTCGGCCGATCTGGTCAAAGATCTGGAACGTACCGGAAAACGGGTGCATTTCATTCCCGACCGTAAAAAAATAATAACTTTGGTCAAAGGGCTGGCCGCCAAAGGCGACAGGATTGTCATTATGGGCGCGCGCGATGAAACGCTGAGCGATTTTGCCCGCAGTATTTATGAGGCTGTCGCATGAAAACCGTCGGCGTTTTAACGCCCTCCGGCGCCGTTGACGCGAACGCTTTGGCGCGGGGGATTTCTTATTGGAAAAGCAGAGGGTTCCAAGTCAGAAAATCAGCGCATCTGTATGCGAAAAACCGCTTTTTGGCCGGGTCGGACGAAGAACGCGCCGATGATCTGGCGGCGTTGTTTTGTGACGACGGCGTTGATCTGATTATTGCCGCCTGCGGCGGATACGGGTCTGCCAGAATGTTGGGCAAAATTGATTACCGTCTGATTTCGGATCATAAAAAACCGTTTGTCGGATTAAGCGATACGACCGCGCTGCAACTGGCTTTGCTGGAAAAATCGGGGCTGGTCAGTTTTTCCGGTTATCTAATGAAACCGCGTCACGGGCGGGAAATGTTTCCTTATACGGAACAGTCTTTGTTTGATTGCCTGGAAGGGCGCGGGCAAGTTTTTTCAGGGCTTGAATCGGATTATAACGGCGCGGAAATTTCAGGCCGGCTGATCGGCGGGTGCCTGTCTTTGGTCGCCGGTCTGGCCGGATCGCCTTATTTCCCGGACATGTCCGGCGGTATTTTGGTGCTGGAGGATTTAAACGAAGAGCCTTATGTGATAGACCGTCTGTTGACGCAGTTGGAAAACGTCGGTGTTTTTGACAAAACGGCCGCCGTTGTTTTCGGCGCTTTTATCGACTGCAAAGCGAAAGATCCGGCGGACGGAACGATCGAAGATGTTTTAAATGAATGGAAACGCAGAATAAAATGTCCCGTCTTTACAGGGCTTCCTTATGGGCATCAGGCCGGATCGGCTGTCTGGCCCGTCGGGGGGCGCGCCGTTTTAAGCGCCGGCACAATGCGCGTTTCAGGGGTGGATTTTAATGGTTGAGCTGTTGGCGCCCGCGGGGCAGGTTGAATCGGGATATGCCGCTTTTGCCTATGGGGCGGACGCGGTTTATCTGGGGCTGTTGCAATTTTCGGCCCGCGCTGAAGCGGAAAACTTCACGCCGGACGTTTTTGACGGTTTTGTACGTTACGCGCATAAAAACGGCAAAAAAGTGCTGGTCGCGGTCAATACGGTTTTTTTTGAAAACGAAAAACCGGGCCTGATTGAAACGCTTCAGGTTATCCGTACGGCGGGCGCCGACGGCGTTATCGTTCAGGATTTGGGAACGGCGCGGCTGATTAAAAAATATTTTCCCGCTTTGCGCCTGCATGCCAGCACGCAGATGGCCGTGCATAACCGCGAAGGGGCGGAAGCTTTGCGCGATCTGGGCTTTAAACGCGTCGTTCTGGCGCGCGAGCTGACTTTGGACGAAATTACGGATATTTGCCATGTGCCCGGCATTGAAAAGGAAGTCTTTATTCACGGCGCGTTGTGTTACAGCTACAGCGGGTTATGTCTGTTTTCTTCCGTTTATGCGGGGCGCAGCGCCAACCGGGGCAAATGCGTTTATCCCTGCCGGGAACTGTTTAACGTTGCAGGCTGTTCAAAACACGTTTTTTCCATGAAAGATATGGCGCAGGGCGAAAATGTGCGTTTGCTGGAAAAGGCGGGCGTGACCGCTTTGAAAATCGAAGGGCGCAAAAAAAGCCCGCTGTACGTTTCTGCCGTCACCGATTATTACCGTTCGATTCTGGACGGGGAAACAAACCGGAAAACGCTGGCGGAAAAACGCGGCCGGATCAGTTGTATTTTCAGCCGCCCGACGACGGAGCTGTACTTAAAAGGGCGGCGGAATTTCAGTGTTGTCGATCCGGATATCGTCGGGCATCGCGGCCTGGTTTTGGGAAATGTTGAAAGTTTTTCGGCGCATGGCAATGACAGGCGCATCTGTTTTAAAACGGCTGCGGCGATCGGCAGGTACGACGGAATTCAGGTCGATTTGCCGAAAACGGAACGGCCTTTCGGATTTTCGGCCGAAACACTGCGGGTAAAGGGAAAAAACGTTTTTGAAGCGCGGCCCGGCAGCCGGGTAGAAATCGTTTTGCCCGAAAAAGCGCCGTTTATTCCGGTCGGCGCGGCGGTTTATCTGTCGTCGTCGGGGGCGGTGAAAAAGGCGTATCCTTATACAAAACCGAAAGAATCGGAGCCTGCGGGAAATGTTGTTTCGGTTAAAGTTATTGTTAAAAAAGACGGTATTTCTGCCGAAGCGGCGGGAATAACCGTTTCGGTTCAGGGAAGTTATGCCGCGGCGAAATCTTTTGAAACGGCGCAAAAGGCTGTTTCCGACGCTTTTTCAAAGACGGGCGGGACGGGGCTTGTTCTGTGCGGATTAGAAATTGAAAATCCGGACAGGCTGTTTGCGCCGCTGTCTGTTTTAAATGACCTGCGCCGGCGGCTGTACGAACGGGCCGGGGAAAAACTGATCCGGGAATGCGAACTGCAAAAAACGGCAGAAAAAGAAAAAATTTTAAAACAGGAAACGTTTCCGGCGATTGTTTCGCCGCCTGATGCTGTTTTCTACAGTGTTAAAACGGACGATCCGGTTTTGGCGGCCGCGCTGGCGCGGGGAGAAGAACCGGTTGACGAAATCGTTTTTGAACTGTCCGAAAATACCGAACCGGATTTGTTTAAAGATTTTCCGCGGGAAATGATTCGTTTTGCTCTGCCGGCCGTCGCCAGAGCATGGGAAACGGAAAAGTTAAAATCCAAAATTCAGGCTTTGATTGCCGCCGGATTTAAAAAAGTTGAAATCGGCAATATATGGGGATTAAGCGTCTTTAAAGGACAAAAGGTTGATTTGACTTTTGACTGGCCGGTTTACGCCGCCAATTCTTCTGCGGCGCAGGCGTTGTCGGATATGGGCGCGTCCGGATTTGTCGTGTCGCCGGAAACGCCCGATCCTTCTTTTTTATTTGCAGCTTTTTCCGGCAAAGCGGCCGGTTTGATTTACCAGGATCCGCCTTTGTTCATATCGGAAACATGTCCGTATGCGGCGTTAAACGGAAAATGTCAGAACTGCGGCAAAAACCGGCAGGAAATAATAACGTCAAGGTATGGAGAATTTGTTTCCGTCATGAAAAACTGCCGTCATTTTCTGTTGTCAAAACAGCCTGTCGTGAAAAAACGCGAAATGCTGGCGGCCGGGGCAAAACGGCTGCGCATAGAGTTTATGCGCAGGTCTGATGACGCTGCGCGAAGGATTGCCGTTCTGCGCCGTTTGATTCAAAAATAACTTTTATTTGAACTTCGGAAAGTCTTGATTTAAAATGTTGCTTTGTTACGGTAGGAAACCGTAAGTCATAAAAGAAAAAAGAGCGTGAAAAAATGGAAA
>JAJXEL010000021.1:0-15300 GCA_021639925.1 Alphaproteobacteria bacterium | reverse complement strand
ACCCAGTACAGCCCAACGATGTTTTTCAAAAAGCCAGCGGTTTGTCTTCAAAATGGCTGGTAGAACGAGTTATTGAATTTCCCGATCTGCCGCCGCATGTCCGCCTGAATGAACAAGGCGGAAACGAAAGAACCGTGACGGTCGCTTTGTCCGCTCTTTTGGATCCGCGTCAGTGGAAATCCGTCAAAACAACAGCCCCGCAGGAAAAACCGTCGGCATAGGTTTTGCCGTTTGTAAAAAACACCCCGCGCCGCCCCGAGTTGACAAGCCCGGCCGTTTCATACTATCCTTTAGAATAATAAAGGATAAAATATTCGTATGAAAATCTTCCCGTATCATTAAAAAATTTGTTTTCGCGTTATTGGCGCCGTATCGGCCGGCGCTTTTAAAAATGCGCGGAACGTTCTTATCTGCCGTAAAACCGGGCCGCTTTTATACGGATCAAAAAAGTTTTCAGAGGAACATTAAATGGGCGATTCAAAAAAAGATAAAAAATCAAAGTTTTCCATCAGAAATTTATCTACAAAAGATCTGGATCAATATAACGCCCTTTTGCGTTATTCTTTTCAGGTGACCGAAGACGAACTGATGCGCACGGGCTGGCGGGCGGACGAAATCAAACAATCCAAGTTCCCCGTATTGGAACGCGCCGACGTGCTGGGCTGTTTCGATCATAAGGATCTGGTTTCCCAGTTTGCCGTTTATCCGCTGAAAATGAATATTTATGATGCTTCTTATCCGATCGGTTTTATCACCAGCGTTTGTACATATCCCGAATATTCCGGCAAAGGCATTATGTCAAGCCTGATGCATAAAAGTTTAATCCGTATGAAAGAAAAAGGGCAGCTGCTGGCTTTGCTTTATCCTTATTCCATTCCGTTGTACCGTAAATTCGGCTGGGAAATTATTTCCAATAAGATTTCTTATAAGGTCAAGGACCGTCAGATTCCCGTACAGGCTAAAGTATCCGGATTTGTGCGCCGCGTGAATTGGGATAATGAAGATTTTATGGATTTGCATGCGCATTTTGCCAAACAAACGCACGGCTGTTTGTACCGCGACAAACTGGCGTGGGAGGAATATTGGCGCTGGGACGAAGACGATACCGCCGTTGCGGTTTATTACGATGCGAAGGAAAAGCCTTTGGGATACATGGTTTATCTGATTAAAGACGACGTTATGCATATCAAAGAAATGATTTATTTGAATACGGAAGCGCAAAAAGGGCTGTGGGAATATATCCGCGCCCATGATTCCATGATTGACGAAGTGCGCGGCAACACTTATTTCAATGAACCGATCGCTTTTTATATGAATGACGGCGATATCCGGGAAACAATCCGGCCGTATATTATGGGGCGCATTGTCGATGTGGCGGGATTTTTTAAAAAATACAGTTGCAATCCCAATGAAAAGGGCGTGCGTATCGCCATTGAAGTGACGGATTCTTTTTTGGACTGGAACAATATCAAACTGACCGTTTTATTTAAAAAAGGAAAATGCAAGATCGTGAAAGACGATATTGCCCGTTACCATGTCCGTATGTCCATTGCGACTTTGACGGCGTTGCTGCTGGGGTATAAAACGGCATTGCAGCTGTTCCGGGCCGAACGTATTGAAGGCGATATAGACGCCGTGCGCCGGTTAGACGACGTTATTTTGCACGAAAGCCCGTATATTTCCGATTACATTTAGCCGTTATTGCCAATAACCGAACAAAGGATACTGCGCTTCGACGCGGTAGTAGGAACCGTCGCCGTCAGTGCGCGGGTGGCTGGAAAACAGCGTGAAATGGTCGATATGAAAATCCGGCGAGCGGAACAGGTTGTTGTATTCTAAAAATTTATGTACGTCTTCGATGCCGGCGCCGTAAAGTTTTGCCAGCGTGCAATGCGCGTGAAATTTATGTTTGTCGGGCGGCAGACGGTGGCGGGATACAACGCTTTCCAGTTTGTCATGCAGGAAATCCAGGGCCTGATAGTTGCTGACGCCGGCCCACAGGTGCCGCATTTGAAGGCCGTTTGCAAAAAAACCGACCTGCGCCATTTGCAAATCGAAAGCGGGCGCGCGGAGCTGCATAAAACCGTCGTGCAGGTCGTTGGCGTCGTCTTCGTCTATATTGCCGATAAAACGCAGCGTAATGTGCAGGTTGTCCTTTTCCACCCATTTGGCGTTCGGGACGCCGCCGCGCAAAGCGTAAAGCTGTTCTTTGATATTTTCGGGCAGTTCAATACCGGCAAAAAGGCGTATCATGGTTTTTCTCCCTGTTTTTTTATTTAACGGCAGTATAGAATAAAAGGCTTAAGGAATTCTTTCGCCAAGAAGAATTGACTTTTCTCCGGCTTTTAAGGAAAATAAAAAAAAGTAAGTATATGAGGTCTTTATGCAGGACGGTCAATTCGTCACATTCGAAAATGAAAAGCAGATTAAGGAATCTTTGGAACGCTGGCAGACTTTCGCTTTGGTTGACGCCGTTAAAAACCTGAAGGATTGCCAGGCTTTGCGCCAGGCCGTCAAGTCGCTGGAAAAAACAAAAGCGGCTGAATTATTAAAGGACAAAGACAACCCCGAAAAATGGCTGGAACTGTACCGCGCCCATCAGGTGCTGGATCAAAAAGCGATTAAAATGGGGGAAAAGGAACAGCCGTGGACAAATGAAGAATTTTTGTTCGATGCTTTGGTATCCGCCGTTGTTCGCGGCGTTATGCACGAACATCTGGACATTGATCCCGAAGAAGACGGGCTGGACCTGAACGTTATTTTATCGGAAATGGATCCGCCGGCGGATTTTTTTGACAAGGAAATCGAAAAGGACGAAGTTTTCCAGGAAGCTTTGGCGGCGGCTAATGCCAAAGACGTATTTAAAGTCCATTCCCGTCTGGCGCATGTTTTAACGAAGTGCAATAATTCCTATACCTTAAAACGCGCGGATTATACTTTGGAAACCGTAAAAATGCCCGTTATGGGATTTTTGGGCAAAAGCCTGTTTCCCGCTTTGGGCAATATGTTTAAAAAGGTTCAGTCCAAAACGCCGTGCGGCAAAGGGCGCGGCGATTGGGTCGATACGCCGACCAGTTTCATGCTGGCCAGAACAAACGATGTGCTGCAGGAAGCCAAAGGCCGCCTGTCCATGTATGCCGAAGAAAAAGAAGAACAGGAAGCAGCACGGATCCGGCGGAAAAAAATCTGGCGCAAGATTAAGTCCGTTTTTCATAAAAAATAGTTTTCCGGTTTATTGCGGTTGGTGCTTTTTCGTAATCTTTATGCCGAAAATCCGCCAGATTGTTTTATCCGGCAGAACCGATTTGGTATAAAACAGGCCCTTTTTAAAATATTCGGGTTGGATCTGGCGGCGCAGCGCGTCAATCGGATTGCGGCGTTTGGTAAAATCTTTTTCCTGTTTGACCAGATCGCCCCAGCGGTCTTTAAAAATTTTGTCGTTTTTTTCCAGCTGTTGTTTGCGCGCCGCGCTGCCGAACGAAGCATGGCGTTTGTGGTAAACATACAGATTGTCGATTAAAGCGCAGCGCAGGCCTTTTGATGCCATGCGGAACGACAGGTCGCGTTCTTCGTTGAATCCTTTGCCGTAGATTTCGTCCAGGGCGCCGTATTTGTCAACGGCGGATTTGCGCAGGCACAGGCAGAATCCTTCGGCAGTCGGAATAGTCGGATATGCCGGAAGGTGTAATTGTTCAATCTTTTCGTTCATTGAGGCAATCGTTTCCCCGTCGCGCAGGGGAATAAAATACGAACCGCTGTAAGACGCGATCGGCGAAGCTGCCGCGATTAACGGGTCGGAATCAAAACAGGCGGCGATTTTGGCGTTAAAACCGGCGGGAATCATTGTGTCGCTGTTCAGTAAAACGACGATTTCCCCCTGCGCTTTGGCTATGCCGTTGTTGCAGGTTTTGGGAAAACCGCTGTTTTCGCCGTTGCGCAGCAGCGTGAATTTATCGGGATTGGTGGCGGCTTCCTTTTTTAAATAAGCCGCGGTTTCTTCCTGCGAACAATCGTCGACGATAATGACTTCGCCGTCGGAAAAATCAAAGTTTTCCTTAACGCTTTCCAAACACTTTTTGACGTCTTCCGCCGCATTGTAAACGGGAATGACCACGCTGATTTTCATTGCTTTTTTCCTTTGTCCGAAGATATCCCTGCTTTCATTATTACAAACCGGAAAGGTTTTTATCAACTTTATCTTTTTGGGAAAAGAATTTTCCTTGACCTGCGCGGTATTCGGAAGTATTTTTTTCGCAAAGTTTTAAAACGTTTAAATAACTTTAACTCGAGTTTGCAATGGTTAATAAAACAGGAAGCGATTTCCAGTCACTGATCCTTAAACTGCATGCCTATTGGGCGCAAAAAGGGTGCGTTATCCTGCAGCCCTACGATATGGAAGTCGGCGCCGGCACGTTCCACCCCGCGACGATTTTGCGCGCTTTGGGACCCGAACACTGGAAAGCGGCCTATGTTCAGCCGTCGCGTCGTCCCGTTGACGGCCGTTATGGCGAAAACCCTAACCGTTTGCAGCATTATTACCAGTATCAGGCGATCCTGAAACCTTCGCCCGAAAATGTGCAGGAGCTGTATCTGGACAGCCTGAAGGTGCTGGGTATTGACCCGGCGCGTCATGATATCCGTTTTGTCGAAGACGACTGGGAAAGCCCGACGCTGGGCGCCTGGGGGCTGGGCTGGGAAGTCTGGTGCGACGGTATGGAAGTGTCGCAGTTTACCTATTTCCAGCAGGTCGGCGGGTTCGAATGTTCTCCGGTCTGCGCGGAACTGACTTACGGGCTGGAACGGCTGGCGATGTATATTCAGGGCGTTGAAAACGTTTATGACCTTGATTTTAACGGCGACGGCGTAACGTACGGCGACGTGTTTCATCAAAATGAAGTCGAATATTCCAAATATAACTTTGAATGCGCCGATACGGCTTTGCTGTTACAGCATTTTAAAGACGCGGAAAAAGAATGTCAGGCCCTGCTGAAGGACGAAATTCCTCTGCCGGCTTATGACCAGTGCATCAAAGCGTCGCATCTGTTTAACCTGCTGGACGCCAGAGGCGTGATCAGCGTAACCGAGCGCGCGGCCTATATCGGGCGCGTGCGCGCTTTGGCCAAAGGGTGCTGCGAAGGCTGGCTGAAAAGCCGCGGGCATTTAAAGGCGGAGGGATAAGTCATGAGCGAATTTTTCCTTGAATTGTTCTCTGAAGAAATTCCCGCCCGCATGCAGGCTGACGCCGCGGAACATATCCGGAAATTCATTACGGACGCTTTGGTTAAAAGCGAACTGAAATTTGACGAAGCCGTTTCTTTCGTTACCAGCCGCCGTTTGGGACTGTGCGTCAAAGGATTGCCCGCAGCGCAAGCCGACCTGGTTGAAGAACGCAAAGGACCGGCGGTCACGGCGGCCGAACAGGCTTTGAACGGTTTTCTGCGTTCCGTCAATATGACCAAGGATCAGCTGGAAATCCGCGAAACGCCGAAAGGCACGTTTTATTTTGCTTCTCTGTCGCGCAAAGGGCGGCCGACCGCCGAGGTTTTGCAAGAAACGGTAACGGCTTTGCTGACGACTTTTCCGTGGCCGAAATCCATGCGCTGGGCGGAACACAAGGAACATTGGGTGCGTCCGCTGCACGCGATCGTGTGTCTGTTTGACGGGGTGGTTGTTCCGGTCGAATTCGCCGGCGTAAAATCGGGCGATAAAACCTGCGGGCATCGTTTTTTGGCGCCCGCGGCGTTTGAAGTAAAGGATTTCGCGGATTATCAGAAAAAAATCCGCGACGCTTTTGTCCTGATTGATCCAGAAGAACGCAAACGGCTGATTTCCGAACAGGCGCATGCTTTGGCCAAAAGCGCCGGATTTAAACTGTTGGAAGACGACGGGCTGTTGAACGAAGTCGCCGGGCTAGCGGAATATCCTGTGCCGCTGATGGGAAAAATTGACGAAGAGTTTATGTCCGTGCCGCAAGAAGTCCTGATTACGTCCATGCGGACAAACCAGAAATATTTTTGCATGACGGACGAAAACGGCAAAATGGCGCCGCGGTTTATTGTCGTCGCTAATATGAAAGCGGCTGACGGCGGCAGGGAAATCGTTGCCGGAAACGAACGCGTGCTGCGCGCTCGTCTGTCCGACGCCCGCTTTTTCTGGGACGAAGACCGCAAAACGACGCTGGCTTCCAAAGCTGAAAAACTGCAGGCGCGCGTTTTTCATGCCAAGCTGGGGTCCGTGGCCGACAAGATCGAACGGATACGCAAATTGCTGCCCGAACTGTTGAAATACATTCCGGGGGCAGACGCTGCCGATGCGGACCGCGCGGCGTTGTTGTGCAAAGCCGATTTGTCCACCGGCATGGTCGGGGAATTTCCCGAACTGCAGGGGATCATGGGGCGGTACTACGCGCGTTTTGACGGGGAAAACGAAGCGGTCGCCGAAGCGGTCGCCGAACATTATTCTCCGCTGGGGCCGAAAGACGCCTGTCCGTCCGCGCCGGTCAGTATTGCCGTTGCTTTGGCAGACAAAATTGATACTCTGGTCGGGTTCTGGCTGATTGACCAGAAGCCGACGGGGTCTAAAGATCCCTTCGCGCTGCGCCGCGCCGCGCTGGGGGTCGTCCGGCTGATTTTGGAAAACAAAATCAATATGCCGATTTTTCAGATGTTAAATGCTTCCCGTTCTGTTTACGGGGATTCGGCGCAGGCGGCCGTTGCCGAAGCAATGACGGAATCTGAAAAAAGAAGTGAAAACGGAGAACCGACCGTTTTAATTAACTGGTCCGTACGCCAGATGATTTCGTTGATGAACTTTATTGCCGAACGGCTGAAGGTCGCAATGAAAGATCGGGGAGTGCGCCATGACTATATTGCGGCTGTTTACGGGCTGGCACAGGGAAGCAATGTTGAATTGATCGACTTGTGCCGTATTATCGCGCGCGTCGGCGCTTTGACGAAATTTCTTTCAACCGAAGACGGGGAAAACCTGCTGACGGCGTACCGCCGCGCGGCAAATATCGTCCGTATCGAAGAAGGAAAGGATAAATGCTCTTATACGCAGGTACCGGACAAAGCTTTGTTCGGCGCTGAACAGGAAGGAGCATTGTTTGACGCGCTCAGTCAAGTTATGTTAAACAGTTCAAAGAAGATTGCTTCGGACGATTTCGAAGGCGCGATGGAGGATCTGGCAAAGCTGCGCGGTCCCGTCGATGCGTTTTTTGAAAAAGTCCAGGTAAACTGTGACGACGTTCAGCGTCGCGCCAACCGTTTGCGCATGTTATCCATGATCGTGCGCGCAATGGGCGGCGTCGCTGATTTTTCTGTAATTGAAGGGTAAGGAGATATCTAACCACCATGACAAAATGGGTTTATAAATTCGGCAACGGAAAAGCCGAAGGTAAAGCTTCCGACAAAAATTTGTTGGGCGGCAAAGGGGCTAACCTGGCGGAAATGAGCTCAATCGGAATTCCCGTTCCTCCCGGCTTCACGATTTCCACCGAAGTCTGCACGTATTATTACGCCAACGGCAAAACATTCCCCGCCGATCTGGCCGAACAGGTCAAAGAAGGCGTCGCTTTCTGTGAATCGATCGTCGGTAAAAAATTCGCCGATCCGAATGATCCGCTGCTGTTTTCCGTGCGTTCCGGCGCCCGCATTTCCATGCCGGGTATGATGGACACCGTCCTGAACCTGGGGTTGACGGACGAAACGGTTAAAGGGCTGGCCAAAGCGTCCGGCGACGAACGTTTCGCTTATGACTCTTACCGTCGTTTCATTCAGATGTATTCCGACGTTGTGATGGGCGTAAAACATGAAAACTTTGAACATGCCCTGACCGCGCTGAAAGACAAGAAAGGTTATAAATCCGATACCGATATGACGGTTGACGATTTGAAAGAACTGATCGCCGAATACAAAAAAATCGGTGAAAAATTCGGCAAGCCCGTTCCGCAGGATCCCAATGAACAGCTGTGGGGCGGCATCGGCGCCGTGTTCATGAGCTGGATGGTTGACCGCGCTATTTACTATCGTAAGTTAAACGATATTCCCGAAGACTGGGGTACGGCCGTTAACGTTCAGACAATGGTATTCGGCAACGCCGGCGACGATTCCGCGACGGGCGTCTGCTTCTCGCGCGACCCGTCCACGGGTAAGAACGCTTTTTACGGCGAATTTTTGATCAAGGCCCAGGGCGAAGACGTCGTGGCCGGTATCCGTACGCCGCAGCAGATTTCCAAAGAAGGTAAAAAGGAACGCGGTTCCGATCTGCCCTGCATGGAAGAAGCCATGCCGGAATTGTATAAACAGCTGTGCGATATCCGCGAAACGCTGGAAAAACATTACCGCGACATGCAGGATATGGAATTCACCATTCAGAACGGCAAATTGTACATGCTGCAGACACGTAACGGCAAACGTACGGCTGCTGCTGCCGTGAAAATGGCCGTCGATATGGTCAACGAAGGCTTGATTGACAAGAAAACCGCTTTGATGCGCGTTGAACCCAAACAGCTGGACGATCTGCTGCACCCGACTTTGGATCCGAAAGCCAAAAAAGACGCGATCAAGGAAGGCCGCTTGTTGACGCAGGCTTTGAACGCTTCTCCGGGCGCTGCCGTGGGGCAGGTTGTTTTTTCGGCCGACGACGCTGAAAAATGGGCCGAAGAAGGCAAAAAAGTCGTTCTGGTTCGTGTTGAAACGTCTCCGGAAGACATTCACGGCATGCATTCTTCCCAGGGTATTTTGACGGCGCGCGGCGGTATGACGTCTCACGCGGCCGTGGTTGCCCGCGGTATGGGTACGCCGGCCGTTTGCGGCGCTGCCGATGTTAAAGTCGATTACGCTGCGAAGAAAATGACGATCAAAGGCGTTGAAATCAAAGAAGGCGAAGTCATTACGCTGGACGGAACGACCGGTGAAGTCATCAACGGCGCGGTTGCGTTGAAAGACGCCGAACTGACCGGTGATTTCGGTGTGTTCATGGGCTGGGCTGACGAAGTCCGCAAGCTGAAAGTCCGCACGAACGCCGATACGCCGCATGACGCGCAGGTTGCCCGCAAGTTTGGCGCCGAAGGAATCGGTTTGTGCCGTACGGAACATATGTTCTTTGATCCGATGCGCATCAAGCACATGCGTGAAATGATTCTGGCTGAAAACGAAGAAGCCCGCCGCGCCGCTTTGGCGAAGCTGCTGCCGTATCAGCGCGAAGACTTCAAAGGCCTGTTCCTGGCTCTGGAAGGTCTGCCCGTGACGATTCGTCTGCTGGATCCGCCTTTGCACGAATTCCTGCCGACGAAAGAACCGGAACAGCGCGAAATCGCTAAGGAACTGGGAATTTCTTTGGAAGCCGTTCAGGCGCGCGTCCATCAGCTGCACGAAGCCAACCCGATGCTGGGTCTGCGCGGCTGCCGTCTGGGGCTGACGTATCCGGAAATCACGGAAATGCAGGCGCAGGCGATTTTCGAAGCCGCTGTCGAAGCTTCCAAGGAACTGGGCAAACAGGTTGAACCCGAAGTCATGGTTCCGCTGATCGACACGAAAAAAGAACTGGACATGATGAAAGCGATCATCGTGAAAAAAGCCGAAGAAGTCATGGAAAAGGCTGACGTGAAATTCAATTATATGGTTGGTACCATGATTGAAATGCCGCGTGCCGCCCTGACGGCTGACAAAGTTGCCGAAACGGCGGAATTCTTCAGCTTTGGCACGAACGACCTGACGCAGACGACGCTGGGTATGAGCCGTGACGACGCGGGATCTTTCCTGCCGAATTACGTTGCCAAAGGTATCTTTGCCAAAGACCCGTTCAAATCGATTGACGAAGAAGGCGTCGGCCAGCTGGTTCAGATGGCTGTCGAAAAAGGCCGCAAGACCCGCCCGAACATTAAGCTGGGCATCTGCGGCGAACACGGCGGCGATCCGGCGACGATTGATTTCTGCCACCGCGTCGGTTTAACGTACGTTTCCTGCTCGCCGTTCCGCGTGCCCATCGCGCGTCTGGCTGCGGCTCAGGCGGCTGTACGCAACGCTTAGTACTACCCGTACGGGGGAAACGTCCTCCGGACAGGGATAACAAAAGAAAAAGCCTTCGGCGGGAAACCGCCGGAGACTTTTGTTTTAATAAAAAAATGAATGAAATACAAAAAAGCTCCCCCATGCCATTAGAAAAGCAAGAAAGGGAGCTTTGATAATATTGGTTATTCTGCGGATTTAATATTTTTATGGCCGTTTTTCAGTCCTTGCTTTAATTTTTTCTTTTGGGCGGGTTTAGAGGCCGCGACGTTCTTTTTATCGCCGTCTTTTAATCCTTCCTTTAATCCGTCTTTTAATCCGTATTTCAGACCTTCTTTCATTCCGTCCGGGGCTTTTTTATGCCCTTCTTTTAACCCGTCTTTTCTTTCTACAGTGGTCACGAGTGTATCGTCTTTTGCAAAAGCGGGAGAATGAATACCGGCTACAAATAATCCGAGCAAAGCAAAGATAAATAATTTATTCATGGTGTTCTTCCTTTCATTTTAAAAGTTATTGTTTTATTTTTCCCGTACCAGGCGAAAGCAAACGTTATCATATCCTTTCGCGGGATCGCGGCTTTCCGCGCGTTCTTCGGTGCGGCATTTCAGGCGCGGCGAATCAAAAGAACCGCCTTTGACCGTTTGGGTGGCGTCGTTTTTGGGCGTTGACGTCCATTCCCAGCAATTCCCCCACATATCAATCGCTCCGCTGGCCGATAAAGTGTTTTTATAAGCGTCGACCGAAGTTGTCGCCGTTTGGACGCCGTTGTTGAAATCTGCGTCTTTGGGCATATGACCGGCCGCCAATTCCCATTCTTTTTCAGTCGGCAGACGGTAAACCGCTTCTTTATCCCGGGCAGAAAGCCAGCGGGCGTACGCGTCGGCGTCGTTATAGGAAACGTTTGTGGCAGGGTGGCGGGCTTCGTAAGCAGAAAACGGTTGTCCGGGGCGGCCGGTCTGTTGTAAAAATACGGCGTATTCTTCTTTTGTTACCGGCGTATAGGCGATTTCGATGTTTTGCGTTGCGCCTAAAACAGGCAGATATCCGTCTTTAGCCACCCGCGCGCCGGGACGCAGACGCGGATCGGTAAAACGGCGCATCGTCTGTTCAATGCGGTTTTCTTTGTCTTGAACGACTTCGTCTACAATCTGCTGCATTTCACGGATTTTAGATTCGTGTCTGGCTGTTTGTTTCAATTCTTCCAGTTTGGCCTTTTTGCGGGCAATGACATTATCGTAATTGATTTCAACCTGCTTTCTTAGCGCCGCGCGGTTTTCTTCCGTCGGATTTTCACGATAAGCGGCGATCAGGCGTTTGGTTTCTTCATTCAATTGCGGTCGTTCTTTTTCAATCGTTTTGCTGAATTTGTGTGTTTTCGGCGTATCGTTTGAAGCGGTAAACCCCATACAAAAAAATGAAGCGATTCCTAAAACAAGTACAAATTTTTTTGTCTTTCTGTTCATGGCTTTTTCCCGGTTTTGTGAAGTATATGTTTTTTAAACGGCGCATAAATTGTTTTCTTGCGCGGCATATTGACTCTTGATTTGATTTGTCCGATATCTTTTACGGGATTATGAAAAAAGGAGATTTCGATGAAAACAAAGAAAAAGCGTGATCCGGTCGCTTATGAACTGCTTTGTTCCGGAAAATACAAAAAAAGAATCGTAAAAAGTAAAAAAATTTATTCCCGCCGGGAAAAACACAGAAAAAGCTTCGGTAAACAATATCCGGAGCTTTTATTTTGTTTTTTTCCCCGTTTTCCGTATAATAGAATCCGTTTTTGAAAAGGGGGAAAAATATGCCCGAATTGCCTGTAATTATGATTAATGATTTTTTGGATACTGACGTGCGCGGCATTTTTACAACGCAGTATGTTGAACCCGGTGAAATGCTGTTGGTGCATAATTTGTCCGGATTAAAGGTAAAAATTGTTAAAGAACCGCCGGCGATTGCGACATATTTGTTTTCTTTGACAAACGGCTGGCTGGAAATTCAGCGCGAACCGGTCAGCGGGGCCGTTACCTTTTTTCCCATGATGCTGCCCAAAGCTGATGAAACCGTCGAAGCGGCCAAAAGAGAAGCTTCCGTTGAAGAGTACAGAAAATACAACGGGTTAAGATATTTAAAGAATCTGGCGATTTTATTGGGAGAAGATCCCGAAAGTCTGGACAGCGTCGCGTTGGAATAATTTTATTCCCATTCGTCGTGCAGATTTAAAGCCCGGACATTTTCAGATTGCACTTCGTCCTGCAGGTAAACGGCGATCATGCTGACGGGAACGAAAACAAATCCTTTTTGCTTGGCCCGCGGAATCCATTTTTTTAAAGCGTTGACGGTCGCTTTGTGCGGGTGGCCGATGCCGACGGCGAACCGATGCCGGAGAGCATGCTTTTCCAGCAAAGAAAGCTGTTTCATGATTTCCTGTTCATTTTGCGAGTTATCTAAAAAAACGTTGCGCACGGCATAGGGAATATTTTGTTCGCGGGCGATTTTTTTGGCAACGCTGCGGCTTGACGTCAGCGAATCTAAAAAAAGCAATCCTCTTTTTTCGACTTCTTCCATAACCGCCCGCATGGCCGGCCGGTCTGCGGTAAAACGGCTGCCCATATGGTTATTAATGCCGACGTATCCCGGAAAAGAATCCAACATCAAAGCCAGTCTGTCCTTTATTTCTTCCTCCGGCATTCCTGTTCGCAAAGCGCCGGGGCCGGGGTTGAATTTGGCATTGATGGGTTCCATCGGCGTATGGACCAGCAGTTCATGTCCGGCGGCTCTGGCCGCTTGTGTCTGGTCGGGCAAATCGTCGGCATAATACAAAAAAGAAGCCGTCAGCGGCGCCGGCAAATCCAAAACTTCTTTTGTCATTTTCCGGTTAACGCCCAAATCGTCAATAACGATCGCGATCATCGGGCTGCTTTCATCAACATCGGGTATGGCGACGGCATGTTCCAGCCACGGCGGCAAAGGAATTTCTTCGTCTGTTTCTTCTTCTCCGTCAAAAAACAATCCCGCGACGTCAAAAGCATCTTGTTTGTTATTTTCGGAAATTTTGCTTTCGGTGCCCCAAACGCCTTTTATCGCCTTTCGCGGCGCTGCGGGATCGGCGCTGCCCCACGGCGAAACCGCAAAAGCGGCCTGTCCGCCGCATATCAGAATTAAACAAACGAAAAAACGAATAAAAAACAACTTTAAAAGACTCCGGCAGGTAAATCGCTTTTAGAAATATAGGTTAAAAGGTTAAAAATTTTCTTGATAAAAATAAAGAACTAAAGTAGAACAAAAAGAGAAACTTTGTTCGCGGGGGCTTTATGCTGACAAAAAGACAATACCAACTGCTGATGTTAATTGAAAAGCGTTTGCGTGAAGACGGCGTTTCTCCGTCGTTTGAAGAAATGAAAGAAGCGATCGGTTTGAAATCCAAATCGGGAATTCACCGTTTAATTTCCGGTTTGGAAGAACGCGGTTTTATCCGCCGTCTGCCGAATCGGGCCAGGGCTTTGGAGGTTTTGCGTTTGCCGGATAATCGGGCGGAATGTCAGGTCATGTCGGCCAGGGATCTGGTCAGCAGACAAACGACTCGGTCTTTTTCGCGTTTAAGCGAAAATCTGGCGGCCAATTCGGTTGAGCTGCCGCGTTATGGAAAGATCGCGGCCGGTACGCCGATTGAAGCTTTGCGCAGCAACGAAACGGTTGCCGTTCCGGCGAATATGATCGGAAACGGGGAACATTACGCCTTGACGGTCGCGGGGGATTCAATGATTGAAGCCGGAATTTTGGACGGGGATACGGTCATTATCCGGCGGACAAATTCTGTAGAAAACGGTGAAATTGCCGTTGCTTTGGTTGACGGGTGCGAGGTGACGCTGAAAAAAATCAGACGTAAGGGGAATGCGGTTTTGCTGGAACCGTGCAATAAGGATTATGAAACGCGGACATACAGTTCCGAGCGTATAACGATTCAGGGAAAGCTGGTCGGTTTAATGAGGAATTACGATTAAAGTAAAAAAAATGCATTTTGTGTATAAAATGTATTGACGGCAAGTCGGATAATCTTTATATATAAGCCGACTTGACACGATGACCCCATCGTCTAGAGGCCTAGGACATCGCCCTTTCACGGCGGTAACGGGGGTTCGAATCCCCCTGGGGTCGCCAAAATAAAAAAATCCACCCGACAGGGTGGTTTTTTTATTTTAGGAGAACCGGGATTGGAACCCCCGTAGGGGGTTTGGTAAACCGCAGGTTTACGACGCGTAGGACGGCAGTCCGAGCGGCCCCCTTGAGGGGTGAGCGAAAGCGAACAATCTCCCTGGGGTCGCCGCCGTTTTGACAGGTCCGGGAAAAAGATTGCCGTTGAAAATTAAATTATTCAAAAAATACCGGAGGAAATTCAATCGCGGCATTCAGGAATGTTTTTCTGCCTTTTAGGTTAAAAGCCATAAAACATTCAGCCGGAACGCTTTCAATCGGGCATTTCAAGCCGAATTCCGACGCCGGGCGATAGCCGAATTTCGGATAATAAGAAGCGTGGCCGACCAGAATCGAAAATTCATATTCCGTTTTCTGCGCGGCCGCATGTCCCGCCGTAATCAAAGCGCTGCCGATTCCCTGTCTTTGATATTCAGGCAGGACGGATAACGGCGCTAAAATCAGTTGTGTCGTCTGTCCGGCGCGTATTTGCGTAAACATAATATGTCCGACAAGCTTTCCGTCTTGTTCCGCGACAAGGGAAAGTCCGGGAATATAACCGCTGCTGTTTCTTAAACGGCCGACCAGATTATATTCGTCGCCGTTCGTATGTTCGGCGGTTTCAAAAGATTTGCGGACAAGCCAGCGGATTTCATCATAATCCGCGGGAATTTCAGGTCTGATATCAATCATAAAAGTGTCCTTTTGAAAATTAACGGTTATCTGTCTGAGAACGCTTCGATTTTTTCCCTGTTCGCCGCGTATGCAAGGACGTGAAGAGTTCTTATTTATATTGGATTTTCTGCAGGTAAAACAACACCTCACATCACGGTTATTTTTATATCTGCCCGATGTTTTCACAGGTAACACAGCACAAAAAAGCCGATTACCTTTTTACTGCAATTTCCAACATATACCCTCTGTCAGAATTTATTTTAAACAAAATCAAGGTAGTCTGGGCGGACAAAAAAATCAAATTGTTTCTCCGGACGGCAAATACAGCCTGTGACAACCTGCATTTAAAATGAAATCCAAAAAGGGATAATTTTATATCAACTTAAAGACAAGCATAATTGCGCCGGCTTATTTGTTAAATTAAAAA
>JAJXEL010000020.1 GCA_021639925.1 Alphaproteobacteria bacterium | reverse complement strand
TTTTAGGGCAGAAGGGATCATTTGAGATGCGGTTCAGACTGCAAGTATGGTTGCGCGCCGATATCAATGCTGTCCTCTTGCGTCGGAAACTCGCTTGTCCCTGTTTTTGGTATTTTGATAATAACAAAGCTCTGCCGCAGAATTTCGGGAAAAATCCCGGCAGCGTTTCAGGTGATTGAATGAGGAAACAAATCAAACATGTCGCAAAAGGGCTGGCTGCCGCTCTGATTTTATTCGCAGTTATAAAAGGCGCCTTTTTTTACAGAGATTATAAAATAGAAAAGTCTTTGCTCAGCATAGACCGCGCCGAAAGCTCATTCAGCTTTGAAAAACTGGCGGCGAAAGCCAAAGCTTTGTCCGAACTGCCTTTTGTCGCCCCGGGAAAAGATCTGCCGAAAGAACTGCAGGACATTGACTATGACGAATACCGTTCAATCCGCTTTAAACGGGAAAAAGGCCCCTGGTACGGCACACATAAACCGTTTGAACTTCAGTTTTTTCATGCCGGCGCCCTGTTTCAGAATTCCGTAAAAATCAATGAAATCATCGGGGGCAAGTCTTACCCGTTAAAATATTCGCCTGATTTTTTCAATTTCGGCCATAACCGTTTGAACACCGAACATCTGTCTGATATCGGTTACGCCGGTTTCAGATTGCATTACCCTTTAAATACGGACGATTATTTCGACGAACTGATTTCTTTTCTCGGCGCCAGCTATTTCCGCGCTTTGGCCGAAGGACAAAAATATGGCCTTTCCGCGCGCGGACTGGCGATTGACACTGCAGTCCCGACAGGCGAAGAATTTCCGGTTTTCAAAGAATTCTGGCTTCAGCGTCCCAGATGGCACGATAATTCGGCCGTTATTTACGCCCTGCTGGACAGCCCCAGCATAACGGGCGCCTATAAATTCACCGTTACACCCGGCGCGGATACGGTTATTCACGTTGAAACACGCTTATTTACCAGAAAAGAAATCGGCAAACTGGGCATAGCTCCGTTAACGTCGATGTATTTGTTCGGCGAAAACACCAAAAATAAATTCGACGATTTCCGTCCCGAAGTTCATGACAGCGACGGCCTGTTGGTTTTAAATGCAAACGGCGAATGGCTGTGGCGGCCTTTGGACAATTCAAAATATCTGCGCGTCAGTGATTTCGCCGATGAAAATCCGAAAGGCTTCGGCCTTCTGCAACGGGACCGCGACCTGTCCAATTATCTGGATTTCGAAGCCCGTTACGAACAACGCCCCAGCGCATGGGTCGAACCTGTCGGCGACTGGGGCAAAGGCGTCGTCGAACTGGTCGAAATTCCGTCGGACCAGGAAATACATGACAACGTCGTAGCCTATTGGGTTCCCGCGGAAAAAATCTCTGCCGGACAGGAATTGCGGTATACATATAATCTGCATTGGTTTACCGACCTTCCCGTTGAAAAAATTCCCGGCGCCGTTACCGCGACCAGGACGGGCGTCGGCGGCGTTTCGGGCATGAAGGAAACGGAAAAACGCAAATTCGTTATTGACTTTGATATCCTGAATATGCAGGAAGAAGTCGAAAAAGGAATCGCCGTTTTGGAAACTTCCGCCAGCGAAGGCAAGATCGTCCAGCAGCAGCTGGTTTATAATCCGGCCACGGGCGGCCTGACGGCTTATATTGATTTTAAACCCAACGGCAAAATTTCAGAGTTAAGAGCTTCCGTTGTTAAAAAAGGCCGCCACATCTCTGAAATATGGAGCTACCAATGGCTTCCATAAAGATTCAAAGCCTGCGCGACGTGGCGCGCGTTTACCTGCAAACACTCGGCTATCCGATGTCCGGACTGACCGACGATGATATTTCGTCTTTTTTATCGGCGGCGGATATCCGGTCTGAAACGGCCGAAGAACTGGTTCGCCGGGCCGACGAAATTTTGTTTGACAACGCGTTAAAGATTTTCAACGACATTTCCTTTGAAAAAAGCCAGACTGTCGCTTATTTCAAACTGTTTTTTTCAATTTTTGACGGCGCGAAAATCTGTCCGGTCAAAGATCTTGTCAAAGGAAAAATTCCTCCGGAACTGGTACGGAAAATGCAGCAGCAGGCCGTCGTAAACGCTCCCGAATACCAATTTGAACGCATGAAACCCCAGACGATTGACGAAGTTCATTGGTTGGGCAGAATATTTTCTTGTTTAAAAAAGGAAAAAAAGAAATGAGAGAATACGTTCCGATCACCAAAAAGCAGGTTTCCCGCCGCCGCCGTCTGGTTTTCGGCCTGACGGCGTTCAGCACGCTGATCGCCACTTTAAAATGGATTACGGCGATTCCCAGTGATTCCTATATTTACACGAAAGTCCTGATGATCTCTTTATTCAGCCTGACTTTCGGTTGGATCGCGCTGTTTTTCTGGTCCAGCCTGTTTGGTTTTTTCGAACTTCTGCGGCGTAAAAAACCGATCGGGCTGAAATGGGCGGCCGACGACGTATCCTTAAGCGGCAAGACCGCCGTCTTAATGCCGATTTATAACGAAGAACCCGTCAAAGTTTACGCCAATCTGTTAGCCATGGCGCAGGAACTGGATCAAACCGGTCAAGGCAGCCATTTTGATATTTTCGTTCTCAGCGACACGACGAACCCGAAAACCTGGGTAAAAGAAGAAAAAATGTGGCTGGAAACCCAACGCCGCATGCCGCGGAACATACATTTGTATTACCGCCGCCGCGTGCAGAACACCGCCCGTAAAAGCGGCAATATCGAAGATTTCTGTAAAAAATGGGGACGCCTGTACGATTTTATGATTGTCCTGGACGCGGACAGCCTTTTGGCCGGCCGGACAATGCTGAAAATGGCTCAGTTAATGCAGGTCAACACGGATACCGGCATCATTCAGGCGCCGCCGATGTGCATCAACAGGAACTCTTTGTTTGCCCGAATTCAACAGTTTGCCGGAAAAGTATACGGCAGCGTCGTTGCGGCGGGTTCCGCCTATTGGCAGGACGGCGAAAGCAATTATTGGGGACACAATGCCATCATTCGCGTCAAAGCGTTTATGGATTGCTGCAAACTGCCTGTTTTAACAGGAAAAGCCCCTTTTGGCGGCCATATTCTCAGCCATGATTTTGTCGAAGCGTCTTTAATTTGCCGCGGCGGGTGGCGGACATGGCTGCTGCCCGAATTAAACGGCAGTTATGAAGAATGTCCGCCCAGCATGATTGACTTTGCCATTCGCGACAGACGCTGGTGCCAGGGTAATTTGCAGCATATCAAAGTGCTGTTGTCACGCAACTTAAACCCTGTCAGCCGGATTCACTTTTTAATCGGTATAATGTCCTACGTTTCATCGCCGCTTTGGCTGTGTTTTTTGCTGGTCGGCATTGCCGCGGCATTGGGCAAAGCCTTAATTCCGCCGAATTATTTCCCTGTCGGCTATTCTTTGTTTCCGACATGGCCTGTTTTTGATAAAGTCGGCACCGTCAGCTTGTTTTTGCTGTCTATGTTTATGCTTGTTTTTCCCAAATTTTTGGGATTGATCGTTTATATAACCCAAAACAGCCGGAAAAATATCGACGGCATTTTCAGCGCAGTCAAAAGCGTTGCGGCGGAAATTTTGTTCAGCGCGCTGACGGCCCCCGTCATGATGATGTTCCAAAGCAAATTTGTATTTGACATTTTGTTCGGTTCGTCCGTCGGCTGGAATCCGCAGAACCGCGATGAAACGGGAACACCGTGGAAAACGGCGGCGAAAGTCCACTTTTGGCATACGCTTTTAGGCCTGGTGACAACCGTTGTCGTTTGGAAATACGTCAATGTTTTGTTCTGGTGGGTTTTGCCCGTTACGATCGGTCTGACATTTTCGATTCCCGTTTCCGTTCTGTCGTCGCGCGAAGAATCGGGATTAAAAGCCAAAAAACATAAATACTTCATTATTCCCGAAGAATTAAATGTTCCTTCCATTTTGCAAAAAGCGCAGCATAACCTGTCCGAATTGCAGCAATATGCCGTATATGAACAGGGCGTTATTGACGTTATCCGCGATTCCGACCTGAACGCTTTGCATATTCTGATGCTGCCGGTCAACGGCCCGGCGCCCGATTTTGACGAACAGGTTTTAACACAGGGACGGATCAAGCTGGAAAACTTCATCAATTACGGCGTAAAAACCGAATTTACCAAAGAAGAAGAAATCGCATTGCTGTATTCGCCCGATTTTCTGGAAACGGCGCGGCTGTCTTATCTGCTTAATGCCGCTTAAAAGGCCGTTTTTATAAAAACAGTCCCTGAAACACGGGGACTGTTTTTATTTTTTTCTGCCGGTTGCATAAAAAATATAATTTATATACTATACCTTTAATATTGTAACAATCAGGTTATTTTATGTCGGCTTTTACAGATTATTGCCGCCGGTTTGGGTATTGGCTGAACGGCTTTTTTCTGATGGAAAAAGACCGGGTTGCCCTGTGGCTTCCCGTCATGTTCGGCGCGGGAATCGGTTTTTATTTTTCTTTGCCGGAAGAACCGCTGATTACGACGACTTTTTGTATTTTTGCCTGCGCCTGTTTTCTTGTCCGGGACTGCCGCAAAAATGCCGTCTGCCTGTTTGCGGCGGGATTTTTTGCACTGTTCTGCGCTGGTATTTTTTTCACACAGCTGCGTGTTTTTTCTCTCAGCGAACCGCGTATTAAAATGCGCACGGGGCTTTTGTCCGTAACGGGAACCGTTCAGGAAGTTTCGGAATATCCTGACGGACACAGCCGCCTGATTTTAAAAAATGTCCGGATCGGTTCTTTTCCCGACTGGAAAACCCCGGCAAAGATATGGCTGAACCTGCCTGCCGGACAACAAACGCCGCAGACAAACGATGTTGTCGAAACCGAAGCTTTTCTTTCCACCCCGTATCCGGCCAGCACGCCGGCCGGTTTTGATTTCAGCCGCCTGTTGTATTTTCAACAAATCGGCGCGATCGGATTTGCCCATAACGATTTTAAAATTCTGAAACAATCCGGCAGTTCGACCGTGCGCAGCGCCATCAATCAAAAAATCAACGACGTCATGCCCGCCGACACGGCCGGCGTCGCAAAAGCTTTAATTACCGGCAGCGCCAAAGGCATACCATTGAAAATCGTTCAAAATTACCGAGACGCGGGCATTGCCCATATCCTGTCGGTATCCGGGCTGCATATGTCGCTGCTGGCAGGATTGGTTTTTGCGGTGACCAGAACATTCCTGGCCTTAATTCCCGGCGCCGCCCTGTATTGGAACACGAAAAAAATTGCGGCCCTGTTTTCCCTGATAGTCTGCTTTGCCTACCTGCATATTTCAGGGGCTTCTTATCCTGCACAGCGGGCGTTTATCATGCTGGCTTTCGTCCTGACGGCCATATTGTTCAACCGCCGCGCCCTGTCTGTCGTTTCTTTGGCCTGGGCGGCGTTTTTTATTCTGTTGTTTTTCCCGGAATCAATTTGTTCCGCCGGATTTCAACTGTCGTTTGCCGCCGTAACCGCGCTGATCTGCGCATACGAAGCCGGTATCGGGAAATATACCCGCCTGCTGGAAAAAAAAGAAGGCGTTCCGTTTTACATTCTTTCCTGCCTGGCCGCTGTCGCTTTAACCACGCTTATCGCTTCGTTTGCGACGGCTCCTTTTACCGTTTTTCATTTTAAACGCCTGCCCGTTTACTCTTTAATCGGCAATCTGCTCAGCTCTTCGGTTACGGGAATCTGGGTTATGCCGGCTTTGACGGCCGGAACAATTATGATGCCGTTCGGGCTGGAAAAACCTTTTTTGATATTCGCCTCTTCGGGCATATCTCTGATCAACAAAGCCGCGGAAATAACCGCCGGCCTGCCCCATGCCGTTTATCAGTTTCCGCCCATGCCGTTTTGGGGACTGATGGCGGCCGTATTCGGCGGATTATGGACCTGCCTGTGGCAGGGAAAACACCGTTTATGGGGGCTTGCCGTTTTTTGTTTCAGCCTGTTCACCCCGTTTTTTACGGTTTTGCCGGATATGTATGTTTCTTCAGCGGCCGCCGCGTTCAGAAATAAAGAAGACATGCTGGTTTTTAAAGAAGGCGCTTCCGATCAAATGATGAAAAACGCCTGGCTGGAAGAAAACAGACAAGAACAGGAATTAACGACAATCTGCCCTTACGGACTTTGCCTGTATGAAAAGAACGGCTTTAAAATCGGATACGCCCACAACAAAGTAGGCGCTTACGACGCCTGCCAGATGACGGATCTGGACGCTTTGTTTGTCACCATAGATTCGCAGGATCAATGCCCGGCCAAACACCAATATTCCCGCAGCGACATTTTAAAAGCCGGCGTTTATACCGTATACGCCGGCCCTGACGGATTAAAAATCACCTCTGTCGCCCGAGAAAAAGGCTTCAGACCATGGACGGTATCCTATCCTTTAATAACGTTTACGGGTGAAATCAGGAACATGACGACGCCGGGAAAATATAAAATATCCGCCCGGCTGGTCCAAAAGGATTAATCTGCTTTGGCGCACAAGTTAGCGCGCAGATATTCCCAAGCCTCTTTATTCGGTGCGGAAATCAGATGATTGGCGCCGACCAAAGGCGTATAAGACTTTCCGTCGACATAGGACGTATACCCGCCCGCTTCGGCATGCAGCATAACGCCTGCGGCATGATCCCACGGCTTGATAATTTTCGTGCGGTAAGCCGAATAATGCGTTCCGCCGGAAATAATCAACATATACCCGAACGAAGCGCTGCCCCACCAGACGGGCTTTGGCAGCCGTTCGTCTTTAAAGGCCACGCGCCGCCCGACAACGCCGGTCATTTTCTGCAGATCGCTAACCTCGGCGACTTTCAGCTTTTTGTCTTCATACCAGGCGCCGCAGCCTTTTTCCCCCATAATCATGCGCTGATAGACCGGATTAAATAACCAGCCCGCCACGGTTTCCCCTTTATAGACCAAAGCGACGACGACGCCGATTTCGCTGCGTCCGTAAGCGAAGTTCATCGTTCCGTCAATCGGATCAATCACCCAGACCGGCTTGTCGTCTTTTAAATAATCCAGAACGGAAGGATCCTTAAACGCGGCTTCTTCCCCGACGACCAAAGAACCGGGCAGCAAAGCCGTCAATTCGTTTGTCAGCCGTTTTTCCGTTTCCGTATCGGCGGTCGTGACAAAATCTTCCGAAGAATTTTTTGTATCAATATCCGACACGGACAAATGCTTAAATCGCGGCAGGACTTCTTCCCGGGAAATAACCGTAATAACTTCCGCCACTTTACGAAGGTCAGGACAACGCATAAACCACCTGTGGAAAAGAATTTTTAAATTTTTGAATATCGGCCTGATCCAGCCGGACACGGACATGACATACCTGATCGCCGTCAATCCTGTCCAATACTTCGCCGATCCGATATAAATACGCCAAAGCCGCGCCGTCGGCAACCGGAATATCCGCCGTCATTTCCGCGCGGCCCGCCGCCAAAGAATTTTCAATCAAAGCCAGCAGTTCCGCCACGCCTTCGCCCGTAACGGCGGAAACAGGAATCTGCCTTTTGTTTCGCACAGCAGCCGCAGCCAAAGCCGCCCGGCTCTGCCCGTCAAGCAAATCGGCTTTGTTTAAAACCTCGACCAACCCGCGGTCAACCTGCGCCCCCAGCCCCAAAACCTTCAAAACCTCTTCGACATCTGTTTTTTGCGCCGCCGTATCAGGGTGTGAAATATCGCGCACATGTAAAATCAGCGACGCTTCCAATACTTCTTCCAGCGTGGCCCTGAACGCGGCGACCAGCTCCGTCGGCAGATCGGAAATAAAGCCGACGGTATCGGACAGGATCACCCGTCTTCCGGACGGCAATTTTAATAAACGCATTGTCGGATCCAAAGTCGCAAACAACATATCCCTGGCAAAAACGCCGGCATTGGTCAAACGATTAAACAGAGTTGATTTGCCGGCGTTCGTATATCCGACCAGCGCGACGATCGGATACGGTACCCGCCGCCTGGCTTCGCGATGCAGCTGACGCGTTCTTTTAACTTCTTCCAGCTCTTTTTTCAGCTTGGCAATGTTGTCCGTAATAACGCGCCGGTCCAGTTCGATCTGCGTTTCCCCCGGCCCGCCCAAAAAGCCTCTGCCGCCGCGCTGGCGTTCCAAATGCGTCCAGCCGCGCACCAAACGGGAACGCTGATAATTCAAATGAGCCAGCTCGACTTGCAGAACGCCTTCTTTCGTTCTGGCGCGTTCGCCGAAAATCTCCAGAATTAACGCCGTCCTGTCAATCACTTTGCAATTCCACAACTTTTCCAAATTACGCTGCTGAATCGGGGACAAAGCGCAATTAACGACGGCCAGCCGGATTTCCTTTTCTTTGATTTCGGCGCCGATGCGTTCCGCCGTTCCTTTGCCGATAAACAAAGACGCGTTTGTTTTGTTTAATAATACGGCTTCAGCCGCAACGACAATCAAGTCTATTGCGGCCGTCAGATTTTTAATTTCTTCCAACCCTGCCTGAACCGACCGCCCCGTATCGGCGGCGTTTTTCAAGACAGGGTGCAGGACGAAAGTCTTTTCAGACAAAAGAAAGTTCCTTATTCGTCCGCCGTTTGCGCGCCGGCGTCTTCGTCATCAAACAGCGCGACGGGAACAGCCGGCATAATCGTTGACACGGCATGTTTATATACCAGCTGGGTATGTCCGTCGCGACGCAGCAGCATTGAAAAATTATCGAACCAGGTAATAATTCCCTGAAGCTTAACGCCGCAGATCAGATAAACGGTTACGGGCGTTTTTGTTTTGCGGATATGATTCAGAAACACATCCTGCACATTTTGATTTTTATCAACCATTGTCGTTCCCCTTGTTGAAAATCAACTGTCGTCTTTATTAAATCATTTATCCGTAAGAGTAAAGGACAGACAGCAGCTCGGCGCAATTTTTTACAGTCATTACGCCGGGCCCGTCTTTATTTTCGTTTGCCATGCGTACAGGCAGACACCCTGCCGCGGCAGCGCACCGCATATCGGCGTCGCCGTCTCCGACGAACCAGACCGGTTCGGACAGCCGTCCGTTTTCATAAACGATGCCCGTTCCCTCCAAAGCCTTAAAGACGGGATCCGGCGCAGGCTTGTCTTTCGGCGCGTCGCCGGCGCCGACGACCGCATAAAAATAATCCTGCCAGCCCAGATAATCGACTTCTTCGCGCAAAATGAAACCCGTTTTATTGCTGACGACGCCTGCCCGCCCGGTTTTATCATGAACGAAAGCCACCAGTTCGCGGGCTTTTTCAAACGGCGTCAACAGGGCCAGATGATTTTCCTGATAAGCGTCCAGATAAACCTTTTTGGCTTCTTCCCACCTGTCGCCGAACAGATCGGGAAACGTTTCCCGCAGGGACAGCCCGGTTTTAGCCTGATATTCTTCCATGGAATATTCAGGCAGATCGTAATGCCGGCGCATAACGCAAAACGCCTTGAACAAAACGGGCGTTGTGTCCATCAGCGTATTGTCCCAGTCGAATAAGACGGCGCGGGGAAAAGGATAAATGCACTGCATTAAAAAAACTCCAATCCGACAGAAAACATTTTTTCCACTTGTTTAACGGCTTCCGCATCGGCGAACAAGACCAGCCGGTCGCCGCTTTCAATGACGGTATCGCCGCGCAGGGGCAAAGCCTCGGCGTCACGCACAATCGCGCCGATAATCACGCCCGCGGGCAGCCGCACGTCGCGCAAAGCCTTTCCCGTATATTCAAACGTATCGAACACATCTGCTTCCAATACCTCGCACAGCCCCGAACGAATGGAATAAGCCGCGTAAATTTTACCGCGCCGGACATGCTGTAAAATCGTTGATACCATAATGTCTTTCGGGTCAATGATCACATCAATGCCCAGATTGACGACCAGTTGGGAATACAGCGGCTTTTCAATAACGGAAACAGTCTGTTCCACACCGTATTTTTTGGCCATCAAAGACGCCAGGATATTGTCTTCGTCTTTTGAACTGACGGCGATAACCGTTTCAATAACGTCGATATCGGCTTCTTCCAACAGATCCGTGCTTAAAAAATCCCCTTGAATAACCGTGGTCTGCGACAGCGTTTCCGCCAAATATTTGGCCCGTTCTTCGTCTTCTTCAATCAGCGTTACGTGCATATGCGACGCTTTTTCCAGATAACGCGCCAGATTTAACCCGATATTGTTGCCGCCCAGAATTAAAACGCTCTGCGCCCTTTCCTGATCCCGCCCGAATAAAGTCAAAATCCGGCGCACGGATTCGGAAGGCACAATAACATAAACGTCATCGCCGGCTAAAATACGCGTGCTGCTGTCGGCGATAATCAGCTTTGAATCCCGCACCAAAGCCGCGACAACCGCATTGACGTCTGGGAACAACTCCGTCAGCTGGCGCAAAGGCGTATTAATCATCGGGCACACTTCGTCGCAATGAATTCCCAGCAGGTAAACCTTGTCCATCGCCAAAGGAATAACTTCAAACGCGCCGGGGAAAGAAATATTGCGCCGGATAGACCGTGCGATTTCGACTTCGGGCGAAATAACGACGTCGATCGGCAAAGCGTCATGCGTATAGAATTTGCGCCATTTTTGGTTTGTGTATTCGTTAGAGCGCAGCCGCGCGATTTTTGTCGGCACTTTAAACAGGGAATTGGCCGCCTGACACGTCACCATGTTGACTTCGTCCGACGCGGTCACGGCGATCAGCATATCCGTATCCTGCGCGTCGGCCTGCTCCAGAACGGACGGATACGAAGCAAACCCGACGACGGGACGTACGTCCATAGTTGACGTTAAATCCATTAAACGTTCTTCGTCCGTATCAATTAAAACAACGTCGTTGTCGTCTTCGGCCAGATAACGCGCGATGGTCGAACCGACTCGGCCGGCGCCGCAGACAATGATCCTCATCTTTTTCTCCGTTTTTTATAAGGGAAACGAACCTCCCCGTTTTTTTCAATCAGTTTGTCGTCCAGACCGAATTTGCGCATTTTTTTTAATAACGTATTTCTGTTCAGCCCCAAAATTCTGGCCGTTTTCAAACGATTGCCGTTTGCGACGTCCAAAGTCACCGCGATTAACCTGCGTTCAACTTCCGCCATAACGGAATCATAAACGCCGGCCTGTTCGGCGACTTCGGCGGCGTCCGCGTAAAACCGGCGCAGATATTTTTCCACAACCGCGCCCAGCCCTTCATTTTGATGTTCCATGTAAACCGCCGAAAAAATCCCGAATTAAAGAAAACAAATCCTCTTCCCGCGCCGTTTTGTTGACCTCCCCGCGAAAAGCCGATCCGCCTTTTATTCCCAAAGAATACCAGCCAATATGCTTTCGCGCGATAAAAATCGCCTTATGTCCGTAATATTTTTTCATTTTATCGAAATGGTCAAGGACAACCCGGCATACATCGGGCGGTTCTGCAACGCCTCCGCCTTCCAAAGCCGCGCGGCACTGCGCTAAAATCCACGGTTTTCCCAACAACCCCCGCCCGATCATCACCGCGTCCGCTCCGGTTTTGCTTAACACTTCAACAACGTCTGCCGGCGTTCTGACATCGCCGTTGGCAATCACGGGTATGCCGAGGGCTTTTTTTAATTTTTCAACGCCAGCCCGATCCGCCGTCCCGCTGTAAAACTGCATGCGCGTTCTGGCATGTAAAGTCACGGCCGCCGCGCCCGCGTCCTGCATACGCCGGCCGAAATCCAAATAATTCAGATGATTTTCGTCCCAGCCCAGCCGGAATTTCACCGTTACGGGCAATCCGACCGTCGCCGTTACCGCCCGGACGATTTTTTCCGCCCGTTCCGGATCGTTCATCAACGCCGATCCGCCGCCCGTTTTAACGATTTTCGGCACGGGACAGCCCATATTAATGTCAATCAGCGCCGCCCGCCCGCTTTCTTCAACAATTTGCGCCGCCCGCGCCATAACGGCGGGATCCGATCCTTCCAGCTGAACGCCGACGGGACAGTCCGATTCACAGCAGAGCGCCATTTTGCGCGTTTGTTTGTGGGCATGAACCAGCGACGCGGCCAGAATCATTTCCGTAAATAATAATTCCTTTCCGAACCCGCGGATAACCTGACGCATCGGTTCGTCCGTCACGCCGGCCATCGGCGCGCCGACGACGGGCGGAACAGATAAGGAACCGATTTTTAAAGGCGCAAAAGACATCTTCTTCTTTTCTAAAATGAAAATCTGTTTTAATCTCGGATAAAAATTTAAAGGGAGAATAATCCATGGTCAAGTGCGCCGTTTTAATTGTCGCCGCGGGCAGAGGCCACCGCTTCGGCGGCGAAATGCCCAAACAATACAGAACGATCGGTTCACAGATGGTGCTGCGCCGTTCTCTGGCAACGTTTTGCGCCCACCCCGGCGTTTCCTGCGTGCGCGCCGTTATTCACCCCGACGATTTGCCTTTATACCAATGCGCGGCGGAAAACCTGCCTGTTTTGCCGCCGGCGTTCGGCGGCCCGACGCGCCAGGATTCCGTCCGCCTGGGCCTGGAAAGCCTGCGGCAGGAAAACCCGGACATTGTTTTAATTCACGACGGCGCGCGCCCGTTTGTTGATTTCGGCGTGATCAACCGCGTGATTGCCGCCGTCAAAGAACATCAGGGCGCCATTCCCGCCCTGCCCGTAACGGATACGATCAAAGCCGGAACGGACAGAGCCGGACAGACCGTCATCACCCGCACGGTTGACCGTTGCGGCCTGTACCGCGTTCAAACGCCGCAAGGATTTCCTTATGCCGAAATTCTGGCGGCGCACGAATCCGTCAAAGGACAGGAACTGACCGACGACGCCTGCGTTGCCGAACAGGCGGGCATGACCGTCGTTTTAACCAAAGGCAACGAAGAAAACTTTAAAATCACGACGCAGGAAGACCTGACGCGCGCCGAAATTCTGCTGAAAGGAAAAGGCGCCGATATCCGTACGGCGACAGGCTTTGACGTTCATAAATTTACGGACGGCACTTTTGTAACGCTTTGCGGCGTTCAGGTGCCGCACGACAAAGGGCTTGAAGGTCATTCGGACGCGGACGTCGGCCTGCACGCTTTAACGGACGCTTTGCTGGGCGCGATCGGATCGGGCGACATCGGCCTGCACTTTCCGCCGTCCGATATGAAATGGAAAGGCGCGGATTCGGCTGTTTTCCTGAAATACGCCGTTAATTTAATTCACGGCCTGGGCGGACAAATTTTAAACGCGGACGTTACCTTTATCTGCGAACGCCCGAAAATCGGCGCATACCGGCTGGAAATCGCTGAAAAACTGGCGGATTTAATGAATATTTCCGCCGCGCGCGTCAGCATCAAAGCCACCACGACCGAACAACTGGGCTTTACGGGACGCAAAGAAGGCATTGCGGCACAGGCCTGCGTCAGCATTAAACTTTAATTTTTTCCGGGCGGACGCCGGCCGAATAAAGCCGTGCGCCCAATAAGCCGGGCTGACATTCTTTACGGTTTTCGAATGTCCGCCCACTTTTTCGGCGGGCTTTTATTTATAATGCAATTTGCTTCCCGGATCCGGATCGTCATGAGGAATACACCCCGTTTCCTTTGTCCAGGCCAAACAATCATAACGGCATATTTTCTGATCATGATCCCAAACGCCGCCGTGTTCTAAACAATATCCTGCGTCATCAAAAACAAGGTATACAAATATCGCCGCAACCGGCAAAAAGAGCAAAACCAACAGCGCGAAAAGAAATTTAATAATCGTTAAGCAGACGGTTTTTATTATATTTTTCTTTGCAGACCTGCTTTGCCGTCCGCCCGGAGGGAGACAGTCTTTCTTTTCGTCCTTGTGCCGATCCATAAACATTTGTTTTTAATCGGTTCTTTTATTTCACCTGCCGGCCGTCGCTGTAAACGGCGATGATATTGTCTTTGTTCATCAGATACAAAGCGCGTTCGAAACGTTCTTTGACCGACAGCTTCTTCGCAGCGGGAGGCAAAGAAGCGTCATCGACAACGACCGCATGCAGCTTGTCGCCTTTGGCGAAACCGTCGCCCGCGCCGAAAAATTTCGCGCCGCTCGTCGTACCCAGATAAAACGCTTCGGCTACCGTTAAAAATTCGTCCCCCCAGTTTGTTTCAATCCGCTTGGCTTTGGACGCGCGGATCGCCGCCGTAACAACCTGATTCATCGCCAGCAAAGCGCCGCCGGCAATGTCGGATCCCAACGTTACGCGCACCCCTTCGTTCATCATCTTGCGCACCGGCGCCGTGCCGCTGATTAAATTGATGTTGGAATCCGGACAATGCGCGACCCATACGCCGTTATCCTTCATGGCCTTGCGTTCGCGTTCGTCGGAATGAACGCAATGCGCCATAACGGTTCTGTCGTTAAACAGACCGAATTTTTTATAACTTTCCCAATACTGCGAACAATCGGGGTGCAGTTCTTTAACCCACGCGATTTCAGAAGTATTTTCAGATAAATGCGACTGCACGGGCAAATGCCTTTCCTGCGCCAGACGCCCCAGAAAAGCCATTAATTCATTTGTGCAGGTCGGCGTAAAACGCGGCGTTAAAATCGGCTTGATATGTTCAAACTTACCCGACGCTTCGTCCAGCCAGCGTTCCGTTTCGCGTATGGATTCCGCGGTCGTTTCGGTCAATACGTCACCGGAATTGCGGTCCATATTGACTTTGCCGACATACCCGGTCATGCCGGCTTTTTCAAATTCTTCCATTAAAATCATCGTTGATTCGCGGTGCAGCGAAGAAAAAGCGCAGACCCGCGTCGTCCCGTTGGCAATCATTTCCCGCGCCAGCTTTTGATAAACGCCGCGGGCATAACCCGTATCTTTAAAGGCCGCTTCCGTTTTAAAGGTATACGTATCCAGCCAGTCCAGCAAAGGCAGATCCATACCCATTCCCAGCATGGCAAATTGGGGCGCGTGCATATGCATATCGGCGAACGAAGGCATAACCAGCCGGTCGCCGTAATCAACGGACGCGGCGGATTGATACGGTTCCGGGACTTCGGCAAAAACGCCGTCGATTTTACCGTCGTTTAAAACGATGCAGCCGTTTTCCAAAACGTCCAGCCGGCCGAAAGACGGCGCGTGCACGATATGACCTTTAATAACCTGAACACTCATTCGCTTTTTCCTTTTCAAGACATAAAAAAATGCCCGACCGCCGTTGACAACAGCGCTTCGAACACTCATAGCAGAACACGGACTTTGTTCAGTAGAAACTTCCCCCGTCGCGGCGGAATTATATGAGCCGTTTTTGATTTTATAAGAACAAAACGCCCGAATGTCAAGACAACGCTTTTACCGCAATGGCGTCGACAAAAGCGCAGGGACCGAAATAATCTTCTTCAGCTTCCGTAACGGCGGCGGTTTCAAAAGCGGATAAAATGTCCCGCATATACTCCGGTCGGAAAAAATGACGCGTCAGATCGTCGGAAAAAATATCTTCGCCGATTTGTTCTCCGATACCGTAAAAGCGGTCTTTAACGGATTTGCACCGGATAAAAAACAGTCCGCCCGGCCGCAAAGCGCGGTAAATTTTTTCAATGATCCGCCGCGTTTGCAAATCGCCGAAATAATGCAGGGAAAGACACGCGAATACCGCGTCATATTTTTCTTTTCCCAGATCAGCATCGGCAATATCCGCGCAGACTGTCGTAATTTTCGGGTGACGCAGACGACCGACCGTTTCCAGCGCCTCGTCCGAAATATCCATAGCCGTCACATTCAATCCGTTCGCGGCGAAAAACAAACTGTTGCGCCCTTTGCCGCACCCCAGATCCAGAATATCGCGCATATCTTTTATTTTCATCAGCTTAAAGGCTTTTTGCGCGAACGGCGACGGGGTAAAATCTTCCTGCCACGCGGCCCAGTTGGCGTTCCAAAACTGCTTATCCTGCATTTTTTTTCCTTTTTAACAAAGCGGTTATTTCCGGTTCGATCAGCACCGCCCCGCAGATAATCAAAGCGCCCGTCATCTGGGAAATCGTAATTCCTTCCCCCAGCCACACAAAAGCGATCAAAGCCGTACAGAATGGCGTAAAGTACTCGGACAGACTCAATAACGCCAGCGAAATATAGTTCTGCGCCGCATTCCAGGCGTAAAAAGCCACCGCCGCCGGGAAAGCCGCGAAATACCCGACCAAAGCCCAGGCATACCCTGTTTTCGGCCAGATCACGGCGTCATAGTCCGCGATGTCAATCACCAGCAGCCATAACGCCCCGAACAACATCGTCCACGCGGTAAATTTGTATGCCCCGACACGCATAATGACAGGACGCCCCAAAACGGAATACAACGACCAGCACAAAGACGAACAAAGGATTAAAAAATCTCCGAATTGATAAGATTCCAGATAAAATCCGTCAAACGTCACAACTTTTAACACCATCAGACAGCCGCCGAACCCGAACAAAAGACCGGCCGCCTGCCATGCGGAAAACCGGCGTGTCAGACACAAGTTTAAAATAAAAATCAATAACGGCGACAAAGCTTCGATCATTGACGAATTAACCGAAGAAATCGTTTTTTGTGCCGTAAACAGGAAAATCGCCATCAGCGCCGTTCCCAGCAACCCCAGCAAAGCCAGACAAACGCCGTCTTTTATTGAAAACCGGAATAACCCGCGCAGCTTTAAAAACGGCCCGAACGCCAACATCAGCACTCCGCCCAAACCGAAACGCAGCATGCCCAGCGTCACCGGATCCGTCATTTGGTTAGAAATCAACGTCCGCCCGACGGGAAAAGAACTGGCCCATAACACCATGCTCAGCCCCGCCCAAAAAACGCCTTTTAATTTATCGTCTTTCATTATAGATTCTTTCATCAGACAAAACGCGGCGCAGTATAACGCCGGACATCGGAAAAAACAAACGGAGAAAACATGGAAACGCTTGCTTTGCCTCATATTGTCAAAATTTATGAATGCGACCGCAAAAAACAACTGCGCCTGCACTGCCTGTTTAACCTGTTTCAGGACGCCGCAGACGCGCACGCGGACGCGCTCGGCGTCGGATATGAATTCTGCCTGTCTCACGGAATCGGCTGGGTCGGCGCGAATTACCATTTAAAAATCAACCGCCTGCCGCAATGGCAGGAAAAATTCGTATTAACAACATGGGCGTCGGGCAAAACGGCCGTCAGCGGAATCCGCGATTTCAAAGCGGAAACCGAAAACGGCGAACTTTTGTTTTTCGCGTCCAGCCAGTGGGCATTAATCAGCCTGGAAACACTGCGCCCCGTTGCCGTGGCAAAAAACCTGCCGTCCTATATTCTGCATAACGAACGCATGATCGATACGGTTTTTCCGGCAATACCTTTGCCGGAAAGAGACGATTCCGTAACTTCATTTGCCGTGCGTTACGACGATATAGACATAAACGACCACGTTAATAACGCCGTATATCCTTTGTGGGCGGCGGAAAGCGTTTCGCATGATTTCAGGAAAACCCGCGAAATTGCGGAAATGGAAATAGCTTTTAAAAAACCCGCCGTATTTGACGACGACATTGCCGTCTTTACTCAAACCGACGGCCTGACGACGACGCACAGGATCGCATCGCCTGATAAAACAAAGGATTTTTCGCGCGTGCGGATTCATTGGAAAAAAGAATAAAACGACTTAAGCGTTCCTTAAGTTCGCCATGTTGAACTGAAATCATCACGAAAACAACATGACTGTTAATTAAGGAGAAACGAAATGAAAAAATTCATGACATTAACCTCTCTGGCTTTGGTTTTCGGTTTGTCCGGCAACGCGCTGGCCCAACAGCCCCGCGGCGGTTTTCAGGGCCCCGGTCTGCCTGTCATGACGGTTGCGGAAGCATTGAAAGTTTCCGATGATACTCCCGTCAAACTGGCCGGGAAAATCGAAAAAAGCCTGGGCAATGAAAAATACCTGTTCAAAGACGCAACCGGAACGATTACGATTGAAATTGACGACGACGACTGGAAAGGCGTCACCGCCACTCCCGACAGCGAATTAATCATTGAAGGCGAAGTCGATAAAGACATGTTTAAAGACACGGAAATCGACGTAGACGTCGTAACGCTGAAGAAATAAAATGCGTATTTTACTTATCGAGGACGACAGCCTGATCGGCGACGGCATAAAAAACGGCCTGGAAAAACTGGGCTTTACCGTCGACTGGTTTTCCGACGGCAATGACGGACACGAAGCCTTGCTTCAAACCGGATACGACGCTGTCGTCCTTGATCTGGGGCTGCCGGGACGCGACGGTCTTTCGATTTTAAAAGACTGGCGCGCCCAGGGATATACAGCGCCGGTATTGATTTTAACCGCGCGCGGCGACGTAGACGAAAGGATCGCCGGCCTGAACAACGGCGCTGACGATTACCTCGGCAAACCTTTTTCCCTTAAAGAAGTCCAGGCCCGCCTGAACGCCCTGATCCGCCGCAGCAGCGGCGTCAGCGCCCCTGAAATCAAATACCGGGAAATCACGTTCAACCCGCAAACCCGCAAAACGTTTTTTAACGAACGGGAAATCACTCTGTCCCCCAAAGAAACGGCTCTTTTGGAACTTCTTTTGTTTAACCGCAACAAAGTCCTGTCCAAAGAAGCCATTGAAAATAAAATTTATTCCTGGAACGACGACGTTTCCAGCAACGCCGTGGAAGTCCACATTCACCATCTGCGCAAAAAACTCGGCAAAGACATCGTCAAAACGATCAATAAAATCGGCTATATTATGGAGGATTGAATAACATGCGCAAACTCAATCTGCGTTTCAGGCTGATGATCTTTTTCGCATTAATTTCCCTGGCCGTTTTTACAGCGGCGGGCGTTCTGTCCTGGAAAGAATGCCGTGAAAAAGTCAACGAGTTTTTCGATACTTACCAGATTGCCCTGGCGCGCCAATTGTCAATAGCGGATTGGACACATGCGGCCCCGGGAATCCAAAAAATCAGCGACAGGCTGATTGACGATATTCCCAATGCGGAAAACGAAGAAGAAGCAATCGGTTTTGCCGTTTTCAACAACGCCGGGGAACGTGTTTTTCACGACGGGGAAAAAGGCCGTGATTTTCCTGCGTTCGGCAAAACGGGCAGCTTTGGAACAGAACGGATTGATGACGAAGACTGGCGCGTTATCAGACTGATGTCAACGGATAAACAGTATATTGTCGCCGTCGGCCAGGAACTGGACTTCCGCAACGAAATTGTCGAAGATATGTTTGAAGAATTCATGGCTCCCTGGGGAATCGGCCTGGCCGTTTTGCTGGCGGCCATTATTTTCATGCTGACAAAAGAATTTTCTTCTTTAAATCGCCTGGCGGCGCAGCTGAAAACCCGCGCGGCCGACGACCTGTCCCCGATAGACGAAACAAATATTCCCGCGGAAGTCACCCCCTTGACCCGCGAAGTCAACCGGCTTTTCGCCAGAATAGAAGACATGCTCCAAAGGGAACGCCATTTTATCGCCGATTCCGCCCATGAACTGCGCAGCCCGCTAAGCGCTTTAAAAGTCCAGCTGGAAGTCGCACAAATGTCCGCGGACAATCCGCGGGCCATCAAAGAATCGCTTCACAAACTGGAACACGGCATAGACCGTTCAACGCGCCTGGTAGAACAACTGCTGGCCTTTTCGCGGATCGAAACCGGCCTTGACGCCCTGCCGCGCGATAATGAACCTTTGGACTGGCAACAGATCGCCGCCCGGATAAAAGACGAATACGCTCCGGCCGCAGCGGCGAAACAAATTACCCTTAATGAACAAATTTCCGGCCCGCCGCCGTTTCAAAACGGCAATCCCGTCTGGGTTGCGCTGATGCTGCGCAATCTGGTTGATAACGCCGTCAAATACAGCCCCGCCGGCGCGACTGTCACCATAACGCTAACAGACGGCAAAATCAGCGTTTGTAACTCTGATACAACCGTCGCCCCCGAACAACTTAAACACTTGGGACAAAGATTTTACCGCCCGGCCGGCCAAAAAATCGACGGCAGCGGACTGGGCCTGTCCATCATAACCAAAATCGCTTCGGTTTATCGCTGCCAGACAGATTACGCCAATACGGCGAACGGATTTTGCGTAACAATTCTGCCGCAGACGAAATAAAAGAAAAGGACGAAAACTTTTCGCCCCTGATCAGAAAGTCAAAAAATCCCCGCATAAACTTTTTCGCGTTTCGGTAGTCTTTCCTCAAAAAACGATCAAATTCCGACATGACCGTATTTTCCGGTATGTATGCGATAATGATAAAATACGTTGATAGTAAGTATATATCTG
>JAJXEL010000163.1 GCA_021639925.1 Alphaproteobacteria bacterium | reverse complement strand
GTAGACTGGTGAAAGAAAATTTCATCGGTTTTGTCAAAGCAGCCGAGCAAGCCGATCCCGCACACGAAAATTTGACGTCCATTTCCGTTTTTAAATCCTGAACGGCCAGTTTTCCCGTTGTCAGCGCCGGCGCGTTCATTTGCAGCGGCAGCGTTCCTTCAAAATTTTGGAACGTTCCTTTGACGGTAACATCATTTGCCTGCAATGCCAGGCTGCCGACGAATTTTCCGATGGCGTCCTGCGGATTTTCAAAAGAACGTTCCAGATTGACGGCTATGTCAAAACTGTCGCCCTTCGGAGTGACGTCCGCCTTTAATTTCAGCTTCTGCGACGAAGACGACAACAACAGATCGGCCTGTCCTTTTGACAAAACGCCGCTGTTGACGGAAATTTCCAGATTACCGGAAACAGATCCGGTGTTGGCGGAATCCTTTAACAGATTTCCTTCGGTAATTTCTGTTTTGATCTGGGACGTCATGGCCGTTTTATTTAACGACGTCTGAGTCTTAACGGCCATTTGCGGCGAAGAATAATCCGTTGAAATCTGCATGTTCAGTCCGGTTTTGCCTAATGTGCCGTTCGCCGTGAAATTTATGATAATCGTATTGTCGACTTCTTCCTCTTCGCCGAATTCGTTGATTATTTTTTCAGGCGGCGCGTCGTTTTTCAAAATAAACCGGCCGTTTTTAACCTGCAGGGAATTGATGGTGATTTCTTTTCCTTTTTGCGCATTGACGGGGGAATAAATCAATCCGCCCAGCGCGCCCAGGGAAATACCGTCGGATCTTTTTTCGCCGTTGATGTTCACGCCCGTTAATTCCATAGACCGGATAATGTTGCTGGAAAACAGGCTGAACAGAGAATAATTGAATTTCATTGACGAAATGGTCATGGTTCCCGTTTTATCGGAAACGTTCGTCAATTCCATTGTGTCGATTGTAATCTGTTTGATTTTAAACGTTTTAAACGGCATGCCGTTTGCCGCGAAAATTTCAGGCAGTTTTTTTTCGGCGATTATGGGCAAAGACGAATAAACGCCGAAACAGATAATAACCAGCAAAACGACCAGCAGCCCCAGCCGGTTCCATTTGTTTGACAGCAGGCTTTTCGCTTTTGCTTTCGCCTTGTGCAATTGTTCTTCGGCTTTTTTCTTTGTCGCATCGTCCAAAGAAGGAATCGCGCCGCCAGACGAAACGCCTCTGCGTTTTTTGCGTACGGGGGCTTTTTCAATTTCATCGGCTTCTATGGCCTGGGGAACGACTTCTTTTTTATTTTCCGGGGGCAGATCCGGTTCCTTTGTTTCGGTATGTCCGGCTTCTACCCGGGCGGCGGGGTCTGTTTCAACCGCCGGATTCTGCGCGGGAGCTGCAGCCGGCTGCGGCGGGGTTCCCGGGCGCACTGTCGGAATCTTGACACGTTTGACCAGAGGAGTTTTCACTCCGGCAGGATTTTGTGCGGGTATTGTCTTCGGATCGTTCGTGTTGTTATTATTTTCCATGAAAAATCATTCCCCTTTACAGACTTTAACCTTTTTTTTATCAGATAACGTTAAAGCTTGATAAAACTTACGCATTGTTTTCTTTTATCTGAATTCCGGAGAAATTTCAAATGGAAATACCGCCTGCGGAGTCTGTTTTTGATGTGGCCGAATGGTTTTTGGACGCGGCGCTGAATGACGGCGAATACCTTCAGCCGATGAAAATGCAGTATTTAATGTTTTTGTCCCAAGGGTATTATGCGGCATTGACGCAGGGAAAACGTTTTGTTCCGGGGATTTTTCTGGCGGCGGAACGCGGGCCCGTCGAACCCAATTCGTACCGGTTGTACGGATCGGAACGTCCCGTTTTGTCGTACCGGTCAATGAACCGCAGGACGGTTTCTTTTTTACAGACGATTTGGGCGCGTTTCGGGGCTTACTCAACGGATTATATTTATCGGCTGATTTCAACGCACGCTCCTTATGCCGAAGCTTTCGCGTCGGGAAAGGACACCGAAATCAGTTTACAGGCCATGACCGAATTTTATGCCGGGGCGGCTTCAAAAGACGAAAGGCTGCAGGCCGGCCAGTTCGGTTCGACCAGGATTATGCGGTCTCAGACGGGGAAGGCCGTTGCCGTTAAAAAATGGATCCCGCAGAAAAAATAAACGGTTGAGCATACCGGATTATTCATAGATAATTAACAAGTTGTCTTTATTTTTAAATTAACGAAATTCCTGTTATCCGATGGAGCAGACAATGGAAAATTTAGAATTACGCATTCAAAAATTAGAAAAAAAGTACCGCACGTTAAAATATCTGGTAACGGGGTTAATGTGTTTTTCAGCATACGCCGGGCTGACGGGAACGACGATGAATTCGTCCGCTTTTGCCCAGCAAAGAAAGGGGCAGACGGCGAAGCAAGGCGAAGAAATAGATAAAAAAGACGCCGGCATTCCCGTCGTTGTCGAAGCCGAAGTTTTCCTGTTAAAAGATTCCGGCGGAAATATCCGCGGCGTCTGGACGGCGGACAACGATACGACTTCTTTTGCCATGATGCACAAGGATAAATATCCGATTGCCGCCATAGCGGTTGACCGTAAAAACGCCACTTTGTCGCTGACGGACGTATATGCCGGCAAAATCAGTGTCGGGCTGACGGATTCCATTCGTTCCATTGCGATTACGGACGATACGAAAAAGAATAACATTTATCTGGGGCTGACCGGTTCGGGCGAAGCGGCTTTCGATATGGTCAGCACGGGCAATGCCGCCATGGTCATTGACGGGGCAACGTCCAGTCTGGATATGTCCGGGGATACGGCTATTCTGGCTTTGACGGAAACGGTCGGATCCGCGGTGGCTTTGAAAGCGCAGCCGTCTTCTTCGGCTTTGACATTCCTGGATTATCAGAACAAATCGACCGTAGATTTGACGACGATTGACGGCAAAACGCAGCTGAAACTGAATTCTCCGGCCACCAAGGACGAAAAGACCATTGTTACGACGCCCGAAGAAATTTTAAATTTCAACGAAACGATGAGCAAGGCTTTGGACGGCGACGACGCGGGCGCGGACGATTCTCCGTTGACGGAAGCGGCCGACGAAAAAAACGCCGGAAATAAAAACGAAGATAAAAAAGACGACAAAAAAGAAGAAAATAAAGTTGTCAATATGAAGACGTATTCTCCTTTTTCAAAATAACGAAACTGAACTGGAAACGGGCTGTCGCGCAAAACGGCCCGTTTTTTTCGGGAGGAATCCATGAAACGATTTGTTTTGTTTTTCGGAATTGTTCTTATCGCGGGTTGTTTGCCCGATAAGTCTTCGGATAAAACGGAAATAACTTTTGCCAAAGAAACGATACGGGTTTTGCGCCAGGACCGCCCAGCTGTCGTATTAACGGTAGAAATTGCCGACACGAACGCGAAACGGGAACGCGGTTTGATGTATCGCACGGATCTGAAAGACGATGAAGGCATGTTGTTTTTATTTCCCGTCAACAAAAAGGTCAGTATGTGGATGGCAAATACGCCGGAATCTTTGGACATGCTGTTTATTGACGAACATGGCGAAATCAGGGAAATTGTTGAAAATACGGCGCCGTTTTCTCACGATGAGATTCAGTCGTCCCGAAGCGTGAAGGGCGTTTTGGAATTAAAGGGCGGCGCGGCGAAGAGAGCCGGAATAGAGAAAGGAAACGTTGTTGTTCATTCCTTTTTTAATCTTGAAAAAACAGCCGGGAGTTTGTAGAGTTCATTTGAACGGAGCGTAGCGCAGTCTGGTAGCGCTCTTGATTTGGGATCAAGAGGTCGCAGGTTCAAATCCTGTCGCTCCGACCAAAAACATATCCCCCGCGTAATGCGGGGGATATGTTTTTGGATTGGAG
>JAJXEL010000019.1 GCA_021639925.1 Alphaproteobacteria bacterium | reverse complement strand
ACTTTATAGAAATAATACATTTGTCCAAAAAATTTGTCCAGTATTTTTTGAAAGACTTTTTTACCGGACATGAATATCATAAAGCCGAAAAGTTTGATCCGCAAAAGGCTGTTTTGAATGTTATATTCTTATATTGCAATTCCGAACGACGTACTGGAAAATGGAATAAAGAGCCCGCTTTTATCAGATGAAACACGGTTGCGCCATTATGCGCAAAGGGCGGGAAGCGCGCGGAAATCAAAGATTATCGCCTGTCTGGAAACGGTGTTCCCGGGCCGTTCGCGCGCCATATCATGCCTGACGGAACAGGCGCCCGACACGGGCTGCCGCAAAATACGGGAATTTAAAAAGTTGCGGGATTGTTTTTGTTTCCCCGAAGATATTTTAAACGATCCGGAAATTGTGGAATCTGTCTGGCTGTTTGACGAAGAAAAAATCGAATGTGTAACTTGTCTGGATTTTTCAAAATTGGCATGGGAAACCGTTCAAGACGACGATGACGTTTTTTTTAAACGGATCCGGCATTATATGCTGGTGTTGAAAAACGGTTTTCTGCCGCCGGAATATATCAAAAAGGCTTCGGGTTAACGAAGCCTTTATGGTTATAAGTATCTGTCGCCCCAGGGCTTTGCCAGCCGCAGGATTTCGTCCATCGCTTCTTTTTCAAAAAACGTATGGTCTTTCCCCCAGATGATTTTTGAAACGGTTTTTTGCCCGCATTTCAGCAGCGTTTTATCCGTCAGCAGATAAGCGCGGAAAGGAACGGTCGTATCTTCCGATCCGTGAACAAAAATGAATTCCGGCCGCGCCAAAGACGGGTGGGCTTCGACTTCGGCCGCATTGATCAGGCAGCCGGCGATGATCATTACGCCGCCCAAAGGAATTAATGTGCCCTCAGAGCTCCAATCTGCCAACAGATCGGATTCGGCAATCATTTGAACCGCCATCATGGCGCCCTGCGATACGCCGAAAATATAGGTGTCCTGCGCCCCTATTTTATGGAAATCCATGCGTTCCCGGATAAATTCGATGACTTTTAACGCCGCCGAATTATACCAGTTGTACATGCGCGTCAGCTTTTTCAAAGGTTTCTTTCCCAGCTTTTCCGGCGGAATCGTAAACCAGACGTCTTTGAAATTTTTCGGTATGCCGAACCATTGCCGGGCTTCTTCATTGCCGTCCATCGGTTCCAGACCGTCGGGAACGTAAAAAACGGCATTCGGCATAACCTGCTGTAATTCTTTGACAAACCAGGCGTTTGTTTCGCCCGTTCCGCCCATACCGTGCAGATAAATAACCAGTTGTTTCGGTTTTTTACCGTTTTCCGGCATTAAAACGGCGCTGTTTAATAACGGTTTTTTTCTCATTTTAACTCCTTAAAACAGCTCCGGTCGCAGCGGCGACGGCTCCGACGACACGGCGGCAGACGCTTTCGATTTCTTCGTCCGTCATCGTTTTTTCCGCCGGCTGGATCGTCAGCTGAATGGCAATCGACTTTTTGTCGCCCAGGTTTTCGCCTTCGTACAAGTCAAAAACGGAAACGTCCGTAATTAACGTTTTATCCGTATTTTTGGCAGCGGCGACGATTTTTTCCGCTTCCGCGGATCGCGGCGCCAAAAAGGCCAGATCGCGCACGATCGGCGTAAAGGCAGATAATTTTAAAGGCTTTTGCCCTTTGCCGTTTTTCTTTTTTGCCGGCGGCAGGCGGTTCAAAAAGACTTCGCAGGCGCAGACGGGCGTTTTGATGTCCAGCGCTTTTAAAATCTTCGGGTGCAGTTCGCCGAAATAAGCCAGAACCGTTTTGCCGATTTTAATCGCTCCGGAACGGCCGGGGTGATACCAGGCCGGGGCTTCGCGCGCGATTTGAACGTTTTGAGGCGCTTCGGCGGCGTCCAAAGCAGCCAAAGCATCGGCTTTGGCGTCGAAAACGTCAACCGGACGCTGGGACGCGGCCCAGTGGCGCGGACCGTTCTGGCCGAAACGAAGCATGCAGGCGACCGTTTCCTGTTCCATCGGTTTAAAACCAAAGAACTGCGGGCCGACTTCGAATAAACAGCCGTCCGGCATGCCTTTGGCAATATTGGAACGCGCCGCCGCGATTAAATTCGCCAGCAGATTCGGACGCATTTCATTTAAATCCGCGCTGATCGGATTGGCGATTAAAACGGGTTCTTGATCTTTGGCGCGGAACAGATCCGCGTCTTTGGACGACATAAACGACCATGTGATCGTCTGATAACCGCCCCGGCCGGCCAAAGCCCTGCGGACGGAAGCTTCGCGGCGCTGTCCGGGCTGCAGTATGCCGTGCACGCCGTTCGGACGCGGCAAAGTTAAAGCCGGTAATTTATCGTAACCGTAAATACGCAACACTTCTTCGACTAAATCATGGGAACCGGAAATGTCGGAACGCCATGTCGGGCGGACAACGGAAAACTTTCCGGCTTCGGGTGTTGCCGTACAGCCCAGTTTTTCCAGAATTTCACGGCATTTTTCGGCCGGAATGTCAATGCCGCACAACTGCTTTACCCGTTTCGGGTCAAACAAAATCGGTGCGGGTTTTTCGGGTTCTTTGCCGGTAATGATGATTTCGGAACATTCGCCGCCGCATAAATCCATGATCATCTGCGCCGCCATTTCCGCACCGCAGCCGATTGTCGAAGCGGGATCAATGCCGCGTTCGAAACGCTGGCGCGAATCGGACGTCAAAATCAGTTTTTGCCCGGTTTTGGCAACGCTTTCCGGATCAAAATAAGCAGATTCCAACAACACCCGCGTCGTATCGTCCTGGCAGCCCGATACTTCCCCGCCCATAATGCCGGCGATTGATTCAACCCCGTTTTCATCGGCGATGACCACCATGCCGTCGGACAAAGTATATTCTTTCCCGTCTAAAGCAAGCAGTTTTTCCCCGTTTTTGGCGGAACGGACGGTGATCTGTCCTTTAACCTTGTCCGCGTCAAAAACGTGCAAAGGACGGCCGAAGGTGATGTTGAAATAATTTGTTACGTCAACCAAAGCGGAAATCGGCCGCAGACCGACGGCTGTCAGACGGTCTTGTATCCATTTTGGCGAAGGGCCGTTTTTCACATTTCTGATTTCGCGCAGAGTAAAGAACGGTGCGCCGGTTTCCACGGCTTCGTTGACCAGTTTGACTTCGGTTTTAAACGTTGTCTGAACTTTTTTGATTTCCGGAATTTTCAATGTTCCCAATCCCGAAGCCGCCAGATCGCGGGCGATGCCGTAAACGCTCATGCAGTCGCCGCGGTTCGGGGTAATCGAAACGTCAAAAACGGGATCGGACGGATAAACCGTCGTGATCGACGCGCCGACAACCGCGTCGGCGGGACATTCGATGATCCCCGTATGATCCGGACCGACGCCCAGTTCGTCTTCGGCGCACATCATGCCGCAGCTTTCAACGCCGCGGATCTTGCCGGCTTTTAATTTATCCCCGAACGCGGGCACATAATCGCCGGGACGGGCCAGTATTCCTTTCATTCCCGCGCGCGCGTTCGGAGCGCCGCAGACAATCTGAAGCAGTTCTTTGCCCGTGTTGACTTTTAAAACATGCAAATGGTCCGAATCGGGGTGCGCGACGCATTCGTCAACGCTGACGACGATTAAATCTTTGACCGCGGCCAAAGGATCAATGACTTCTTCGACTTCCAGTCCGACAGCCGTTAACCGTTCGGCAATTTCGTTAACGCCGGCTTCGGTATCCAAAAAATCTTTTAACCAGGAAAGTGTGAATTTCATCGTTTGTTTCCTCCCGTCATGCTCAGTCCCGATCCCGTCGAGGGAATGTCTAAAGGAACGAATCCGTAATGTTTAATCCAGCGCAGATCGGATTCAAAGAACGTGCGCAGGTCGGGAATGGCGTATTTCAGCATCGCCAGGCGGTCCAGCCCGATCCCGAAAGCAAACCCCTGATAAACATCGGGATCAATATTACAAGCTTTCAATACATTCGGGTGCACCATGCCGCAGCCCAGAATTTCCAGCCAATCGCTGCCCGCGCCGATTTTTAATTCTCCGCCGGCGCGCGAACAGCCGATGTCCATTTCGGCCGACGGTTCCGTAAACGGGAAAAACGACGGGCGGAAACGGACAGGAACGTCGTCAAGTTCGAAAAACGTTTTGACGAATTCAATCAGGCAGCCTTTCAAATGCGCCATGTTGGTTTCTTTGTCGACGATCAGTCCTTCGACCTGATGAAACATCGGCGCGTGCGTCGCGTCATAGTCGCAGCGGTAAGTTCTGCCCGGCACGATGACACGGACAGGAGGCTGCTGTTTTTCCATTGTGCGGATCTGGACGGCCGAAGTCTGGGTGCGTACAACAAATCTGTCGCCGTTTTCTTCGCCTTTTAAGTAAAAGGTGTCCTGCATCTGGCGGGCAGGGTGGTTTTTCGGCGTGTTTAAAGCGGTAAAGTTATGAAAATCGTCTTCGATATCAGGGCCTTCGGCAACTTCGAACCCCATCTGGCCGAAAATAGCGACGACTTCGTCATACGTTTGGTACAACGGGTGAATGCGTCCCTGTTTTTCCGGGCGCGCGGGCAGAGTGATATCGACGGCTTCATCAGCCAGGCGGGCGTTGATTTCCGCTTCTTCCAGCTGTTCTTTTTTTGCTTCGATCGCTTCTGTCAAAGCGTTTTTAATCATGTTAAACTGCTGTCCGGCGGCTTTTCGTTCTTCGGGCGCCATAGCCCCCAGTGATTTCATTTTTTCGGTGATAACGCCTTTTTTGCCCAGAACGGAAACGCGCACGGCGTCCAGATCCGCCAAAGTCGCGGCCTGTTTCACTTGTTGCAGCAGTTGTGTTTGCAGTGTATCCAATTCACTCATTGCCGTAATCCTTACTGTTTGTTAAGCAAAAGGGGCGCAGCGCGCCCCTTTTTTTAATGCATTCCGATGCTTAGTTCAGAGCCGCCTTGACTTGTTCGACGACTTTGGCAAACGCCGCCGGCTGATTCATCGCCAGATCGGCCAGAATTTTTCTGTCCATTTCGATGCCTGTTTTGCGCAGTCCGTTCATGAACTTGGAATACGTCAGTCCGTATTCGCGCACGCCGGCATTGATACGCTGAATCCACAAAGCGCGGAAGTTGCTTTTTTTCTTGCGGCGGTCGCGGTAAGCGTACTGTAACCCCTTTTCAACCTTTTCCAGGGCAATACGGTACAGTTTGGAATTGCTTTCGCGATATCCTTTGGCAAGTTTTAAAATCTTTTTGTGCTTGAAATGAGCGGTCACACCGCGTTTTACACGAGCCATTTTCTTTTCTCCTTAATTATACGGCATGAAACGGTCGATAATTTTGAAATCGCATTCGCGCAACAATGTCGTTCCGCGCGCTTTGCGTTTCATTTTCGTGCCTTTGGAAATCAAACGATGGCGTTTGCAGGCGTATCCGTGCTTGATCGCGCCGGATCCCGTGCGGGCAAAACGCTTTTTGACCGAGCTTTTTGTTTTTAATTTGGGCATTTCCGTCTCCTTTTCAGAAATATTGAACGGTTCGGCATTTTCAGGCTGCCCCGTATATAGCCCGAAAAATGCGATTCCCTTTTCAAGGGCTCTTTTTTATACGTGTTATGTATTGAAATTGCAAGTTTTTTTTCAACAATAAAAAACGGGGCCGAAACCCCGTTTTGTCTGTTTTTTTAGTTTCTGCGGTCGCCGAAAAAGCGCAGCAGGTAAAGAAACAGGTTGATAAAGTCCATGTACAGCATCAACGCGCCGTAGATTGCTTTGCTGGCAACGACGTTATCGGAATCGCCGCTGTTGTAAATCTGGCGGATTTTCCATGTATCCCACGCCGTCAGCCCGACGAAAACAATCACGCCCAGGACCGATACCGTCAGGTACAAAGCCGGACTTTTTAAGAAGATATTGACGATCATGGCGATAATAATGCCGATCAGTCCCATCATCATAAAGGAACCGAATTTCGTTAAATCGCGTTTGGTCGTGTAACCGTACAGGCTCATGCCCGCGAACATGCCCGCGGTGATCAGGAAAACGCGCAGAATGCTGATTCCGGTGTAAACCCAGAAAATTGTCGTTAAGGAAATGCCGAACAGAGCCGAATAAACGACGAACAAAGTAAACGCTTTGGACGCGTTTCCGGAAGAAACGGCCGATCCCATCATGAAAATCAAAACAAAGGGAGCCAGTATAGCGATCCAGCCCAACAGATTGGGCTGTCCGGTTTCAACGGAAAAAAACATCGCCCCTAAAGAAGAATTGGCCAGAAAAAAGCTGACGCCCGCAGTGATTAAAAGGCCGATCGTCATATAATTGTAGACTTTCAGCATATACTGGCGCAGACCTTCGTCGATTTCCAGTGCGCCGGTGCGGGTGACAATTGTGTCCCTGTTTGTATCAAAAGCCATTATTTTAAGCCTCCTTGTATGAAAAAATTTATCTTTATATATCATAAAATAATTGAAAACGCCAGATAATCAACAGACGACCGGAAAAACCGGCGGTTTTATGCTTTTGTTAACTTTTTTATGCTTTTATCAAAGTATGTACAAAGTCTTGTTCGTATGCACCGGAAATATATGCCGTTCTCCAACGGCCGAAGGCGTATTCAGGCAAAAGGCCGAACACGCGGGACTGGGGGACGTTATTTCGGTGGATTCGGCAGGGATCAGCGGCTGGCATGCCGGCTCTCCGCCGGACGCAAGGGCCGTTGAAACAGCCTTGAATAACGGTGTGGACATCTTGTCCCTTCGCGCAAGGAAGGTTGTCCGGGACGATTTTAAGGATTTTGACTTGATAATCGCTCTGGATTCAACGCATTTGTCGGCTCTCGAAGAAATGCGGCCGGGGTTCAGCCCGGAGCATGACAGGGCGGAGCTGGAATTGATGATGCGTTTTGCGCCGCAATACGGGATAAAAGATGTGCCGGACCCTTATTTCGGGGGAAAAGAAGGCTTTCAAAATGTGTTTGATATGATAAAATCAGCCTGTGACGGTTTGTTGAATTATATACGGGAAAAACATTATGCAGGTTGAAAATAATCCGTTGTCTGATCAGATTACGCGTATTGTTGAATCCTCTACGGGAAAACTGGTCGTATCCGCGGCAACTCTGGCCGGCGGTTTTGCCGATGCGAAACACGTCGTTTTATCCGACGGTTCGCAGGTGGTGGTGAAATTGTCCAAGGACGCTTCGGGCGATTTGGCGGTTGAAGGCGCCACAATGGATTATCTGAAACATCATACGCAGCTGCCGATGCCTGAATTGTTTTATTCCGGCCAGGACGCTTTGGTGCATGAATATATCGTCGCGGACGGGACGCTGAGCGTCGATTCGGAACCCGAAGCGGCGGAACATCTGGCTAAACTGCATGCCGTTTCGTCGGATTCGTTCGGATTCGAATACGATACGCTGCGCGGCGGCGTCAGGCAGCCGAACCCGAAAACCGAAAAATGGGTGCCCTTTTTTACGCAGCACCGGTTGCTGTATATGGCACGCCAGGCTTTGGAATCCGGCAATCTGCCCGTTGAAATGATGGGCAGAATCGAAAAGTTTTCCGAAAAAACGGAAGCCTATCTGGACGAACCGCCGAAACCGTCTTTGCTGCACGGGGATATCGGATCCAGTACGGTATTGTGCCATCATGGAAAAATCAAAGCGTTCGTTGATCCCGCGATTTATTTCGGGGATTCCGAATTTGAATTTGTTTTTTCCGGCGAACAGTCTTCTTTAAGCAAAATCTTTTTTGATAAGTATAACGAACTGCGTCCTTTCCGGCCGGGCTTTTTTGAATACAGGCAAAGTATTTATAACCTGTACCCGATGTTGTTGAATGTAAAACTGTTCGGTGCGGCCGGTTTGCCGCGTATTGACGCCGTTTTGTCCAGGTTTGGATTTTAAAAAATGAACAAAGCCGATGTTAAAGAATTTTTTGCCCGTTTGAAAAAAGCGGATCCGGAACCGAAATGCGAATTAAATTTTGATTCGCCGTATACGTTGCTGGTGGCGATCGTCCTGTCTGCCCAAACAACGGATAAAAACGTCAACAAAGCGACGCCCGCTTTGTTCAAAGCGGCTCCGTCGCCCGAAAAAATGCTGGCTTTGGGGGAAGACAAAATTAAAGAATATATCCGATCAATCGGCCTGTTTAACAGCAAAGCGAAAAATATTATCGCCTTGTCCAAAGATCTGGTCGAAAAATATAACGGTGAAATTCCCAAAGACGTTGATGAGCTGCAAAAATTGGCCGGCGTCGGCCGGAAAACGGCAAACGTATTTTTAAACACGATGTACGGTATGCCGACGTTCGGCGTTGATACGCATGTGTTGCGGCTGGGAAACAGAATTGGCATAGCGCCCGGAAAGACGCCTTTGGAAGTTGAAAAAAATCTGGCAAAAGCAGTCACGCATGTTATTCCCGATGATGATTTGAAGCATGTTTCGCATTGGCTGGTTTTGCACGGCCGATATATCTGCACGGCCAAAAAACCGCTGTGCGGCCAATGCCCCGTTGCGGATTTATGCCCTAAAATCGGCGTAAAAGAATAAAAAAATTTCGGAAAGCTTTATCGTTCTGCCTGCCGCCTGTTTATTAATTCCTGCATGACGGCGTTTGACAGGAAACTTTTCCTGTGAACGATATCAGGCTGTTCCATAGACCGGCGCTGGAGCTGCTGCTGAAGTTTTGTTTTTTTGGAAGCCGCGGCAGACATGGTTTCGGCCATCAAATTTGCGGTTCTGTCTTGTTTTTCTTTTTTTATTTTTTTCAATTCTTCTTTTTTCTGAACAGTCCGGCTTTTAATGTTTTCCATGGAAAAGGCCAGATTTTGTATATTGCGCTGATCCGGCGGCGGCAGGTAAGAAACAGCTTCGCGCGCCAATTCTGCCGCGGATAATTTTAAGGACTGCCCTTTTTCAAAATCCTGCGCATGCATGGCATGAACCAAATCCGCCGCTTTATTTTTCGAAGCTCTGATAGCTCTGTAACGTTTTTTTTCGTTCCTTAATTCCTCTCGGATATCTTGCGGCAATTCGCGCAGCGAAAACGCCTGGCGCTCTTTTTTCTGCCGGTCTGTTACGTTTTCGTTGGTTTTATCGCTTTTTAATCCGAACCGTTCGGCCTGTTGTTTGGCTTTGATTTGTTCTTCTGTCAAAGCGGATCCGCTTTTTTGCAATCGTTCTATTTCCATTAAAACAGTGCGCAGCCGGTCGAAGTATTTTTCTTTGGCCCTTTCCTGAGCACGATGTAACACGTATTGCAGATAAGCGTCGTTTTCTTGTTTTTGCCGCTGAATCGTATCCTGTAAGGAACGGGCGGAATCTACTAAAAATAAATTTTCGTCTTTTTGCGGTTTATATCGGCCGTTTCGGTTCGGTAAACCCGGAAGAATTTTTGCGCTTGCCGATTTTACCATATTTGATGACTTTTTTTGTTTTGCCTGCAAAGGAATGCCGCAGTTTTTGCACGCTTTTAACAACAAAGCTTTCATTGCCGGGGACAATCCCATGGCGACGGCGGCAAATCCATATTGCCGAACGGCGTCCAGCAAGGAAAGAATTCTGCCGATATTGACATTTTTTTTGGGCATCATTTTTTGAAAGACAGCCCGTTTGTCGCCGATATCCATAATTTTCCCGCCGCCGACCAGACTGACCTGAACAGTTTTTTTTCCGGAGATATCCGTTACGATTCTTACCGAAGAAATCTGGCCGACCGCTTTGCTTTTTTTAAAGCGGCTAAGCGTTTCAGCCTGTGCTTTCTGCAAATGTTCCCATGCGCTTTTTAAACGATACAGATCTTTTGTAAAAGACTGAGGTTCTGTTTTTTGGATATCGGCATCTGCCCGTTTAGTTTTCTGCGCCATTATATTTCCTTTAAACAAGGGGAAAAAGAACGCCCGATGCCGGGCGTTCTGAAAAGTAAGTGTTATTTGGTATGGTTATTGTTCCTGGCGGCAAGAACCAAAGCCGTTTCTTGTTGATGTTGTTGTTGTGCCGCTCTGACATCATTTCCTTTGGCTTCGTTCGCTGTATCGCTTATCAGCTTCAACTGATTGGCAATCCCCGGCGTTGCCGCAATTTGCGCGGCGGCCTGCTGAGCTTTCGCCGGATCAGTTTTAGCCAAAGCCGTCGTTGATGCCTGAGCTACCGCTTTCATTTTGTTTTGGATTTCAGGGGTTACCGGAACCAAAGCGGCTGTTTGCGGCTGCTGCTGTTCTTCATGAGCAGGCAGCTGGAGCTGCTGCGGCTGTTGAACGGCTTCTTGTCCCTCGTTTTCAATAACGGGAGCAGGAGGCGTGCCGGCTGTATCGTTGCCGTTGCTTTCGTTCGTCTGAGCAGGAGGCGTGCCGGCCGTATCGTTGCCGTTGCTTTCGTGCGTCTGAGCAGGAGGCGTGCCGGCCGTATCATTGCCGTTGCTTTCGTGCGTCTGAGCAGGAGGCGTGCCGACTGTATCGTTGCCGTTGCTTTCGTGCGTCTGAGCAGGAGGCGTACCGGCCGTATCGTTGCCGTTGCTTTCGTTCGTCTGAGCAGCAGGCGTACCGGCCGTATCGTTGCCGTTGCTTTCGTGCGTCTGAGCAGGAGGCGTGCCGGCCGTATCGTTGCCGTTGCTTTCGTGCGTCTGAGCAGGAGGCGTACCGGCTGTATCGTTGCCGTTGCTTTCGTTGCTGTCGTTTTCATTGTTTTGTACCGGCGGAGTGTAACCAAGACCGCGTTCTTTCATGTCGTCAATGAATTCTTTGCCAATCTCTTCGGGTTCTTTGATTCCGGCTTCTTTGCGCGCGGCTTCAAGAGCATCGAAACGCTGGTCAACGCTGGCGGCATGGTCGCGGTCAACCGCATGGAGTTTTGCTAATCTTTCGCCTTCTTTTTTCAGTTCTTCAGACGGTTCATAACCGACAACTTTCATGCCCATGGCGCACATCGCCAGATACATCTGTTCTTTATACGCGTCCGGACCGGATAATGTCGCGGAAGTCCAGCCTTTTTCCATACCTACACGGACAGCTGCCATGCAGTCTTCAAAGGTGATCTGCGGTTTTCTTACAGTCTGGCCGTTTTCATCTTTGGTGACAAACGTCTCATAATGCACATCAACTTGGTTGGGACGGTTGTAAATTCTGTTGCCGGATTCCAATTCCATTTTGACATACGGATTCTTTTCGTCATCGCTTTTGTCTTCAATGGTGCGTACTTTTAATTGAGCAAAAGGACACATACGCTGCGGTTCTTCATTTTCAGCCTCTACCAGCATATACCTGTTTTTGAATGCCGTATTTAACAGCTGCTGTTTTAAATCGCTTGTTTTGGCCGGTTCCGCAGCGGGGCCGTTTTCAGTGGTCGGCGTGTTTTCTTTTTCGGGTTCATTTTCAATAAAACCGAAAGTGCCCTGATTTTCATTTGCCGGCGCAGGCGTATCATTGCCCTCGTTTTCATTCGCCGGAGCCGCAGGCGCATTGTCTCCTTCATTGCCCTCGTTTTCATTCGCCGGGGTAACGGGCGCATTGTCTCCTTCATTGCCCTCGTTTTCATTCGCCGGAGCAACGGGCGCGTCATCTGTTTCATTCCCGTCGCTTTCGTTTGTCGGAGCAACAGGTTCATTCGGAAGCTCTTCTATAATTTCTGCATCTTGTATATCCATGTCGTCCCAGAAACGCGAACGGTTAACAGTCGGAGAATCCATCTGAGCGACGTTATTGACAACAGTCATTCCTTCCTGATTCGCTCCTGCAAAATATCTGCTGAGGTTTTCGGAAAATTGAGTAATATTTGCTTTTAACGCGTCAGAGTTTATTCCCATGCTTATTCCCATGTCATAAGCGGAAGATAAAACATTTGACATTTTTTCCTGAATTTCCCGGCCGGACAATCCCTGCAATTGATAATCTGTCATCAAATCCTGCAGACTGTTGAATAAAGCCCGGACGTTATCTGGCGAATTTCTCTGAGTAAATTTAACAAAATCATTCGCAACAGAATTTTCTTTATCTTCCGTTGTGCGGGCTTCCTGCGCTCTTTCAGGCATTGCGTTTCCTCTGACGGCAGGCAGAACGGTGTTTGCCGTTTCAGCCGTCTGTTCAAAACGTACAGGGTGCAGATCCTGAGTGTTGTCTTGCTGTAAACTTTCCGCGTGTTCAGGAAGCTGAATCTGCGGGTTTTGGGCAGTGTTCTGTTCTTCTTCAGCCATAAGAGATCTCCTTATATGAAAAATTTAAATTTAGAATAACATACTTTTTTTAGAAAATATATGACAAAAATTTGAAAAAATTTTTTCATTTTTATCTGGGAAAAACAAAATATCTTGTCAAATTTTGACAAAAAAAACCGCGTTTGAGAATAAACGCGGCTTGTGTTTTTTGCAAAGTTTTATTTTTCCAAAACTTTTACGCCCGGCAGGGTTTTGCCTTCCATCCATTCCAGGAAAGCGCCGCCCGCAGCGGACAGATAAGACAATTTATCCGCAACGCCGGCTTTTTTCAGCGCGGAAACCGTATCGCCGCCGCCGCCGATTGATTTCAATCCCTTGGCCGTCAGGTCTGCAACCGCTTCGGCAATCGCAAAAGTCGCTTTGTTAAACGGTTTGATTTCAAACGCGCCGACCGGGCCGTTCCAAATAACCGTTTTACATTCGGACAGCTTTTTATTGATTTCTTCAACGGATTTCGGTCCGATGTCCAAAATCATCATGTCGGCCGGAACGGCATTGACGTCAACTGTCTTGTTTTCGGCGTTTTCTGCGAATTCTTTTGCCACGACAACGTCAACCGGCAGGATAATTTCGCATTTTGCCGCTTCGGCTTTTTTCATGATTTCGCGCGCCGTATCGGCCATTTCCTTTTCACACAGGGAATTACCGACGTTAACGCCTTTGGCAAACAGGAACGTGTTCGCCATGCCGCCGCCGATCACCAGTTTGTCCACTTTGGCAACCAGATTGCCCAGCAGGTCCAGTTTCGTGGAAACTTTCGCTCCGCCGACAATCGCCGCGACCGGACGAACCGGATTGCCCAAAGCGGCGTCCAAAGCTTCCAATTCGGCCTGCATCAGCAAACCGGCCGCGTTCGGTTTCAGCTTCGCCATGCCTTCGGTGGAAGCATGAGCGCGGTGAGCGCAGGAAAAAGCGTCGTTGACGTAAATGTCAATGTCTTTTGCCAGCTTGGCGGCGAATTCGGGATCGTTCTTTTCTTCCTGAGCATAAAAACGCAGGTTTTCCAGCATAATGACGTCGCCGTCTTTCATTGCTTTGATTGCGGCTTCGACTTTGGGGCCGACGCAGTCGTCAACAAAAACGATTTTGTGGCCTAAAGCTTTTTCAACGTCAGGCACAATCTGTCCCAGCGACATTTCGGGAACGACCTGGCCTTTGGGGCGGCCGAAATGAGAAGCGATAACAACTTTCGCCCCTTTGTCCGTCAAAGCTTTTACTGTCGGGACAAAACGGTCGATACGGGTTGTATCCGTTACTTTTCCGTCTTTGAACGGAACGTTTAAATCAGCGCGGACAAAGACGACTTTGCCTTTGGCGTCCAAATCTTTGATTGTGTTAAAATGAGCCATTTGATTTTCCTTTATATAAAAAGAAGCGGCTCCCTCCTTTGAGGGAGGAAGCCGCTTTCCGGTTTAAATTCTTAGATGAACTTCGCCATGGCGACAGCCGTGTCGGACATACGGTTGGAGAAGCCCCATTCGTTGTCGTACCAGCTTAAAATGCGCAGGAAGTTGCCGTCAATGACTTTCGTCTGGTCGGCATGGAAGATCGAGCTGAAGCTGGTGTGCGTGAAATCAACGGAAACCAGCGGCAGATCGTTGTAACCCAGAATGCCTTTCAGGCGGCTGGATTCGGAAGCTTCCTTAACGGCGGCGTTGACTTCTTCTTCCGTCGTGTTTTTGGACAATTCGACTTTCAGGTCAACAACGGATACGTCCGGCGTCGGAACGCGGATCGCGGAACCCTGCAGCTTTCCGGCCAATTCCGGCAGAACCAGACCGACAGCCTTCGCGGCGCCCGTCGTCGTTGGAATCATGGACAAAGCGGCGGCGCGGGCACGGTACAGATCTTTGTGCAGCGTGTCAACCGTGCGCTGGTCGCCCGTGTAGGAGTGAATTGTCGTCATATAACCGCGGACAATACCGAATTTGTCATTCAGGACTTTGGCAACCGGGGACAGGCAGTTCGTCGTGCAGGAAGCGTTGGAAACAATTTTGTGTTCCGCGGTCAGCTTGTCGTCGTTAACGCCGTAAACAACCGTCAGATCGGCGCCTTTGGACGGAGCGGAAACCAGAACGCGTTTGGCGCCGGCTTCCAGATGGACTTTCGCTTTGTCGGCGTCCGTGAAACGGCCCGTGCATTCATACACGATATCGACGTTCATTTCTTTCCAGGGCAGTTTTGTCGGGTCGGCTTCGGCCAGAACTTTTACTGTTTTGCCGTTAACCGTGATGGAATCATCTGTCGCGGAAACTTCGCCGGGGAAAGGACCGTGAACGGAATCGAACTTCAACAAATGAGCGTTGGCTTTCGGCGAACCGAGGTCGTTGATCGCAACGACATCAACATCTGTACGGCCGGATTCTGCCAAAGCGCGGAAAGCCAAACGACCGATACGGCCAAATCCATTAATCGCAACGCGAACTGCCATGTATTTTCTCCTTAAATAACAAAAATGTTTTTTAATGACGCACTCTTTAACCTAAAAGAATGCGGATTGAACTTTAAAAGCATTGTTATATTTGCCACAAATTGAAAAAAAAAGAAAGCCTTTCCTTCGGATTAAATCATATTTATGACAAAATTTTGTAACCTGTTGTTTTATTTGGAAAAATTTGCGGGCGGTTTGAGCGGGAAAAAACGATCCGCCGTTCCGGACTCGCCATAAATGCGCCCGATTCGTTTTGAAAAGTGACGCCCGGGGCTGTTATTTGAAAAAAAATATGTTACAACTAAAGAAGAGTTAAACAATCGTCGATATCGGGAGGGGCAGATGAAGACAGTACGTTCTTTTTTATTGGCCGGTTTTTTTGCGCTTGGCGGCTGTGCCGTTACGCATTATGACAGCCTGGATCAAAAACCGCAGACCGACATTTCTGTTTCTTCCAATGTTTCGGCCCAAATTTGGATCAATGGCCAAAAAGTTCAGGAAAATGCCAAAGAACATTTGTTAAAACAGGCAGGGTTGGACGTCATAACGCTGAAAGCCGACGGATACCACGATGCGCGGGTGATCGTTTACCGCAGTCTGCCGGAAAAAAAGAATGTTTCCTCGCATCAAAGCTCTGTTTCCTGGACGACCCGGAAAGGCGCGGACATCAGCTCCGATCTGTCCGATCTGGGGGCGGACGCCGCGACGACCAGCCCGACGTCGACGGTGATGTTGCCGGTCAATCTAGTAAAGTTCGTCGTGAACATTGCCGCTCTGCCGTTCAGCTTTACGACGGATTTCAATCCGTTCGGATATTATCTGGCTTATGATAAAAATCAGTTTTATGTCGAAATGATGCCTTCGGACGTTTCCGAATTGTCCGTGTTTGACGCATTTAAAATGCAGGTCAAGGTTTTCGTTTTGAAAAACTATCCCGAGCTGGCCAAAGGCAGTCCGGAATATATTGCGGCTTTGTCGCGGTTTTCCGGCATAACGCAGGACGACGTCAAAGCCGTTTTGTCGGCGGCGCTGACGCCGGCCGGCGCAGCGGACGCTATTGCCGAAAAAATGACAACGGTATATGGCGGATAATCAGTTCAGCGGGAATGTTGCGTTCAGGGCGTCCGTTTCTTCTTCGGACAAATGGATTGATTGAGCCTGAAAATAAGACAGCAGCGTTTCTTCTGTCTGAGATTTTACCAAAACGCCGACGTTTTCTTTTGCCAGCAACCAGGCCAAAGCGATCTGCCGGGGCGAAGCGTTATTGTTTTCGGCAATTCTTTGCAGCACTCTGTTTTCATAGGCCGAAGGATAAACGTCCAGCGGCGCATAGGCGATCAGCGGAATTTTCTTTTTCTGGCAAAACGGCAGCAGTTCTTTTTCCATCTGCCTGTGAACCAGATTGAAATAAGCCTGATTCATGGCGGTTTCTCCGGCTTCTTTAAAGGCCAGCCATTCTTTTAAATCGTTCAGGTCAAAATGGGAAACGCCGAAAGCCCGTATCTTGCCGTCATTTTTCAGATCCGTAAAAGCTTCCAACACTTCTTCGGGGTGGCCGTTTCTCGACATGCCCCAATGCAGCAGGTACATGTCCAGATAATCGGTCTGAAGGCGTTCCAGGCTTTTGTCGCAGGCTTCGATGATTTTTTCATAAGTCGTGAATTCCGGCGATACTTTGGAAGTCAGAAATACTTCTTTGCGGCAATCGGAAACGGCTTCGCCCAAAACTTCTTCTGCTCCGCCGTTGCCATACATTTCAGCAGTGTCAAAGACGCGGTATCCTATTTCCAAAGCCCGGCGGATTAACGCGGTTTCTTTGAAATAAGCGCCGGCGTCTTCGCCGAAATACCACATGCCCAGTCCCAAAGCGGGAAGAATCCGCCCCGACGGCAGGGTAATTGTTTTGTTTTTCTGCTTTTTTTCCATTTGTTCAGCATAGAATGATTGAAAAAGAAGAACAATATGAAATTAAGGTAAAGACGTAATAAAAAAACGGAGAAGATTTCTCCGTTTTTTCATAAAATTAAACCGTTTCAGCTTCTTTGTTTTTTAGCGTTCAAAACAACGTCCAAAGCCGTCTTCTTCTGTTCAATCTTGAAGTTTTTCAGATTCAGCGGAGAAGTCCGTTCCGTCTTTTTCAGATCGGCGGCATACTTTTTCATCGTTTCGAACGTACGCAGATCTTTTGCCTTTAAAGCCGAAGCTGTCTGCGGATTACCCGTAAACGTTTCGACCAGATATTTATGGGTTTCGGCAACTTCCTGGAACAAAACGGCAGCGGTGTTTTTATCCATGTTGCCCATGTTCATCTGGTACTGGCCCAACGCCGCGGTCGGTTTTTGTTTGGCCTTCTGGTCAATCAGCTGGGACAAAACCGGATCCGAAGAAACTTTGGCCCAGGTTTCTTTGTCGGAACGAATGGCAAAAGCGGCAATCTGCGTTTCCTTTTCGGCCAGCAAAGCTTTTTTGAAATCTCTGTTTTCGGAACGCAGGGATTTCAGCTGTTCTTCCGGGCTCATTTTCGCGGGTTCGCGGTTGTAAGCTTTCCACAGGGCGCTGCTCATTGATGTCGCTGCGCGCAGTTCGTTTTTAATGAAGTGGACGATCGCCGCATCGCCGGAAACTTCCGTTGACGATTTGATTTGGTCCAGCTGCTTTTTAATGCTTTTGTTGGCGGTCAGGACCGCTTCGACGTTCGGCGCCTGGTCAATAACCGCGTCAACGACTTTCAGCTTCGAACCGGCAAACAGGTCTTTTTTACCTTTATCGTTTTTCCCGGCCGTACGCAGATCTTCTTTTTCTTTACCCAGAATTTCATGCATTTCTTCGCGGGAAGACGTCGTTTCCAGCTTGTCCAGCAGTTCAGACTGATACTGCGCAACACTTAAACGGGTCATCATTTCCATTTTTTTGCGCATTGTCTGCTGCTTGATCAATTTGTTTTTCAACGCGGGCGAGAAATTCTGTTCCGGAGCGGGCAGCCCCAAACCGGCGGACAGCTGAGCCGCTTCCATATAAGCGTTCAGTTCGCGCTGGGTTTCATATTCCTGTTCCAGCTTTTTGTTGTCAATCGGCATATGGTCGCGCGATTCCTGAACACGATGCATCATCTGTTCGTATTTCGGGTGCGTTTCCCCTTTTGCCAGAGCTATTGAAATCTCAGCCATCTGCTGGCGGGTCAGGCCGTACGTTTCGGACATGACTTGCGCCTGTTTAATGACTTCCAGGTCGCTCATTTTCTGCAAAGAACCGTCGGCCAGATGTTCCTTGGCCCATTTAACGGTCGCGTCAATAACGTCCGTCGTGTGATAAGCCAGCGGAGAACCCAGCTTTTTGATCGTGTCGGCAACCTGCCGATCCGCCATTAACTGTTTGAAATTGTTTTCGTAATCCGGATCGTTGGGATTCTGCGCATGCGATTTGGCTTCGGCTTCGCGCAGCTTTTTCATAAATTCGGTGTCGTATTTTGTATCTTCCATACGGCGGTCAACGCAGATGCGCAGATATTCGATACGGCAGTCGCCCCATAATTCGGCGCATTTCGTCGTGCCGAAATCGCGCGCCAGCTGCAGCACCGCGTGCGCGTCCGCGATACATTCCGTACGGTGGCGGCACATAACGTTGTCCAGTTCCGTTTCCGTGATTTTTTCAATGGAATTATAAGCGGAAGCATAATTATGGTCCGTCGCGTGGCCTAATTCATGATAAAGAACCAGACGGCGGAATTCGTCGCGCGTAATGCCTTCTTTCAGACGGCGTTCTTCGGCGCCGGCCACCATGTCCAAAACGTTGGCGGTCATGGCGTCGGGGTTGTCGCCGACGACCAGGTTGACGTTGCCCAGACCGGCCAGATTTTCCAGCGTCGGCGCGACGGCGGCGCGCATGGAAAACGGATTGCGGTCCGTAATGCCGGCTTCGGAAACGGATTTCAGGATTTCTTCCTGCGTCAGGAAAGTCTGATCGTTGCCGGCCGCGGCTTTTTGTAATTTTTCTTCAACATGCAGATACAGGGATTTGCCCAGGCTGCGGTCGTCTTCCGTATCCAGCAGATAACGGCCCTGAACGGCGTCCGGATCAATGATAAACAGGGTTACGCCCGGCATAACCGTGCGGAATCGTTTTTCCATCGATTCGAAAAACTGATGGGCTTCCGTATCCAAAGCGGGCGACTGCGCCTGTTCTTCCGCCGATTTGACGTACAGCTTGTCGGCCGTTTCGCTCATATTGATAAAGGTCGTTTTTCCTTTCGGCAGCAAATTAAAGAAAGGACGATCCTGCAAATGATCGGGGCGGTCCAGTCCGCTTTCAAAAACCGAAATCTTTCCTGCCTTCATAAAGGCGTCAAGCAAAGGGGTGCGCGCTTGTGTTTCTTTGTTTTCTTCAGCCATAACGATTCCTAACATGTCTATGACAAAAATTTACACTATGTTTGCATAGTGTGCCGCTTTGAGAGAAATGTCAAGGAAATTTTTGGACAAATAAGCGTTTTTTTTCTGAAATTATTTTCTTTCTCCCCTTGGTTTCAGCCGGATATATATTTTTTGGTTTTAACGAAAAGTAAATTATTTTCGGCGACCGGCCTCTTTTTACGTCAGGAAAGCTATCTTTGTCTGTCCGCGCTGTTCGTTTAGAGTTGTTTTGTGCGTCATATCAGGGAGAAAACAAATGACCGGACAGGAAGTAAAAAACGAAGAAATTTTATTTTACAGCGTCATAAAATGGCTGGTATTGGCGGGATTGTGCGGCATTGTTGCCGGCGGTATCGTCGGGCTGTTTTTGATCGTTTTGTTCGCCGGCATAGACTTTATTTATAATCTGCCGGCCTGGAAATATTTTTTGATTCCCGCGGGGCTGCTGGCCAGTCTTTACAGTATTAAAATTTTCGCGCCCGCCGCAGCGGGGCACGGAACGGACAAAGTCATTGCGGCTATTCACTATAAAGGGGCCGAAATTCCTTTTTCCGTTGTTCCCGTCAAAATCATTTCAACGATTTTTACGCTGGCGCCCGGCGCCGTCGTCGGAACGGAAGGTCCCAGCGTGCAGATCGGCGCCGGGTTGATGTCCGAACTGGCGCGTTTGTTGAAATTGACGGAAAAAGAACGCAAAAAATTGGTCATCTGCGGTGTGTCGGCCGCTTTGTCCGCCGTTTTCGGCGCGCCGGTCGCCGGGGCCGTATTCGGAGTCGAAGTCCTGTTCGTCGGTGAAATTTTTTATCCCGTTCTGCTGCCCGCTTTGATCAGCGGGATTATCGCCTATATGGTTTGTTTGCAGCTGGGCGTGCCGTATAATGTCCCTGTTCCCGCCATTCCCGCTTTGGACACGCCCGTTTTGGGCTGGTGTATTCTGGCGGCCGTTTTCTTCGGGCTGGTTTGCATTTTTCATATTGAATTTACACATTGTATCGCGCGTGTTTTTAAAAAAATACAACTGCCCGACTGGGTCAGAAGCCTGCTGGCTTCCGCGCTGATCCTGGGAATCGTTTCTTTTTCCGGGGAAACGTTTCTGGGTATGGGAGAAAAAGGACTGAATCAGGTTTTGTCCGGATCCGCCCTGGTTTGGTATGCTTTGATTTTAAAATCGTTTTTGCTGGCCGTAACGTTATCCGGCGGCGGATCGGGCGGCGTTTTGACCCCGACGTTTTATATCGGCGCGGCTGCCGGGGGCCTGTTTGCGTCCGTATGCGGCCTTGACGTCGGATTTTTCGGCGCGCTGGGATTTGTCGGGTGTGTCGCCGGCGCGGTTAACACGCCGATTGCCGCGACTTTTTTGGCGGTGGAGCTGTTCGGCGCGCCGATCGCGCCGTTTGCCGGAGCCGTTTGTGTCGTCAGCTATATGATTTCCGGCGCCAGAAGCCTGTATCCGACTCAGATTTTAATCCGGCCGAAATCCGACGATTTTGTTCTGGCCGATCCGCAGGACAAAAAAAGCTGGGAAATAAAACCCGCCGGAAACACCGGAAAATAAAAAACTGGAGCGTGCGGCAAAAAAACACTATGCTTTTTAATTGCGGGGTGAATTTAAA
>JAJXEL010000162.1 GCA_021639925.1 Alphaproteobacteria bacterium | reverse complement strand
TTCGCCGTCTTTATTGATCAGGAATTTCGTAAAGTTCCATTTGATCGCGCCTTTGAAATCGGGACCGGATTCTTTTGTCAGGTAATTGTAAAGCGGATTTTGAGTTTTGCCGCGTACGTCAATTTTGGCAAAAACGGGAAAAGTAACGCCGAAATTGACTTTGCAGAAATTCTGTATTTCTTCGTTCGTGCCGGGATCCTGCTTTAAAAACTGGTTGCAGGGAAACGCCAGAATAACGAAACCTTTGTCTTTAAATTTCTTATACAGGGCTTCCAGGCCCGCGAACTGTTTCGTAAACCCGCATTTGCTGGCCGTATTGACAATTAAAACCGTTTTTCCGCGGTAATCCGATAAGGGCTGATATGTGCCGTCTGCTTTTAACATTGAAAAATCATAAATATTCATATCCGAATTCTCCTGGCTGATGCTTGTGCGCTCATGATATTTCTTTTGACGGCGTTGATAAACATCTCTTTTTTGATAATTGTTGTAAAATCTTATAATTAAACTTAATCTGCCGGACAGCCGAAGGTCTGGCCGAAAGGTTATGGGGAAAATGAGTCCGATACAGGAAATAAAAAACGAAGAAATCATTTTGGTAAACGTTCTGAAATGGCTGTTTTTATCAGTCGTCGCCGGCGCTTTGACCGGCGGGCTGATCGCAGGGTTTCTGATTTTGCTGCAAATCTGTATCCGGTACGTTTCCGGTCTGCCGGATTGGCGTTATGCTTTAATTCCCGCCGGGCTGCTGGCCAGTATTTACAGTATCAGGCTGATCGCGCCGGCCGCCGAAGGGCACGGTACGGACAAAGTCATTTCCGCGATTCATTACCGGGCGGCGCGGATTCCTTTTCTGGTCGTTCCCGCAAAAATTTTATCGACGATATTTACTTTGGCGCCCGGCGGAGTCGTCGGTACCGAAGGGCCGAGCGTGCAAATCGGGGCGGGATTTACTTCGGCTTTGGCCGTCTGGCTGAAGTTTTCCGAAAAAGAACGCAAAAAACTGGTTGTCTGCGGTGTTTCCGCCGCTTTGTCCGCGGTTTTGGGAGCGCCGATCGGCGGGGCGATTTTCGGCGTTGAAGTTTTGTTCGTCGGCGATTTCTTTTATCCGGTGCTGCTGCCCGCCGTAATCAGCAGCATTTCGTCGTATTTTGTCTGCGTGGCTCTGGGCGTGTCGTATGCCGTTCCGGCCGTCGCGATTCCGCCTTTGTCCCTGGCGGTTTTCAGCTGGTGTGTCATGGCGGCTGTTTTTTTCAGTTTCGTTTGTATTTATCACGTTGAAACGGTTCATTTTATTTGCTCTCGTTTCCAAAAAGTCAAAATTCCCCTGCCGGTTAAAAGTTTTATTGCTTCGGGCATTCTGCTTTGTACTGCGGCCGTTTGGGGGGATTTATTTTTGGGAATGGGGGAAGAAGGTTTGATGCGTATTCTGTCCGGGCAGAGCCAGCCGTGGTATGCTTTTTTGCTGAAATCCGTTTTGCTGGCCGTTACTTTATCGGGCGGCGGGTCCGGCGGCGTTCTGACCCCGACGTTTTATATCGGGGCGGCGGCCGGCAGCCTGTTTGCCGCAGTTTTCGGGCTGGATACCGGTTTTTTCGGCGCGCTGGGTTTTGTCGCCTGTGTCGCCGGCGCTGTCAATACGCCTTTGGCCGCAACGTTCATGGCTGTTGAAATGTTCGGCCATGAAATTGCCCCTTATGCCGGGGCGGTCTGCATTATCTGTTATATGCTGACGGGATTGCGCAGTTTATATCCGACACAGATTTTGGTTCAGCCGAAATCCGACGCTTTTGTCCTGGCTGATCCGAAAGACCGCCGCAGCTGGAAAGTTCGTCCCAGAACGGTTTCTCATAAGAAATTTCCTGTCCGCCGCAGAAAAAAAGAAGCTTAAATCAAACCGACGGCATTTAGCAAAATAGCCAGAACGCCGACGGGAGCCAGCCATTTGATGCAGAATTCAAATCCGGTTTGCAGATATTTGTTGTTAAAGACGCGCAACTTTTCCGGTCCTAAAATCCAGCCGATCGCAATGCTTGTCAACAGGCCGCCCGTCGGCAGCAAAATATTGGACGCCAGGAAATCGAACTGGTCGAACAGGATTTTTCCGCCGATTTTAAAGCCGCTGAGTTTGCCGAAAGACAAAGAAACCAGCGTCCCCGTGACCAGACACAGGGCCGTATAGGCGGCGACGGCTTTTTTACGTGTCATTTTAACCTGGTCGCATAAAAATGTCGTTACGACTTCCATTAAAGAAATTGACGACGTGATGGCGGCGCCCAGCAGGATAATAAAGAAAACCAGACCGAAAAACTGCCCGAACGGAATAGCAGCGAAAATTTTCGGCAAAGTAATAAACGTCAGGGAAGGTCCCGCGTTCATCGGCAGGCCGAACGCAAAAACGGCGGGAAAAATCGTCAGCCCCGTCAACAGCGAAACAAGCACATCCAAAGAAACGACCGGCCACATGGTTTTGCCGACCCCGATGTCGTTTTTGATATACGATCCGTAGGTAATATAAATTCCCATGCCGACGGAAATGGAAAAAAAGACCTGCCCCATTGCGGCCAGCATTGTTTCGGCGGTCATTTTTGAAAAATCGGGCATGAAAAAGAATTTGACACCTTCCCACGCGTTGTCCAGCGTTAAAACGCGGATCATCAGCAGGATCAGCAGCAAAAACAGCAAAGGCATCATCAATTTGCAAAATTTTTCGATTCCTTTTTCAATTCCCATATAAACAATGGCGGCCGTGGACAGCAGATAAACGTAAAAGAACAATACCGGCGGCAGAGGAGAAGAAATAAACTGCGTGAAATGCGCTTCGAAGTTTTCAATGGCGCTGACGGAAAAAGATTTCACGATATACGCGACAATCCAGCCGCCGACAACGCTGTAATAAGGAACGATAATCGCGCTGGTAAAAACGCCGATTGCGCCGATAAACTTTAAACGCGGCTTAATCCAGGCAAACGCGCCGATCGGATCTGATTTCGCTTTTATGCCCAAAGCCGTTTCCGCGAAAACCAATGTAATACCGACGCTGAACGTGCAAATCAGGTAAATAAACAGGAACGACCCGCCGCCGTTTTGCGCCGCGATAAACGGGAAACGCCATAAATTTCCCAATCCGACGGCGGATCCGGCAGACGCCAGAATTAACCCCAGTTTTGACCCCCATGACGCGCGAACGGGTTTTGACATTGTTCCTCCTTGAAAAGTCTTGTTTCGGGGCTGTTTATATCAAAAAAAAGTTGAAATTCAATTTAAATTTATTCAAAAATTTTTTCTTTTTGCAGGCATAAAGCAAGGGAAAGCATATTTTTAAGGCATGCGACGCTTTGGGCGCCGAATATCATAGCTTTGCGGTCAAAAATCAGGCAGGGAACGGCCCTGGGCGGTTCTTTGCCGGTCAGCCGGGGCAAAACGGCCGGCGGGTATTGGCGCAGACAGTCGCCGGACAAACCGTGTCTGCCGGCGATTTTCATCAAAATGTCCGTGTCGCAGATATTTTGCCCGGATATAAAAAAAGCATCGAAAACATCGCTTAAAACGTCGTTTCCTTTCCGGCAGTCAAACGCGCGGCATATCAGGCGGCAGGGCAGGGAAACGTCTTCGGGCAGATCGGGCAGGGCGTCAAAGCAAACGTTTATCCCGGATTGGCGCAGCAACGGTTCGGCTCTGCCGCGCAGCAGCCGCGCTCTGTCGGCCGGATTGACCGAAAAGCCCGGAAAAAAAGAATGCGGCGGAACAAAAAAGGGGGCGATTTCAAAATGACAGGGAAAACTTTTCATCGCCGTTTGCAAATGGCGCCATGTGACATATGACCACAAACAGCCGATATCTAAGATAAAATCAATATGCATTTTCCGCGTCCGAAATTATTTAAGTT
>JAJXEL010000018.1 GCA_021639925.1 Alphaproteobacteria bacterium | reverse complement strand
ATGCAAAACGGGATATTCCCCTGTCGCTAATGCAAACGGATGCTGCTGCGTGTAACTTTTATCAGACAGGGCGGATTTTAATTAAAATCTGCCCTTCTTTTAACAACAGCGTTTTTCCTTTGGGCGGTTCGGTCATGCCTGTCGGGTTGTCCGGCGTTATATCTGATTTTTTGATTGGCGGCACCCAGACGGCTTTGTTCGCGTCAAAACGCGTACAGCCATAACTGTCAAACAGATTGACGGTACCGTGATGTGTGACAGATATTCCAACCGACCAGTGATCCCCTAAATTCCGGTTGTTTAAGCGAATAATCCAGGCCGTTTGTTCCTGTTTTAAATAATCGCCGATTTCGTTGACAACCTCTTGTGGTGATTTTTTCGTTTTGGCATAAGGCGTTTGAAAATCCATCGCCAAACCGAAGTTTTTCCGTGTATAACGGTCGGCTTTTTTAAGCAAATCCGCCAATAAAGCACAATCCATTCCATAACACAGGACTTCTTTGAAACAGTCTTTTTTTATCAGAAATTTGATCAGGCGCTGATAAAACAGGCACCCTTCCCTGTATGTCAGTTCTTTCTGATGCTGCGCCGCATAACGAAAAGCATTGATTATCGCGTATACGCCGCAAAAATAATCAATCGTTCCCTGTTGATAAGCTTTCATTATTTTCTGCGTATTCCGGCCAAAGAAGACAGAACCTTATTAACGTCCAGCGGCTGATGAGATTTTGACGCGGCCATTCCTTGTGAAATTTTAACGGGAATAGGTTTGTCCCGTAATGTTTTTAACAAATCTGACGCCGGCGCTTTTTTTCCTGTAAACAAAGATTTCACCGCATTTTTAGCTTTCCAGAAAGCGACTTCGATTTTTCTTTTCGCCTGCAAAGCGCGTTTTTTCATTGTCAGGCGGTGCGGCGTTAATCCCATAAACAGCGACGGCGCGTCTTTTACCCCGCCGGCGCGCAGAATATCACTGGCAACGCTGGAACAGTTTTTATGAAACAGTTGGTAAAATCCCGGACGAACCTTTGTTTCATGAACTTTTTTCATCGCGGCGTCATATTGATCGCGGGACACCATATAAACAATAGCTTCGTTATAATGTCCGTTATCTTCACGTTCAAAATGACCGTGCGTTCCTCTCAGCTCTTCTTTGATCGACGCCATCGGATTTGGGTAATATCCCCACTTTTCTTCATTTCCTTTTTCATCGGTCAGCCCGACAAAAGCGTGACCGGTAAACCAGGTTGTCGTCGGCGTTCCGTTTGAACGAATGTAAATGTTGTCTTTGCCCGGCCGCAAAAACATTTTCGGCGTATCCAGGTAAAGGGTTAATCTACAATTTTTTTCCGGTTCAGCCATAGAATCTTCCTAAAAAAAGCAGCTTATATGAAACCAGTATACCGTCTTTCTGTTTTTTGTCTATATTTTTTGAAAAAATTTACGTATTCTTTTCGGGATATTTGAAAGGACAAACAAATGGACAAACCGGGAATCAAAGAAATATATCAAAATTATCCTCTTTCCCTGTTGTTGGAAGCCGACCCGGATATTAAAAAAATTGAAAAATATCTGAACAAAGGGCGCTGCTTCGCGGCTTTTGACGCATCGCGGATCATCGGCGTATATGTTTTAAAGGATCGGAAAAACAAAACGGCGGAAATTATGAATATCGCCGTCGCCGAACAGTATCGCCGGCAGGGATTGGGGCGTTTGTTAATACAGGACGCCATAACCCGCGCCCGCAATGACGGTTTTGAAACAGTACTGATCGCTACGGGCAAAGACAGTTTTCAGCAGCACTTTTATGAATCCTGCGGTTTTTCCGTTTATGAAACGGAGGAAGGTTATTTTTCGCGCGCTTATCCGCAGCCCGTCATTGATAACGGAATCCTTTTGACGGATCTGGTACGGCTGTCCATGCCGTTATAAAAGAAAAGCTCCTTTCGGAGCTTTTCGTTATTCATCAAAAACGTGATCTGCGCCGGACAGGTTTTTCCCTGTAATAAAGCGGAATGTTTCGTCAATGGAATTCAGCCGTTTCATGTCGTCTGCGTCCAATGTCACGTTTAACGCGCCCAGATTTTCTTCAATCCTGTCAAACTGAACGGACTTCGGAATTTCAACCAGCCCGCGCGCCAGCCCCCAGGCGATCAAAACCTGCGCCGGCGTCGCTTTGTTTTTTTGGGCAATATCGGCCACGACCCGATCGGCCAGCAAAGAGGGTTCTCCGGCTTCTTTCATCGGATCCGGCCGGTCCCCGGAACCCAGCGGAGCATATGCCGTAACCACAATTTGATTGTTCCGGCAAAATTCAACCAAGTCGTTTTGAGCCAGATACGGGTGAATTTCAACCTGGTTGACGGCCGGCATGATTTCGGCTTTATCCATTAAATTTTTTAATTTTGTCTGTGTGAAATTAGATACGCCGATAGAACGAACCAGTCCGTCTTTTTGCGCCTTTTCCATTTCCGCCCACGTTTCTTCCTGCGGAATATCAAGTATTTCGCCGGACTGCGGATCTTCGGCGATCGGCCAGTGAATCAAATATAAATCCAGATAATCGGTTTGCAGGTCTTTTAAACTCTGTTCCAAAGCCGGACGCACGTCTGCCGGTTTATGGGCCGTATTCCATAACTTGGACGTCACAAATAAATTTTTGCGTTCAATATCGCCTTCTGCCACGGCGTCGTGCAAAGCCTGACCGACCGTAGCTTCATTACCGTAAACGGCCGCGCAGTCAACATGCTGATATCCGGCTTTGACCGCCCATCGGACTGCCTGGTAAACTTTTTCGTCTTCCGATTTCCATGTTCCCAGGCCGATGACTGGCATTTTATAATCTGTATTCAAGGTAACGTATTTCATCTTTTTCCCCTTTCCTTTGTCTGAAATATCGTAAGAAGGAAAAAAACGAAAAACAAGTTAGCTAAAAAGATAAAATAAACCGGTTTAAGGATATCCGACAGATTGGGAAACAATAACTTCCTTTCCTGCCGGCAAAGACAAAGCCTGCGTCAATTTATCTTTGTCCATGCGCCGCACGACGTTATTTAACCCGGCGGACGCGCAGAATAAACCGACATTCTGGTACAAAGATCCCGCGTGCATGCCGGAAGTCACGTCGTTTTCCGCAACATACAACAAAGTAACCGGCGCTTTGGCGGCAAACGGCTGGCTGTCCATAACGGGGCGCAGATCCTTTTGCATGACGGCCGCCAAAGTGTTCGTTTTCGCATCGTAACGCCATACTCCCGCGGCGTCCAAGACATATATGTCAATGTTTTGCTTGTTTAAAGCCGTCGGTGCGGTTCTTTTGCCTTCAGCGGGACGGTTAATGCCAAAAGCCGCCCACAACATATCCGACAACACCTGTTCTTCCAGCGGCCTGTCGGAAAAAGAACGCGACGTTTTGCGTTCTTTTAAAGCTTCCATTAACGGTTTTCCGCCGTCTGTCCGCGGTGCGGGAAGCTGTTTCGTTTCCAACGCATAAACATTCTGCACGACGAACAGAACGCTTAAAAACAAACTTGATAAAAGAATGTTTTTCATCGTCAAACTCCTTTCACTAAAGAAAAGCCGTTAAAATTCCGTCTTGGTCCGCAAAAATTCAGGCAAATCGTCGGCCGGCATCGGTTTGCTGATAAAATACCCCTGAATAATGTCACAACCCTGCTTTTTCAGCAATTCCAGCTGTTCTTTGGTCTCGACCCCTTCGGATACGATTTCCAACCCCAGCGTGTGGCCTAAATTAATAATTGCCTGCGCAATTTCCGCATCGTCATAATTATGCGTCATGTCGCGGACAAAAGACTGATCAATCTTTAACCGGTCAACGGCAAAACGTTTTAAATAGCTTAAAGAAGAATAGCCCGTTCCGAAATCGTCGATCGCCAATTTTATTCCGACGCGCGACAAACGCGACAAAATGTTGTCGGCTTTGCGCGCGTCCTGCATAACGACGCTTTCCGTTAATTCCAATTCCAGCCGTCCCGGATCAACACCGCTGTCGGACAGAATTTTTTCAACCGATCCGGCCAAATCTTCCTGCTGGAACTGAATTGCCGACAGGTTGACGGCGACCGAAATCTTGGGCAGATTCATTTCGTCCCATATTTTTAAATAACGCAGCGCTTCTTTTAAAATCCAGTCGCCCAGCGGAATGATCAGGCCGGTATCTTCGGCAATCGGAATAAACCGCATGGGGGAAACCATGCCTCTGGTCGGGTGAAACCAGCGGACCAAAGCTTCAACCGCATTGATTTTTCCCGTCCGCACGTCCAGCTGCGGCTGGAAAAACAAAGCGAATTCTTTTTGGATCAACCCTTTGCGCAAATCGCGTTCCAACGCAAGCCGGTCTTCTGTTTCTTCGTTCATTTCCTGAGAAAAGAAGAAATAACTGTTCGGCGCCGAATGGGCCGCCGTACGCAGCGCCATGTCCGCGAAATTAACCAGCTTGTCCGGTTCGGTGCCGTCGTCCGGGAAAATGGAAATCCCCACGCACGCACCGACGTTGACTTCCGTGTTTTCCAGCATAATCGGCGCCAAAATCGTTTCGATCATTGCGCGCGCGCTTAACGCTGCCGTTTCGGCATTCGGAATATTTTCCACGATTAATGTAAACTCGTCCCCGCCGATACGGGCAACGAAATCTTTCGGAGCCGCCATTTTCAGCAAGCGGTCGGCAACCGTTTTCAGCAGCTTGTCCCCCGCCGTATGCCCCAGCGTATCATTAATCCGGTTGAAGTTCGTCAGATCGGCAAAGATCAAAGCGACCTTTTTGCCGCGCGTTTCCGCCCGTTTCAAAATCAACTTTAACTGTTCATGAAACAATCTGCGGTTAGGCAGTCCTGTCAGCTGGTCGTAATTGGCCAGATGCATGATCTGTCCTTCGGCGTTTTTGCGTTCGGTAACGTCGTCGCGGACGATAACGCAGTACGACAGACCGCCGTTGGCGTCCAAAATCGGCGTTACCCTTTGTTCCACCGTATACAGGGATCCCGACTTATGGCGTTCGACGATTTCGCCGTGCCACCTTTTCCCGGCGCGCAAAGCGTCCCACATTTCATTGTAAAAAGCGTCGTTTTGAAGATCTGTTTTTAAAAAGGCCAGTTTCCGCCCCAACACTTCTTCGTGCCGGTAGCCGCTTAACGAACAAAAAGCGTCGTTGACCCACAACGCCACCCCCTGATTGTCCGTAATGACAAACGCGTTGGGCGAAGTTTCCAATGCAATCCGCTGCAGCCGCAGGTTCTGCTGGTCTGCGGCAATCTGCATCGCCATGGCAATCCGCAGCGAAAATGTTTCAATCCGCTGAATGGTCGTATTGTCCAGTTTTCCCAGGCCGGAATGAATTTCCAAAACGCCGTCCACACCGTCATGAGTAACCAGCGGAAAAACAATAATTTGTCGGACATGTTCGCGGCCGTCCGCGTCGATAACTTTGTCATCGGCCAGTTCAACGACAAAAGTGCGTTTTGATCTGATTGCCTGTCCTGTCGGGCCGAATTTTTCGGTCAGGTCGTCCCAGCGGATCGGTTTTGCCGGAAAACCGGGAGCCAGTTTTCCCGCGACGGCGCAGACGCAAACGGAACCGTCCTTTTCTTTTTTGCCGATCCAGGCTAAAGGACACCCGAGCAGTTCAACAATTTTTTCGCATAAAAACGAACAGAACTGTTCATACGTCTGCCCGCGCAAAACACGGCGCAGCGTCGCATGTAAAATCGCGTCCATGCTTTCGGACATCTGGCGTCTGGAAATATCGCGCAAATGACAGACATATCCCTGATCGCAGGGCATTAAAACAATTTCTACCGGGAATTCGGTATCGTTCTTTTTTAACCCGACGGCTTCGGTCGTATTGGACAGATCAGGATCCGAACGCAAAGTTTCCAACGCGCCGAAAGCGGCCCCCTGATGATCGCAGTCAGGTAAAATAACCTGTACCTGCCTGCCGGTCAATTCGTCATTTTCGTATCCGAACAGCCGGTGAGCAGTTGAATTCGCCGACAAAATAACCCCGTTCGGGTCAATTTTCAACACGGCGCTCAGGTTGTTTTTTAAAAGCGAAACCAGATCCTGTTCCTTTCTTTAGGCCATAAAAAAAGTTATTTATTGTTTTATAACTGATGGCAGATAAAAATCAAAGAAAATTTAGCATGTCCTTTAAAAAATATGTACTTTCTTTTTTAAACGTTGATTTTTATGTTTTCACGCTGTAAAAATTATCATTTGAAAGCTTGTATTGACTAAGGATCGATTATGTCTAAAAGTTCTCTTATCGGTATTATTATCGGCTGGGGCATTGTATTTGTTTCAATCCGTCTGGCAACAGACAATGTTTTAATGTTCTGGGATCTGAACAGTTTTATTCTGGTTCTGATCGGTCCGTATTTCGCGATGCTGATTGCTTACAGCGCCGCCGATGTTCACCTGGCCAATAAAAAATGGCTGTCGATTTTTAAGCTTTATAAGGACAGTTCGATTTCTTACAAAGATGAAGTCGGCCGTTTTGTCCGCTGGGCTTATATTACGCAGAAAAATGGCCTGCAGGGGCTGGAAAACGACGCCATGACGACCGTCGGGGACGACGACCCGTTTTTAAAATACGGCGTGGAACTGGTCATTTCCGGATATACGGGCAACGAAGTCCGTGAGATTTTAAAGGAATCCGCTTTCAGCGCTTATCAAAGAAACAATAAACCGATTGACGTTTTAAATAATATCGGTTCAAACGCGCCGGCGTTCGGTATGGCCGGAACGTTGATCGGGCTGGTCGTGATGCTGGGCAATATGGGGGCGGACCCCGCTTCTATCGGAACGGGTATGGCGGTTGCTTTGATTACGACGTTTTACGGCGTTATGTCCGCCCGTCTGATTTATCTGCCGGCCGGTATTAATCTGACGTCGCGTTCCGACGATACGCTGTTCCGCAATCTGCTGATTACCGAAAGCCTGGTTTTGTTAGCCGAACGCAAAAGCCCGCGCTATATTCAGGACAAGCTGAACGCATTCCTTGATCCTTCGCAGCATTTCCTGATCGACCGCGATATGCAGCGTTAAAAAGGACGACAAAACATGCCGATGCCGCCAAAGAAAAAAGAGATTAATACTGACGAATGGATGAACACATACGGCGACTGTGTAACGCTGTTGTTATGTTTTTTCGTTATGTTGCTGGCCGCGTCAAAAATGGATACCGTCATGTTTGAACAGATCCGTACCGGCATGTCGCGCGAATTTATGGACAGGCCCGTCGATAAACCGATCGCATTGTTGCGGGCCGATCTGGACGATGATTTAAGGGCGCTTGAAATGGAATCTGTCGCGGCGCTGGGCAGCGATCATATCGGTCTGATTCTGGATTTGGAAGCCGACACTTTCTTTGACAACGGATCCGCCGTTTTAAAATCAGCGGCAATCCCTGTTCTGCGCCGCCTGGTTTCAACGCTTAACGCGCCACGTTACAAAATTTTCCGTTTCGAAGTTCAGGGACATACGGACGATAATCCGATCAATACGCCGCAGTTTCCGTCCAACTGGGAATTATCGTCAGCCAGAGCGTCCGCCGTTACCCGTTTTTTAATTCAAAACGGCATTGATCCGACCCGTTTGCGCGCTGTCGGCCTGGCTGACATACAGCCGCGCTATCCGAACAGAGACGCCAATGGCGAACCGATCGCCCATAATCAACGGCGCAACCGCCGCGTCCGCCTGCGCATGGATCCTGTTTACAAATAACGGCTTATGCCTTCATAAGGTTTAACAATTCCTGTTCTAAAACAAACAGTTCGTTTGGTTCCGACAAGCGGTGTCCGCTGTTTTTCAAAATAACGGCTTTCACATTTTCTGTTTTCGCGGCGTCCATGATTTTAAAAGCCGTTTCAACGGGAACGCAATCGTCTTTTGCCCCGTGAATCAAAGTCAACGGACATTGAATGTCAAGGCTGTCTTTTCCTTTCAGCAACAAATACTGTTCGGCATCGTCAAACAGCCGTTTCGTCCACGGATCGCCCTCCTCCGTCCAGCCGTTGGGCGTATAGATAACGCCTTTTTCGGCAATTTCCCGTTTTTGCCCGTCGGAAAAAGAATGCCAGACATCAATCGTAAAATCAGCCGCGGCAGCCAGACCGACGACGGCCCTGATACGCTGCGGCCGGGCTCTGGCCGCCAGCAGGGCAATCCAGCCGCCCATAGAGCTGCCGACCAAAATCAAGGGAAGCGAGCTTACCCGGTCAATAATTTCCAAAGCGTTTTCAAACCATATGCCGATTGTCCCGTCCGTATATTTGCCCGAAGATTCCCCGTGGCCGATGAAATCAAAAGCCGTGTACCCGATATTGTTTTTGCGGCAAAAATCTTCTAAAAACAAAGACTTTGAAGCATTTTTATCAGACAAAGTGCCATGCATGAAAACAATTTCAAACGGCTTTTTTCCATCAATATGACGCAGGGACAGGCAATCCCCGTTTTTAAGCATCAGCTGTTCAGACATTGCTTACCTCTTACAGATCGGAAAATAAATCTTCTTCTTCGGCAGGTCCCTTTGCGGGTTCTTTCTGTTTTTTCTCTTCCTGCTTTACTTCATTTTTTTCGGGCTTTGTCATTGCGTCCGCTTCATCGGAATCGCCGCCGAACATACCGAATAATCCTTTTTTCTTTTCCTCTTTTTTCTCTTCTTTGTTTTCGCCCCATTGGTCAGCCATTTTTTTTCCGGTGTCGCGGATTTCTTTATCCAGGTTTTCGTCCAGCATCTGCAGAGATTCCGAAACGGCCGGCAAAGAAGCTTCGTCCGCATATTTTTTGGCCAGCAGCATATATTTATAACATTCTGCCAGATCCGGATTTACGCCGTTTCCTTCGCAATACAGCGGTGCAAGACGATACAGGGCAATCGGATCATTATCCTTTGCCAGCTGAGTATAAATTTTAACGGCTTCCTGCGGTTCAGGTTTCATACCCTGCCCCAGCAGATATAAATCGGCCAAAGCCAGTTGCGCAACTTTATCGCCAGCTTTAATTTTTTCTTTCAATGCGGCGGCAACCGGTTGAAAATTATCTTCGCGGACAGCTTTGTTCAAATCGCGTCTGGAAATACCTGCGGCAACGATAATTTCCTGTATATCCGTTTGAACGGTCAGCTTTATTTCCTCTTTTTCCTGTTTTTCTTCCTGTTTTTTTTCAGTCGAACCGACGCTATTTTCTTCTTCCAGCAAAGTAGCTTCACGAACCAGGCTGGGCAGAGATTCTTCGCGCGTTTTCTTTTTCCATTTTTGCGCTCTGTTTTGGGCGACCAAAACCTCTTCGTTTTTCATTTTTTGCGTTAATTCGTTACGTTTTACGGCCGCTTCTTCTTTCATCGGAGACGGCCCATAAGCCGAAATCAGGTTAAAGTAAACATGCGCCCCGATAATATTGAACGGCAGTCCCCGGATTGTCGTATTTGCATATAAATTTGCCAATTCCATCTGCGCTTGGACGTTTCCCTGGTCAGCCGCCAGTTTGTACCAGAAAATCGCCTGGGTAAAATCCTGCGGCGTTCCGATCCCTTTTAAATACATGCGTCCCAAAGCCATCTGCGCCGGAGCATATCCCTGTTCCGCCGATTGTTTATAAGTGTCAAAAGAACGGATCAGATCTTTTTTTACCCCCAGCCCTTCTTCCAACATCAGGCCGATATTATACTGAGCCGGGTAATTGTTTTTTTCCGCGGCTTTTTGATACCATTGAAAGGCTTTTTTGTAATCCTTTTCCACGCCCTGTCCGGTATAATAAGCGTTGCCGATTTTCAACGCTGCCGGGCCGCTGCCTTCCTGCGCCGCCTGCTGGTAAATCTGCATGGCTTTCAGTTCGTCTTTGGGAACGCCGGCACCTTGTTCGTACATGCGCCCCAGCTGATACCTGGCGTCGGCGTTTTGCTCTTTGTCCGCCAGACGGGTGAATTCTTCAAGGGCGAAAACATAATCCTGTTCGCCGAAAGCCTGCATGGCTTCCTGATACGTTGCGACGGCAACGCCGCTCATCGCCAGCCAGGAAACGCCGCCGGTCAGGATAAAACGTTTAAAATGGTGAAATTTCATGTTTTTCCTCCTTTACCAGTTTTACAGGATATCGCCGCGGACGTCCTGAACCATCTGTTCCAGCCGTTTCATATCGTGAACGACCAAAGCGCCATTTTCGCGGGTGACAATGCCTTGTTTGGCCAAATCGCTCATTGCGCGGGCAACCGTTTCGCGCACGGTGCTGATTCTGGCGGCTATGTCGCTGTGCACGGGAATGGGCGAAATGAAAATTTTACCGTCTTTTTCTATTCCTTTCTTGCGTGCCAGGCGCAGAATTTCCGCATGAATCCTGTTATTGGCCCCCAATGTGGACAGTTCGACAATCCTTTCATTGGCATGACGGATAATCATTGACATTCTTTGCATAATACGCAAAGCCACCTGAGATTCCTTTTTCAGCCCCTCTTCAAACCGTTCCGCCGACAGAAAAGCAATTTCCGAAGGTTCCAGGGCAATAACGGACGCTGAACGCGGTTCTTTGTCAATCGCGGCCATTTCGCCGAAAAAACCGCCGGCTTCGATATCGTCCAGCGTGACTTCGCGGCCGGACAAGGTATAAATAACAATCCGCACTTTTCCTTTGTGGACAAACAACAGGTCCGAATTTTTATCTTCACGGTTGATAATTTCCTGCCCCACATGAAAAGATTTCCAACGCAGAAACTTGTCCATTTCGGATCTGAAAGTTTCCGAAGTCGCACTGAAAAGCGGAATGGTATCTATTTTCACCTTTGTCCTCCGTTATTTAAAAATGACGGTCCTGCGGCCGTTTAATAAAACGCGGCGTTCCGTATGGTACCTGACGGCGCGCGCCAAAACGATATTTTCCAAATCTTTGCCGATTGCCACCAGCTGCGCCGGCGTATTTGTATGATCGACACGTTCGACGGCCTGTTCGATAATCGGGCCTTCGTCCAGATCCGCCGTTACATAATGCGCCGTCGCCCCGATCAGTTTAACTCCGCGTTCATAAGCCTGATGATACGGTTTTGCCCCTTTAAAACTGGGCAGGAAAGAATGATGAATATTGATGCAGTGGCCTGTCAGCGCGCGGCACATGTCGTCGGATAAAATCTGCATATAACGCGCCAAAACAACCAGGTCTATCTGCAGTTCGTCCACTAGCCCCAGTATTTTGTTTTCCTGCGCCCGCTTTTCTTCAAACGAAGAGCCTTTGGGCAAAGGAAAATAATAATAAGGGATTTTATGCCATTCCACGAAATCGCGCATGTCTTCGTGATTTGAAACAACTCCGGCAACGTCGATATTCAACAGCCCCGCTCGGTAACGGTACAATAAATCGTTCAGGCAGTGGCTTTCTTTTGACACGGCCAGCAGCAGCCGCGCCGGTCTGTCGCCGTTATGCAGTTTCCATGTCATATCGAATTCGGCGGCAACCGCTTGAAAAGCCGATTTAAATTCGGCGCGAAAGCTGTTTTCCGTCCGCGTCGTAAAAACAATGCGCATAAAGAATAAACGGCTGAGTTCGTCGCCGAATTGCGCGGCTTCGGTAATAAAACCGCCCTGATCGGCGATAAAGCCGAAAACACGCGCGGCAATTCCCGTTTTGTCGGGACATGTGATTGTTAAAATATGGGTTTCTTTGTGCATTTTAAACTTAACCTATTTTATCAAAAACAAAAGATAACATTTTGATTTTATTGTGTTTCCAGAGCAATCTCCGCCATTTTTGCCATCAGTTTCCGCATTCCCCTGATCCTGTCTTTCGCAATATCCCACACACGTTTATAAACGATTTTCTGATCAGGACGAAGCTTCGCCGCGCCATTGTTCTGCGCTATAAATTTAACAAGTCCGGCAGGATTTGGAAAGCGATTATTTCTTAGTGTAATCACGGCGCCTTTGGGGCCGGCTTCGATTTTTTCAACGTTTGCTTTGCGGCAAAGCGTTTTGATCGCAATGATTTCCAGTAAATTTTCCACCTCTGCCGGCAGCGCGCCAAACCGGTCCGTCATTTCGGCGGCAAAAGATTCGATTTCGTTTAATTCCGTCATTTCGGCCAGACGTTTGTATAATCCCATGCGTATTCCCAGATCGCGCACATAGCTTTCCGGGATTAAAACGGGCATGCCGGCGTTAATCTGCGGCGACCAGGCGGTTTGTTCTTCTTCTTCGGGCAAACCGCCGCTGCGGGCTTCGGCAACGGCTTCTTCCAGCATTTTCTGATAAAGCTCGATACCGACTTCTTTTATATGTCCGGATTGTTCTTCCCCCAGCAGATTACCCGCCCCGCGGATATCCAAATCGTAACTGGCCAGAGTAAATCCCGCCCCCAGCGTATCCAGTTTTTGCATGACTTCCATGCGTTTCAAAGCCGTTTTGCCGACTTTTTGTTTCGCCGGCAAAGTCAGATAAGCGTATCCGCGCGTTTTTGACCGCCCGACACGGCCGCGCAGCTGATATAACTGCGCCAGCCCGAACATATCCGCGCGGTGAATGACGATCGTGTTGACCGAAGGCATGTCCAGACCGGATTCAATAATTGTCGTGGACAGCAGAACGTCGTACTTTTTGTCGGCAAAAGCCGTCATAATGTCTTCCAGTTCTTTGGGGCTCATACGGCCGTGGGCGGCGACGACTTTGATTTCCGGGACGAGCGCTTTTAATTTCTTCATGACTTCGTCCATATCGGAAATACGCGGGCAGACGTAGAAAGTCTGTCCGCCGCGCATACGTTCGCGCATGAGCGCTTCGCGGATAATAACGGGATCGAAAGGCAAAACAAAAGTGCGCACGGCCAGCCGGTCAACCGGCGGCGTCGCGATGATGCTGAGCTCTCTGACTCCTGTCAAAGCCATTTGCAATGTGCGGGGAATAGGCGTCGCCGTCAGCGTTAAAACATGAACATCGGAACGCAGCTGTTTCAGGCGTTCTTTGTGCGCGACGCCGAAATGCTGTTCTTCGTCGACGATCAAAAGCCCCAGATTTTTAAAAGAAACGGTTTTCGCCAGCAAAGCATGCGTCCCCACGACAATATCCAGACGGCCTTCCGCCAGTTCTTTTTTAACGGCGGCCGCCTGTTTCGCGCCCGTTAAACGCGACAGCTGGGCCACGCGCAGGGGAAATCCGGCCAGACGTTTGGCAAACGTTTCGTAATGCTGGCGCGCCAAAAGGGTGGTCGGCACGACAACCGCCACCTGAACGCCGTTCATGGCCGCCGTAAAAGCCGCGCGCAGGGCGACTTCCGTTTTGCCGAACCCGACGTCGCCGCAGACCAGCCGGTCCATCGGGCGGCCTTTGGTCAAATCGTTTAAAACGTCTTGAATGCTCTTTTCCTGATCTTCCGTTTCGGCATAGGGAAAACGGGCGCAGAAATCATCGTAAATACCTGCCGAAACAGGCAGAACATCGGCTTTTTTCAAATATCTTTGCGCCGCGACCTTTATCAAAGCCTCCGCCATATCGCGGATCCGTTTTTTCAGACGCGATTTACGCGCCTGCCACGCCGCCCCGCCCAGTTTGTCCAAAAGAACGCCCGCCTGTTCGGAACCGTAACGCGATAAAACTTCAATGTTTTCAACGGGGACAAACAGCTTGTCGTCATCGGCGTAAACCAGACAGACACAATCATGCGGTGCTCCGCCGACCTGCAGCGTTTCCAATCCTTTATACCGGCCGATCCCGTGATCAATGTGGACGATCAGATCCCCTTCATTCAAAGCCGAAACGTCGGAAATAAACTGGTCTCCGCGCTTTTTTCGTTTGACGGAATGTACCAGCCGGTCTCCTAAAATGTCCGATTCAGATAAAACACACAGCTTTTCCGTCCGAAATCCCTGATCCAGTCCCAAAACGGCAAAAGGCGTTCCGTCTTTTGTTTTTAACGCCTGTTCCCATGTTTCAACTTCGACGCTCGGAGCGCCGCGTTCTTTTAACAAAGAAGCGATCCGCGCGCGCGATCCGGTTGAAAAACCGCATAATACAACCTGTTTTTTATTCAGCCGTTCTTCAACGATAAATTGGCGCGCCGCTTCATAAATATCCGTATCCGGCACCGCGCGTTCGGCCGAAAAATCGCGTCCCGCCCTGCCGCCTGCGTCAATAACGTCCGTCTGTCCCTTTTCTTCGGGCGCCGCAAAAGGAAAATGCCGGTAAACCGCCCTGCCCGCCAATAACCGGTCCAGCTCTGCCTGATCCAAAAACAGCCGGTCTGCCGGAACGGGGTGATAAATCATGCCGCCTTCGGACAGGCCGCTTTGTTCGGCGTCTTTGCGCGCCTGATAAAATTCTTCAATCTGTTCAAAACGCGCCCGGGCCGCTTCGTCTGCCTGATAATCCAGAGAAACAACCGCCTCCGGCACAAAAGCAAACAGCGTATCCATACCGTCGTGAAATAACGCCAGCCAATGTTCCATGCCCTGGAACCGCCGGCCTTCGGAAATGCTTTGGTATAAAATATCGTCGGATCCCGGCCCGAACAGTTCGCGGTAATTTGTGCGGAAACGCGAAACAGCTTCGGCGTCCAGAGCGACTTCACTGACAGGCTTGAAAACAAAACGGTCCAGCCTGCCGGTCGTGCGCTGCGTCATCGGGTCAAACGTGCGGATCGTTTCCAGATCGTCGCCGAACAAATCCAGCCGCAGCGGTTCCGCCGTTCCCGGCGCAAACACGTCAATAATACCGCCGCGAACGGCATATTCCCCGGCTTCCATAACCTGTTCCGTGCGCTGATAACCGTTTTTTTCCAAAAACCGATGAAAAGCCTGTTCGTCAAAGGTTTTTCCGGCTTCGGCGCAAAGCGAAGCTTTAAAAAAATCAAACGGAGGCACACGCTGCAAAACGGCGTTGACGGTCGTAACAACCAGCCGGGGAGCTTTTCCTTTTCCGGCATGCAGGTTTGACAGCGTTTCCAACCGCCGGGCAACAACATCGGTATTCGGCGACACTCGGTCATACGGCACGGTATCCCATGCCGGAAAAGGCAGAACGTCCAGATCGGGAGCAAAAAATCCCAATTGTTCCGTCAATGCCGCCAAACGCATGTCATCACGGCAGATATGAACAACGTCGCCCGTCTGCCGGGTCATTTCCGCCAAAACCAAAGCGGCATAACTATCCGGCACGCCGGCCAGCAGGTGCTTTTCGGGAATTTTTGAAAATTTCATTTTAAACTTGCTCCGTTAATCAAGATAAATACAATAGGAAAAAAAGAAAATCATCTTTTATTTTTAGGAAATTTACCGATGCGCCCCGAAATTTTGTTTCCCTTTTTCGCCCCGTTGGAAAACCTGCCCGGCATCGGTAAAAAAACGGCGTTGTTGTGCGAAAAATTGTGCGGACCGGCGATTGTCGATTTACTGTTCCATATGCCGACGGGCTTTATCGACCGGCGGTTAAAAACAAAAATAGCCGACGCGCCGCAGACAGGCGTCGTCACGATCGAAGTCACCGTTGACAGGCATTATCCCCCTGCGACGCGCAAAAGCCCCTATAAAGTCGTCTGTCACGACGACACCGGTATCATTAATGTGATTTTTTTTCATGCTTACGGCAATTACCCGGCGCAGGTTCTGCCTGTCGGGGAAAAGCGTTTCATCAGCGGCAAAGTTGAACGTTTCGGCGCAGGAAACGCGCAGGTTCAAATGCTTCACCCCGATTATATCGTTTCCGAAACGGAATTGAACAAAATCCCGGAAATCGAATGTATTTATCCTTTGACGGCGGGCTTGTCAGGAAAAATATTAAACAAAGCCGTTCGTATCGGTATCGAAAAAATGCCGGTTTTGCCTGACTGGCAGGATCCTGCCATGACCAGACGCGAAGGCTGGCCCGATTTTCAAAGCGCCCTGAAAATCATTCATTGCCCGCAAAATGAAGACGACCTGCAAAAAATCAAGTCTGCCAAACAGCGTCTGGCCTATGACGAATTGCTGGCTAACCAACTGGCTTTGGCTCTTGTACGCCGCAATATGCGCCGGGTCGCGGGACGCAGCATACACGGGGACGGACGAATCAGAAAAGCGGTACTTGACGCTTTGCCCTTTTCGTTAACAGGCGCGCAAATCCGTGTATTAAAGGAAATTAACGAAGATATGGATTCTCCGCTGCGCATGCTGCGGCTGGTCCAGGGCGACGTCGGATCCGGTAAAACGATGGTCGCTTTGTTTGCGATGTTAAACGCCGTTGAAACCGGCGCGCAGGCGGCTTTGATGGCGCCGACGGACATTCTGGCCAATCAGCATTTTAATTCCGTCAGCAAAATCGCGGCGGCGGCGGGCGTTCATGCCGTTTTGCTGACCGGCCGGGACAAAGGGAAGAAAAGGCAAGAGTTGCTGGGTCAAATCGCGTCGGGGCAAGCGCAAATCATCATCGGCACGCACGCTTTGTTTTCCGAAGACGTCGTTTTTAAAGACCTTGCTTTGACCGTCGTTGACGAACAGCACAAATTCGGCGTTCACCAGCGTTTAAGCCTGTCCGAAAAAGGCAGGTCGGCCGATATGCTGGTAATGACGGCGACCCCTATTCCGCGTACGCTGGCTTTGACTTATTACGGGGATATGGAATCATCGCAGATTGACGAACTGCCGCCGGGACGCAAACCGATTACGACGCGGGTTCTGCCCGCCGCCCGTCTGGACGAAGTCGCTTTAGCTTTAAACAGGACGTTGGCGGAAGGCAGTAAAGTTTACTGGGTTTGCCCTTTGGTTGAAGAAAGCGAAAAAATCGACCTGGCCGCCGCGCAGGAACGTTTCGAATATTTAAACCGGTTATTTGCCGGCCGGGTCGGATTGGTGCACGGAAAAATGAAAGGCCCGGAAAAAGACGAAATCATGCAAAAATTTGCGGGAACCGAACTGGATATTCTGGTAGCGACGACAGTTATCGAAGTCGGCGTTGACGTCCCCAGCGCTACAGTGATGGTCATAGAACATGCGGAACGGTTCGGGCTGGCACAGCTGCACCAGCTGCGCGGGCGGATCGGGCGCGGAGAAAAAGCGTCGACTTGCTTGTTGTTATATGCCAATCCGCTCAGCCAGACGGCAAAAGCCCGGCTGACGGCGATGCGCGAAACGCAAGACGGATTTAAAATCGCCGAAGAAGACCTGACTTTGCGCGGCGCCGGCGAAGTGCTGGGAACGAAGCAAAGCGGTTTGCAGGAATTTAAAATCGCCGATTTGTCTGTTGACCGCGATCTGCTGACAATGGCGCGCAATGACGCCAAATACATAATGAACATTGACGAAAGCCTGGCTTCCGAACGGGGAAAAGCTTTGCGTTTATTGCTGTACCTGTTCAGCAAAGACGAAGCGGTTAAAACGTTAAAGGCCGGATAAATTGATAATGGCCAACCGACGAAATGATACTTGCAAAACACAGGAAAATATGACAGTATAATATTATTACGCTTGATTATATGTCTAAAAAGGCTTATCCCCCGGTGTGCTGACCGGGGGATAATTTTTTAACAGGCTTCATTAGCGAAGATTATTAAAAATAAGAAAGCTAAAATGATAATTTTAAAAACTTTCTCGCCAATTTTACGCTTTTTTATATGTCTCACCTCCTTTCATAAAAAGTGATTGGAGGGAATGCCGGAAAAAGTTTTAACCGACACCGCCGACAGTATTAAAGCAATTCCTGCCGGAACGCAACGATGAAGCTAAAACCTTTATTCTTCTTCCTCCGCGTCGATTTTTTCCGCGCAGGAAACGGCGTCCGTTGTCGACCCCAACAATCCGCCCGTAATGAAATTTCCCCAAAAGAAAAAAGACAGTTTTGTTTTTAATATCACGGCCGAAGTGTCATATCCTTCTTTTTCCGCGGTAATCATGGTGCCGTTTTTCAACCGTTCCATATTGACCGAACACGGTGTGGAACAAAGAAAGAAACCGTTTTGCTTGATTTTTATGCCTTTAACGTTTCCGGCAAAAGAAATTTCCTGAGTTGTGCCGTTAATAATCGAAGAACACCCCGCCAAAAAAGCGACAAGCGTCCATGAAAAGCATTTTTTCATTTATTCAATCTCCTGTACAAAAGAAAACCGCCTGTATTTCAAGGCGGTCGGGGATTGAACAATCATATAGATAAAAATGACCCTTTGACCTTTAAAGCCGGAGGCTTCTGGACATACGTCAAAGATCCCCGACCTTTTTAAAATCGGGGATATAAAGCTTTTGCCGCAATCGGACAAAAAGCTGTCGACGCTATATCAACATCGTTATCTATAAGAGTTGTTCAGGCTCCCGAACCGCACGGGTTCTGACGGTTTTAACTTTAAAACCGCTAACTAAAGGATATCTGTAAAAAAACGAATGATCAATTAAAAAAAGCTTGATTTTCTTAATCGCTTCACGTAAAAACATCTTAACAATTTTTGTGGAGGTTGTTTTATGACAGTTGATTTTGAAGGTGAATTCCTGCCCTACATTACGTTTGAAGGCGAATTTATCCCTTATGTCCGTATGTAATTTACCTAAAAGAAACCCCCGGATTTCCGGGGGCTTTTTTTATTCGGTTTCATAATCCTGCAAAACGGTCGTTGTTTTATTTCTGCGGTAAATACGAATTAATTCGATTGCCGCCTTTTCTTTTCCCGGATTTTTTTCCAGTACATAAGCCACTTCATTATCATGTGTCCGCGTCATGTCTTTTAACGTATCCAGTTTTTCCCCCTGCCCTTTGGCCACATCAGCCCGGATATCATCATAATTCGATAAAAAATAACGGCGGATATCCACTTCTTCCTTTTGCTGCTGCATATCGGCCTTTGATCCGGTTTTAATCATATTGATAAAAACATGGTTCGGTTCGTATTCATATGCCGCGCCGGAAGCCAGGTCTGTCGTCGTCGCCGGCGAACTGACAATTGAAGTTATGCCGGACGTTAAAAAGTGACGGAAAAAGCTGCTTTCAAATTTTGCATTCAACCGGAACGGCCTGTTGACGTATCCCGGTTTTTTCGCCACAAAAAACAACTCGTTTGCCCGCCGCGGCAGTTCGGCCGTACAGGGCGCCGTACAGACTTTTTGATAATCCTGATCATAAATGACAACCCCGTCTACATTGGTAGAAAACGAAATTTTTTGCACCGTGCCGACATTCATCGTTCCGCACCCGGCTAAAGTTGCCGCTATAGTTAAAATGAATGCATTCTTCATATTTTTTCTTTCTTTTACTCTATAATCGTTTGATTAAGATCATAATGATCCGGACCGGAAACAAAGTGATAAAAATCACAGGGCCGAAGGGTTTTCAGAGAAATAATTTTTTAAATCTTCCGCCAATTCCAGGGAAATTTGCCGGACCAACGGTTCAAATTCCGCTTCGACCGGGTGATAATAATAACCGTTATACCTGCCGTTTTTCGCCGCGTAGTTTTTTTCAAAAAAAACCCGGGACGTTTTGTCGCGCAGACGGTAATGAATTTCCAAAATATTTTCCGTTTTGCCGTAAGGCGCCCCGATCAGCCAGAAAGGCAGCCCGATAATCCCCCAGCTGGCCCGGTAATCAGACAGATTCAGATCGGCGCGTTTTAATTCGCCCTGCAAAATCATGGCATTATCCGGTACGGCATTATAAAAGTCCGCGTCGTCCGTATGATTGACCGCCTGAAAATATCCCGTACTGGATAATTCCGCTGCGGCAGCCCGGGCAAATTGAGATACCGGGCGCAGCTTTGCCCCTGCGAACGTACCTTCCACAGGCATTTGATATGCCGGGCGGGCGTCATGCAGATCCGGGTGAAGCAAAATAATTTTACTTTCCGGTTTGGCTGTTTTTGCCGGCGAAGGCGTATAATTCCATTCGTGTACGGTTGTGCAGCCGGCCAGGAATAAAAAGAACAAAAAAGTCAAATATTTCATCATCTTTTTTCCATATAAGCCAAAGGATCAACCGCTTTTGTCCCTTTGCGGATTTCAAAATGCAGCTGCGGTTCTTTGGCGTTTCCCGTTTTTCCGGCTTTGGCGACAGGCTGGCCGCGTTTGACCGTCTGACCGCGTTTGACCAGAATTTGTTTGTTATGCGCATAGGCCGTAATCCAGCCGTCGGCGTGTTTAATCAACAGCAGATTGCCGAACCCTTTTAATTCGTTTCCGGCATAAGCCACAACGCCGTTTTCAGCCGCCCGCACAGAAGTCCCTTCGGCGATGCGGATATTAATGCCGTCATTATGCCTTCCGGCTCCGGCCGAACCGAACTTTGTCATAACCTTACCGTCAACCGGCCAGGCGAATTTGCCCTTCGACCTGGTTGGCGGAGGCGGCAAACGGACTGCATTTTTTTTGGTCGGCGCTTTTGTTTTTTTTGCCGGCGCCGCTTTCCCGGCTGAAGCCTTTTCGGGCGGTTTTCTGGCAGCGACCTGCGTTTTTGACGGTTCGACGATGGATCCCGGCAATTTTAAAAACTGCCCTTCATAAATGTCATACGGCGGTTTGATTTTATTTTGACGGGCCAGCAGGCTCATATCCACATTATAACGTCTGGAAATGCTGTATACCGTGTCGCCTTTGCGTACGACATGAACTGACGCCGGCGGCAGCTTCAGCCTTTGTCCCGGAGTCAGTAAAAACGGCGCGCGCAGGCCGTTCGTTTCGATCAGCGCGCGTGTCGGCACATTATACCTGCGTGACAACGAATAAACCGTATCGCCCTTTTTAATCGTCACATATGAAGGCGAAACGCTTTGCAGTCTGTATTTCGTTCTGTCATGAACGTTTGTTTGTCTGGAATTTACAGCCCGGATACGCCGGTAACCGTCCGTACTGTTTAAAGGTACGACAACACAGCCGGACAGCATTACGGCTGTCAGCAGAAAAAATATGCCTGTCCTTTTTTTCAGCTTCATAATTCCGATCCGGTTTTATAAAGTAGCTTTAATTATAAAAAGTATTTCGCTAAGAAAAGGTTTAAATTA
>JAJXEL010000161.1 GCA_021639925.1 Alphaproteobacteria bacterium | reverse complement strand
GATACGCTGTATGCCGAAGGCCAGCGCCGGTATGTCGAAAGCTTGTCCGTTTATGCCCGTCAGTTCGTCGATTTGATGAAAAAACCCGACGTTGATTTAATCGAAGGGTTATCGCCGGCTATTTCGATTGAACAAAAAACGACGTCGCACAATCCGCGTTCCATTGTCGGAACCGTTACGGAAATTTATGATTACATGCGTTTGTTGTGGGCGCGCGTCGGCGTTCCGTATTCGCCGGCGACAGGTCTGCCGATTGAAAGCCAGACCGTTACGCAGATGGTTGACCGCGTTATGGCTTTGCCCGAAGGGACAAAGCTGTTGCTGCTTTCCCCCGTTGTACGCGGCAGAAAAGGCGAATATAAAAAAGAAATCAAGGAATTTCAGAAAAAAGGATTCCAGCGGCTGAAAATTGACGGCACGGTTTACAATATCGAAGAAACGCCGGAGTTAAACAAAAGCTTTAAGCATGATTTAAGCGTTGTCGTGGACCGCGTCGTTATTAAACCGGGCATGGAAAGCCGTTTGGCGGAATCTTTTGAAACGGCTTTGGGGCTGTCGGACGGTCTGGCTGTTGCGGAAAATGCCGAAACGCACGAAGAAATGATGTTTTCATCGCGTTATGCCTGTCCGGTTTCCGGGTTTACGATTGAAGAAATCGAACCGCGGTTGTTTTCTTTTAACAATCCGCACGGTTTCTGCCCGGAATGTGAAGGGCTGGGGGTAAAGCTGTATGTTGATCCGGAACTGGTGATTCCCGATAAGACCAAGCGTTTGGACGAAGGGGCGATCGCGCCGTGGTCGGGGGCGAACGGAGAAATTTATCCCTGGCACCGTGAGGCCTTGCAGGGATTAAGCCGCAGATTTCACCTGGATTTGTCTTCCCGCTGGTGTGATTTGCCGAAAGAAACGCAGCATGCGATTTTATTCGGAAATATGTCTTTTGAAGGTGTGATACCGAATTTGAACCGCCGTTTCCTGGAAACCGATTCCGAATATATGCGTGAAGAAATCCAGAAATTTCAAAATAATATTGTTTGCGAACACTGCGGCGGAAAGCGCCTGCGTCCCGAAGCGCTGGCAGTTAAAATCGACGGGAAGGATATCGCCGACATTACGAACATGTCGATTGCCGAAGCGCGGGAATGGTTCGGAAGCATTGCCGGCCGGCTGAAACCTCAAAACCGCGAGGTGGCCGAAAGAATTTTGCGCGAAACGAACGAACGGCTGGATTTTCTGATTAACGTCGGACTGGGATATTTGTCGCTGGGGCGTTCGTCGGGGACTTTGTCCGGCGGGGAAAGCCAGCGTATTCGTCTGGCTTCGCAGATCGGATCCGGTCTGACGGGGGTGTTGTATGTATTGGACGAACCGTCAATCGGTCTGCATCAGCGCGACAACGACCGTTTGCTGTCGACTTTGTTCCGCCTGCGCGATTTGGGCAATACGGTAATTGTTGTCGAACATGACGAAGACGCCATGCGCGCCGCCGATATGCTGATCGACATGGGGCCGGCCGCCGGATCGCTGGGGGGCAGCGTGATCGCCGCCGGCACGCCGCAAGAGGTTGCTGAAAATTTAAACAGCCTGACCGGGCGTTATCTGGCCGGTACGAAAAAGATTCCCGTCCCGTCTGTCCGCCGTAAAGGAAACGGAAAATCATTAAAAGTTGTCGGGGCAAAGATTCATAATCTGCGCAATATTGACGTCAAATTTCCTTTGGGGACGCTGACGTGCGTAACCGGCGTTTCCGGCGGCGGCAAGTCGTCTTTGGTCATTGAAACGCTGTATAAAGGGCTGGCAAAGGCTTTGAACGGCACGCGTTTGACCGTCGGGGCGCATGACAGGATCGAAGGGCTGGAAAACATTGACAAAGTGATAGATATTGACCAGTCGCCGATCGGACGCACGCCGCGCAGCAATCCCGCGACGTACACGGGTGTTTTTTCGCATATCCGCGATTGGTTTGCCGGTTTGCCCGAAGCGAAACTGCGCGGGTATAAAGCCGGCCGTTTTTCCTTTAACGTGAAAGGCGGGCGCTGCGAAGCCTGTCAGGGCGACGGCGTGCTGCGCATTGAAATGCATTTTCTGCCCGATATGTATGTTCAATGTGACGAATGTAAAGGGACGCGTTATAACCGCGAAACGCTGGAAGTAAAATACAAAGGAAAATCAATCGCCGACGTTTTGGATATGACGGTGGACGAAGCCGTTGTTTTCTTTGACGCCGTGCCTTCAATCAAAAACCGGCTGACGCTGTTGCAGCGCGTCGGGCTGGGATACATCAAGCTGGGGCAGTCGGCGACGACTTTGTCGGGCGGGGAAGCGCAGCGAATCAAGTTGTCTAAAGAATTGTCGAAAAAAGCGACGGGGCGGACGGTTTACATTCTGGACGAACCGACGACGGGCCTGCATTTCGAAGATATCGCCAAACTGTTGGACGTGCTGCATCAGCTGGTCGATCAGGGCAATACCGTTATTGTGATCGAACATAATCTGGAAGTCATTAAAACGGCCGACTGGATTGTCGATCTGGGGCCCGAAGGCGGCAGCGGCGGCGGTTCGATTGTTGCTCAGGGCACGCCGGAAAAGGTGGCCGGCTGTCCGGAAAGTTATACGGGACGGTATTTGAAAAAATATCTGAAATAAAAAAAAGCTCCGCCTGAAAGCGGAGCTTTTTTACATAATCCGTTAACGTCCTCTTTTTTGGCCGGCGATCGTTTTGACGACCCGCGTGTTCAATCCCTGTACATGGGTATGAACGAATTTCTTTTCCGTTTGCAGGGCTTTTTCCGACACGGGATCTTTTTCCCCTTTAATGGCCGCCTGATTGATTTTTTCGACCGCGTCAACAGCGCGCAGGACAGATTTGGAAACCGCGCTTTTCTGCGGATCCAAAGGCATACAGAACTGTACTTTTTCGCGTGTTTCCTTGATGTATTTGGCCGCATACATTTGCGCCGCCGCATTGCCGTGCAGATCGCGGACGGGAACGGTGTTTAAAGAGGTGTCAGGCGACGCTCCTTTTGCTGTTGCAGCCGCGTCATACATTTCCAAAACGGTTTTTGTCAGCAGATGAACCTGACGTGCCTGAGGGCTTTCTAAAAATTCATCAAAGCCGTCAACACGGTCCGCGCCGCAAAACTTTGCGATGTCTGCCGGTTTTAAAGAAACATAAGGGCGTTTGTCCGGCTGGCGGAACAGTGATTTTACCGCCGGTTCGACGTCGTATCCCTGTTCGTAAGACGCGCTGATCCGTTCATCGTCATACCAGCCTTTGAACGCGTCGGACAGGGATTGGGTTTTGTTAAAACGGTCAACGATCGGCATATAGTGTTTTTCAAAACGTTTCATCGGCGCGTCATGCCCTTGCGCTTCCCATTCTTTGCAGGCTTTGATCGCCTGTGTCTGTGCGTCGGCTTCGGTCGCGCGGTTAATCATCAGGCGCGAAGCGTAATCCAGGTTTTCCGCTTCGGCTTTATCCCGTCCCAGATTGTTTTGCAACAGGTGGCGCGCTTCGTGCACCAGCGCAAATTCCATAAAATCCATGCCCAGAGACTTTGCCATGACAATCTGGTTGTTTTCAGGGTCGAAATAACCGCCGGCCGTTCCCAAAGCCGTTTCCAAAAAGAAATCGACCTGATATTTTTTCATGTCTTCGATCGCTTTGCGTCCCGTCGGAATGGAAGCCAGGGAATCAAACAAATCTTCGGCGAATTTTTTTTCGCTCGGAGCCACGTTCACTTTAACCCCGTAAAGATTGTACTGTTTGACTTCTTCTTTTATAGCGGTTTGTTCAAAAGCTGTTTGTAAAGACATGGCTGTTCTCCCGGATTATTCAACATAAAACGGATAATGCGCCTGTTCACTTTTTTTGTCAATAATTTTGGAAAAAACGGCTATCCGACCAGCCGCGCAATGTCGTCGACGATTTCTTCGGGCGTTACGGGCGGAGCG
>JAJXEL010000160.1 GCA_021639925.1 Alphaproteobacteria bacterium | reverse complement strand
TTTTCATTTTTTTGACAGAAACTTAAAAAAAACAGCGGCCGGAAAAAACGCCGCAGACAGCGCATAAAAAAGGCGTATATATAAATACGCCTTTCCCCAAATCAACTTTAATAAAAACAGTCTACACCTTAACGGCGACTTCATATGCCCGTTCAATCGTATCCATAATTTCGTTCTGCGCTTCTTCCTGATCCGGTTTTTCCGATTTTATATAAGCGGACAACGCCTTATCCAAAACATCAATGCTTTTCAACACGTTCGTTTCAATGACCAGTATTTTTTTCACGCCGGCCAAAGCCTGCATCGTCGCTTCGTCAATTTCGGTCAACAGAATATCCCCGTCTGCTGAACGTTGAAAATGTAACGTCTTATCATCTTTTTTAGATAAAACGGGCGTCGCGGGTTCGCCTTCAAAAGCGGGCAGAAAAACCGAAATCATTCCGGCTTCGTTTATGACAAACTGCGGCGAAGGCAATTCATTGATATCCATGTTTTCAGTACCTTATGCTATTAAACTAAGCGTTATTATACAGATTTTTTTTAAAATTTCAATCCGTTAACGGAAATTAGCCAACAGCCGCCGCCGACAAAAAAAACCGCCGGAAATTTTCCGGCGGTTTCCTGTCAGAAAAAACGACTACGCTTCGCTTGAAGCTTCTGCCGCCGGCAAAGCCGCCGGAGCTTCCGTCGTTTCCAGATTTTCTTTGTCGCGCTGGGCAGCCAAAGCACGCAGGCGGTTGATCACCGACCCCGTACCGGCCGGGATCAGACGGCCGACAATAACGTTTTCCTTTAACCCGATCAAATCGTCGGTTCTGCCGGAAACGGCGGATTCCGTCAATACGCGGGTCGTTTCCTGGAACGAAGCCGCTGAAATGAACGAATTCGTCTGCAGGCTGGCCTTTGTAATTCCCAACAGGATCGGCGAAGCTTCCGCAGGCCGTCCGCCGGCCGCGACAGCTTTGGCGTTTTCTTTTTCCAATGTCGCCTGGTCAATCTGTTCGCCCTGCAACAACGTCGTATCGCCGGCGTCCGTCACTTCCAGCTTCTGCAGCATCTGGCGGGCAATAACTTCAATGTGTTTATCATTGATTTTCACACCCTGCAGACGGTAAACGTCCTGAATTTCCTTCACCAGATAATGCGCCAGCTTTTCAACCCCCATAACACGCAAAATGTCATGCGGAACCAGCGCGCCGTCAACCAGAATATCGCCTTTGTTGACAAAATCGCCTTCCTGAACGGTGACCAACTTGCCCTTCGGCAGCAGATATTCGCGTTCCTGTCCTTCGGCGTTTTTAACGATAATACGGCGCTTTGCCTTATAATCGCGGCCGAATTCGACAACGCCGTCAATTTCGGAAATGATCGCGCAATCCTTAGGCTTGCGGGCTTCAAACAATTCCGCGACGCGCGGCAGACCGCCCGTAATATCACGCGTTTTCGAACTTTCGCGCGGAATACGCGCCAAAACGTCGCCGACGCGCACTTTTTGTCCCGGTTCGACCGACAAAATCGAATCGACCGCCAGGAAGAAACGGGCTTCCATACCGTTGGCAAAACGGATCACTTCGCCGCTGTCATCTGTCAGGGCAATGTGCGGTTTGCGTTCGGCCGCGCGCGAATGCTGTTTCCAGTCCATAACCACTTTGGACGTCAATCCGGTCGCTTCGTCAACGACTTCGCGCATCGTTTCGCCGTCAACCAAGTCTTCGTACTTAACAATCCCTTCCTTATCCGTAATAACAGGCAGGGTGTACGGATCCCATTCGGCAATGCGGTCGCCTTTGGCGATCTTCTGTCCGTCTTCGACTTTCAGATGCGACCCGTAAGGAATACGGTGACGCGCCTTTTCACGGCCGTTTGCGTCAATCAAAGCGACTTCGCAGTTACGGGTCAAAACAATCGCCATGTTTTCGGAATTCAAAACAGGCGTGTAGTTCAAGACTTTCACCGTCGCGTCAAACGCGGAATCAATGCCGGACTGTTCGGCCCCGCGCTGCGCCGCGCCGCCGATATGGAACGTACGCATTGTCAGCTGGGTTCCCGGTTCGCCGATCGACTGCGCCGCGATAACACCGACGGCTTCACCGACGTTGACAGCCGTTCCGCGCGCCAGATCGCGCCCGTAACATTTCGCGCAGATCCCGTCTTTGGATTCACAGGTCAGCGGAGAACGAATATAAACCTTGTCCACGCCGGCCGCTTCGATCTTTTCGACGTCAACTTCGTCAATCAGCTTGCCGCGTTCGACAATAACGGCCCCCGTCGACGGATCCAAAACGTCTTCCTGCGCCGTACGGCCCAGAACGCGTTCCCCGATCGTCGCAACGACGTTTCCGCCTTCGACAACGGCGGAAACCGTAATCCCCTGCGTCGTGCCGCAGTCGTCTTCGGTCACAATGGCGTCCTGCGCCACGTCAACCAGACGACGCGTCAGATAACCGGAGTTTGCCGTCTTTAACGCCGTATCCGCCAACCCTTTGCGCGCGCCGTGCGTCGAGTTGAAGTATTCGGCCACCGTCAGTCCTTCTTTAAAGTTGGAAATAATCGGCGTTTCGATAATTTCGCCCGACGGCTTGGCCATCAACCCGCGCATACCGGCCAGCTGTTTCATCTGCGCCGCGGAACCGCGGGCCCCGGAATGAGCCATCATGTAAACGGAGTTCACCGGTTTATCCGCATCGGTTTTTGAAATTTCTTTCATCATTTCTTCCGCGACACGGTCGGTACAGACAGACCACGCGTCAACGACTTTGTTGTATTTTTCGCCCTGCGTAATCAGACCGTCCTGATACTGCTGTTCAAATTCTTTTACCTTCGCTTCGGTTTCTTTGATCAGCTTTTGTTTCGTTTTCGGAATGATCATGTCGTCTTTGCCGAACGAAACGCCGGAAATCGCCGCATATTTGTAGCCCATATTCTTAATACGGTCTGCAAAAATGCACGTTTCCTTCTGACCGCAGTAACGATAGACCTGATCAATAATGTCGGTAATTTCTTTTTTACGCAGCAAGCGGTTAAACAGGCTGAACGGAATTTTCGGGTGCTTCGGCACGACCTGCGACAACAGCACGCGTCCCGGAGTCGTTTCAATCGTCTTGCGAATGATTTTACCGTCTTCGCCCATGAATTCCAGACGACATTCAATAATCGAATGGTAATTGACCAGATGATTGTTCAAAGCCATTTCGACTTCTTCAATGCTGCCGAAGCGGAGCATGTGTTCTTCTTCGTACGTTTTGCGTACAAATTCGCGGAAATCTTCCATGTTTTTGAATTCACGGTGATATTCGTCAGCCCACTTTTTACGGTCGGCTTCCGTCATATTTTTGATTGCTTCCAGTTCTTCTTTGGTGCATTCGCGTTTGCCGCCCGGCTGATTCGGACGCGCCATCGTGATGTAATACAACCCCAAAATCATATCCTGCGTCGGAACGATAATCGGCTTGCCGTTCGCGGGGGACAAGATGTTGTTCGTAGACATCATCAACACGCGGGCTTCCAGCTGCGCTTCCAAAGACAAAGGAACGTGAACCGCCATCTGGTCGCCGTCAAAGTCGGCGTTGAACGCCGTGCAGACCAGCGGGTGCAGCTGAATGGCCTTGCCTTCGATCAGGACCGGTTCAAACGCCTGAATTCCCAAACGGTGCAACGTCGGCGCGCGGTTCAGCAAAACCGGGTGTTCGCGGATCACTTCTTCCAGAATATCCCAAACTTCCGGACGTTCTTTTTCAACCATGCGCTTGGCAGCCTTGATCGTCGTCGCCATACCGTACAGTTCCAGCTTGGAATACACAAACGGCTTGAACAGTTCCAGCGCCATTTTCTTAGGAATACCGCACTGATGCAGTTTCAGTTCGGGACCGACCACGATCACGGAACGGCCGGAATAGTCGACACGTTTTCCCAGCAGGTTCTGACGGAAACGGCCCTGTTTGCCTTTGAGCATATC
>JAJXEL010000159.1 GCA_021639925.1 Alphaproteobacteria bacterium | reverse complement strand
GCCTGATTTTCATTACGCCAGGCTTGCGTTATTTCTTCGGAAAAATTACGGGCGATATAACTGCAAAAGAAATTCGTCGGCAGAAACAAAGTCAGAATGCCGTCTTTGAAACCGCCGACCGACAGCGTTTTCAACCATGTGTCAAAAACGGCCGCCCCCAGCGATTTACGCAGACGTTCTTCTACTGCGGCCGCCTGCGAAGTCAACAAGTCATGCATTCCTTTATCCATCAGTCTGTCCTAAAGATTACAGAATCGTTTTACCGATCCCGCCGGCAAATAATAGGGGGCCGCAAAATGAAAGGCAAGCCCTGTTCACACATAAAAAGCAAATAAAAAATCTTGACTCAAGATGTAGTGGCCGGATTAAAAGCTTCAAACAAATTTACAAAAAAAGATTATATAATCGGAAAATAAAAAGCAGACCGCCGGAAAGACTGTCTGCTTTAAATTCCGAAATAAACCCGTAAAACGTATCCGGATCAGGCCGGACAGAGGTTTTTCAAAGTCCTGTTAACCCAAAGCCTTAACGCGGGCGGACAAGCGGGAAACTCTGCGGGCGGCGGTATTTTTGTGCAAAACACCTTTTGAAACGGCGCGCATAATTTCCGATTCGGCCGTACGGAAAGCTTCCGCAGCGGCTGCCTTATCACCACCGGCCAAAGCGGCTTCAAATTTTTTCGTAAACGTGTGAACGCGCGATTTTCTGGCCGCGTTAAATTCCGCGCGGCGGGCGTTGCGACGAATACGTTGTTTTGACGAAAGATGATTAGCCATTTTTTTTTCCTGTTTTCTTAAAAAGAACTAAGGTAGGTTTTATACAATCAAACAAAAGCCAAAGTCAAGGAATAAACTACTTATGTACATACTTTGGCGCGCGATTTTCTTTTAAGGCTTTCAGCCCTTCCTGCGCGTCAAGCGACGTCAATGACAGTTTAGCCATTGTTTCTTCGGCTTTTGGCTGTCCGGCGCAGGCCTGCAAAACCGCCTGTTTAGCCAGTTTTACCCCGGCGGCGGGCATCGACGCGATCCGTTCGGCCGTTTCGCCGACTTCGTTTAACAGATCGGCGCCGTCAACAACGCGGGAAACCAAACCGCAAGCCAGCGCTTCTTCCGCCGAAATATGACGCCCCGTCAGCAGGATATCCATCGCTTTTGCCCGCCCGACTCGGCCGGCCAAAAGAGACGCGCCGCCCATCTGCGGCAAAACGCCCAGCGTGATTTCCGGAAAACCGAATCTGGCATTATCCGCGGCAATGACGATATCGCTCATTAAAACCAGTTCCAATCCTCCGCCGAACACATAACCGGCCGCGCCGGCGACAATCGGTTTGCGGCACTGCGCGATCGTTTCCGCCGCGCGGGAATAAACCCCGCCTTTGGCAAAAGAATCACTTTGGGAAAAAGCAAATTCGGACATATCCGTTCCGGCGGCGAAAAAATCGGTTTCGCCCTTTAAAACGATTACGCGGATCGATTCTTCGGCATCAAAAGCGCTGACCGCCTGGGCCAGTTCATACAACATCGCCGCGCAGACCGCATTCATTGATGCCGGGCGGTTTAACGTAATCAATCCGACGGCATTGTTATTTTCGACTGTAATCGTTTCAAAATCCATTTTTTATTCCTTTTCCATGGTCATCAGTTCAAAACGTACGGTTGCGGGCGTCCCGTCATCAACGGAAATCGTCAGTTCTTCGCCTTCCCGCGTATAAGAATTTTTCTTTTTCTTTAAACGCGTCCACCCCAGCTGCGGCAAAGTTTTATCATAAAATTCCATTACTTTTTGTTTTTCGATCCGTTCGCTTTGGGCATAGGCTTCCACAATGCGGCCGCCCGGCGAATCAAAGGACACCGCGGCGTCTTCGGATTGTTTTAATCCGTCCATCAAAGGCAGGTCTTCAAACCCGGACATAAAAACGGGTTCCGCCGCCGATCCGCCGGAAAAAGAAAAAAAACCGAAAAACAATAAAGCAGACAAAAATTTCTTCATACTTTTCTTTTACATCATTTTTTAAAGCTTCTCACTAGAAAAATACTGTCCTGCCCCGAAATATCCGTTATGATACACCCGGTTTACGTTTCAGCGGAGGAGTTTGATTTTGCTGCGCAGGCTTTTATGTTTATCCGGCCTTTATCGTTTCAGCCGCAGTCTGGCGCGTTTTAATTCGCAGACGATACTCGGCGGCCTGCCTTGGGATTTTTTGTTTCTCCGCAAATCAAAAACGCCGTTCGAAGACCTGCCGCGAACGCCGGAAGAACGGCTGGGACGTTTTCTGGAACAATCCGGCCCCGGCATACAGACTCTGGCCGCTTTTTTCGCGCTGTACCCGGACGCCGCCGGGCGCGGCCGGGCCGATCTGCTGGCCAGAGCCGCGGATACGATGACCGTTTTTGCCGACGCGGCGGATCAAAACGAACAAAAACAGTTTGTCCGCATTTTAAAAATATTTTATACACTGGCTGGCCGGGATCCTTTTTTCAAACAGCTGGCGGAAAATTTTGAACACATTTTGGGCACAGAAGTCGATTTTCGCTTTGAAGCCGCCGCGCTGGAACGTTTAAACGATCATTTTTACGAAGACGACTGTTTAAAAACGCTGCTGCCCGACTGGCCGCGGACAAGCAAAGACCGGCTGGTTTTACTGTCTTCTCCCGATTTATTGCCGCTGCCGGACACGCCGGACAGAAAAAAAACCGTTTCCTGCCTGATCAAATCCGCTGTTTTAATGATTTTGCGTGATGGTTTTGTCGTAACGCCTTCGCCGGCGGCCTGCCGCGTCGATGAAACGGGATTATTGTACTTTACCCGCGCCCGCCTGCCGGTTTTGCTGTCCGCGCAGGAACGCCAATTCCTCAGTTCTTTCTTGGCGGCCCTGCGCGTAAAAGACTATCCCCGGGCGGCGAAAGCCCTGCTGACCTCCGGTTTTCCGCCGGCTTTTTTCCCCGCTCCCCGGCTGATCCGTCTGATTGAAGAAACGGACCGGCATGCCGCTTTGCTGTTAACGGGACAAAAAGCGGACTGTTTTTTAAAACATTTTGCGGACAACGGTATTTTTTTCCCGTTTTCCATACGTTATTGTGTTTTTGCCCTGAAAAAAACAGAAGAATTATGCCGGACAACGTTAAAAACCGACGGAGATATCTGGCAAAACGGCAAAACGGAATTTTCGGATTTTCTGGACACGGGGAAAAAAGCGGCCCTTAAAGCGGAAAACAATGCGGCAGATATCCGCCTGGCTTTTGGTTTAGCGCCGCATCACGCGGAAAGGCTGGCCATACAGAACAAAAAAACGCCTTTTTTTCAGGAAAACCCGGAAAAAATTCCCGATCTGCTTTACAGACATACGCTGGCCGCGCGTTTCCAGCCGCGCGGACGCCGCCGCGGACTGCTGCTTCTTTTCATCGCCGCCTGTCTGCTTGCCGGCCTGTTTCTTCTTTAAAATGAAGGCAAAGAAGCCCTTTGAGCCGGGCTCATCGCCTGATAAACGGCGCGGACGTTATCATATGCCGACGGCACGCCCATATGAGCCGCCTGTAAATAATAAGCATACGATTTCTGCAAATCCTGTCTTAACCCTGTCCCGGTGGCATACATCCAGGCCAACAGTTCGATCGCTTCGGCATTTTCATGTTCGGATAACCGCCGGATTTCCGCCAGGTCAAAAGGAGAAACGTTCCCCTTTTTCACCGCGACAACAATATCGCCCCAGCTGTATTCGGTATCGAAATCGGCAGGTTTTTGCGTTTTCTTTTCAAAATAAACCTTTTTTTCCTGCCAAATCGCTTCGGGTTTTGAATCAGCCTTTTTAAATGACAGCAGCGGCCCTTCGGACCGTGAAGCCGAAGAGGAAGATCCTTTTTCAGAAGTCAGCAGGTTGCGGTACATCTGATCGGCCGTCAAACCAAAAGCAAAAGCCCGGGAAACACCGCAAAAAACAATCAACAGCCCTAAAACAAAAC
>JAJXEL010000158.1 GCA_021639925.1 Alphaproteobacteria bacterium | reverse complement strand
CGCGTAAACAATCTGAAACCCATTTTGATGGCGGCCACGCGGCCGGCAAAAATCAAACGTTCGGCGTCTTCGCGTATTCCGAAAACGTTAACGTCTACGGGCGAAGATCTGTTGACAAAGAAAAAAGCCGGCGAAGCGCTGACCGTAGAAACCCCGGCGGAAGGCGAAAATCAGGAAACAAAAGCGCGTGAACCCGCTTCGGCTTTGTACGCCGTTTCGGAAATCCGCGGTACGGCCGGTTCTTTGATCGCCAAACTGATTTCCAAAAAAGACAGAACGACTTTCTTTGCGAAGAAATCAACCATATTGCCGACAGGCCATACGGTCATTGACATTGACAAAGACTTTGTTCTGGTCCAAATCGGAAAAGATAAAGAAATGATCGGTTTCCCGTCCGCAGGGTTGCTGTCCGACCAGACGGCCACCCCGGCACAGGGGAATAATCAAAGCGCCCAACAGGAACAAAATGACCGCGACGAACGTCGGGCAGAAAGACGGGCCGAACGCCGCCGCAGATCAACGCCGATTTCGGCGAACGCCGGCGTAGGACCGACCTTTTCGGGGGCAAGCCTGGCCAAATAAATAACCGTTTCGGCAGGGAATCCGTTCCCTGCCGGCTTTTAAAGGCAATATGCCGCATGAAAGAAGGTTGAACGACAATGCCGTTACCAGCTAAACCAAAAACGGGAACCGCTTCGCCGGCCGCGCAAAGCGGTTCTGCCGCGCCTGCGCAACCGGCAAAAGCGGCCCCTAAAAAAAGTTCGGAAGTTTTAAACGAACTGTTTGCCAGCGGCAAGTGCATTACGGCGCCTTCCGGGTCTTTTCCCGTTAAAGACGACACGCGCAGTCTGCTGGCCTTGTTTGACAACGGACGTTTTCTGGTCAGTTCGGAACATAAATTCGACGGCCGCGTTTTAAGTTTTGAAGTGTTGGCCAGAAAAAAGAAGCTGCAGGTCAACAAAGCCGAATATGTTCCGTCCAACCTGATCAAAGCCATTTACGAACGCGCCGAAAAAGAAGCGCCCGAAGAAGTTCAGGAAGAAACCGGCAGCGCCGCCGATCTGGAACAGCTGCAAATGCAGAAAGACTACGTGGCCGTTTTAAGCAAAGCGGCCGCCGTCAAAGTTTCAGACGTGCACGTCGTTGTCGGATCGCATAAAACAGAGGTCTTTTTCCGCCAAAACGGTATGATGCAGGTCGTAATGGAAAATACAAAGGAATGGGGCGAAGCGTTCGTTCGCGCGGCCTTTGCTTCTTCCGATATTTCAGATGCGAACTATGCGCAGAACGAATATCAGGCGGCACAAAAAATCGGGGACGCCCCTTTGCGCGGTTCAAACGGAAAACTGCGCCTGCCCAAACTGGTCTTAGGGGTGCGGCTGCAATTCAATCCGATCGCGTTCGGAACACGATACCTGGTTATGCGTCTGCTGTATGCCGACGAAGATCCCGATAATGCCGGCGATTTGATGGCGCTGGGATACACACAGCGCGAAGCCGACATGTTTTACCGTCTGCGTGCCGTGCCGATCGGCATTATTATCGTCGCCGGCCCGACAGGATCGGGGAAATCAACGACTTTGCAGCGTAACATGATTTCTTTGTTGCAGGAACGCAACTATGAATTAAATCTGATTACCGTGGAAGACCCGCCCGAATATCCTATTCCCGGCGCGCGGCAAATGCCTGTGACAAACGCCAACACCGAAGCGTTAAAAGAACAGGAATTTACAAAAGCTCTGGCAGCTTCCCTGCGTTCCGACCCGGATATGCTGATGATCGGGGAAATCCGTACGCTGTCTTCGGCGCAATTAGCGTTTAAAGGCGCTTTGTCGGGCCACGGCGTGTGGTCGACGCTGCATGCGAACTCGTCACCGGCGGTGATTATGCGTTTCCGCGATATGGGGGTTGAAACGTTTAAACTGATTGACCCCGAAATTATGAAAGGAATGGTTTCCCAGCGTTTGTTCCGCCGAGTGTGCCCTCATTGCCGTATTCCCGTTTCGCAAAAACCGGATCACCCGACCGTACAGCGTTTGCGCAAAGCGTACGGTGATTTCGGTATGGAACAGGCTTTTCTGCGCGGCGAAGGGTGTCCGGAATGCGGCGGAAACGGTTGTAAGGGACGCTGCGTCGTCGGGGAAATCCTGCTGCCGGACGCAACGTTTTTAAATCTGCTGGTTAACGGCGAAACCAAAAAAGCGATTGATTACTGGACCGGCGATCTGGGCGGGCGGACAATGAAAGACTGTGCTATCGAACGTATGTTGAACGGCATGATTGACGCCGAAGAAGTTGAACGTTGGTGCGGTCTGTTAGACGAAAGACCCATTTACTGAATAAAAATAAAAACAAGAGGATACAAATGGCCAAAAGTAAATTCAACCTGGCAGATATCAACCGTTATTATGCCATGATTATCTGCAGAATGAGCAACGGGGCGCGGTTAAAAATTTACCGCAAACTGATTTCTCTTTTACGTAACCGGTTTTCCTTGATGGACGCTTTGGACCGTATCAGGGGAATTATTACCAACGACGGGAAAAATCCTGATGAACCTTTGGCTTTGGCGATCTTGTACTGGTCGCGTTCCCTGCAAAACGGTAATCCGTTTTCAGTAGCTTTGGAAGGCTGGGCGCCAGCCAGCGAACGACTGATGTTGTCGGTCGGTGACGTGTCGCATTTGGAAGGAGCGTTGGAAAACCTGATCAAAGTGACGGAAGGAACGACAAAAATGAAACAGCCGCTGGTCAGCGCGATCAGTTACCCGATGTTCCTGTCCATGATGACCGTTTTGATTATTTACGCAATCGGGGTGTACATGGTGCCGCCGATGATGAGCGCGGCGCCCAATACCCGCTGGACAGGCAGCGCCCGCGATCTGGTGCAGCTGTCCGTGTGGATTCAGAAAAACTGGCTGCTTGCATTTTCTTTTCTGCCGGCCGTCTTCTTTCTGATTTATTTAACGCTGGGCCGGTGGAAAGGCAGAACACGGTCCTGGTTTGACAACGTGCCGCCATGGTCTTTGTACCGCATTTTCGTCGGCGTAACATGGATGCTGGCTATGGCTGCGCTGGTGCGCGCGGGGACTCCCGTTTCACAGGCGCTGCGTTCCCTGCGTCATGACGCCAGCCCGTATCTGCTTTATCGTATCGACAGCGCGCTGGTTTTCATTAACAACGGGGACAACCTGGGAGAAGCGTTAAACAAAACGGGATTAGGTTTCCCTGATAAAGAAATCATCGGGGATTTACGTATTTATTCTGAAATGGATAACTTCCAAGGGGCGTTAGACCAGATGGCAAACGAATGGCTGGAAAACAGCGTGACCGGTATTTCGCAAAAAGCCGCGGTATTGAACATGGTTGCGACTTTGTTCGTTTCCGGCGCGATTGCCTGGGCCGTTATGGGAACGTTTTCCATGCAGGATCAGATTACAAAAGCGATGGGGTAATTTTAAATATCTTTACCGCAACAGATAAAAACAGCCTTTGTCAAAGGCTGTTTTTTTTACACGCGCGAACAAAATCAAATAATATTATGTTCACGTGCGCATAATAACGCCTGAACGCGGTTGTTAACACGCAGACGCGTATATATTCCGTTTAAATGCAGCTTTACAGTTGAAATACTTATTCCCATTTCATAGGCAATCTGTTTATTCTGCAGACCCAAAGCAAGATATTTTAAAACTTCTATCTGTCTGGGCGTTAAACGATATATTTCTATATAGCAGTTTCTTTCATTCAAGTTATACACAAATATAAAAACCTTTCTTGTCAAAATTCTGATCAGATCAGAACACGTTTTTCTTGATTTTCAAAAGCATATATTATCCGTATCACCCCCCCCCCCCCTAAAATGCATTAGAAAGGAGAGTGTTTCCTTGTTCGATTTTACCTGATTCACACAGGAACAATACAATTATACGTAATCATTACTGTTTTACAAACATCTTTTAATAATAACAGCTCTTCATCACTGAATGATT
>JAJXEL010000157.1:1055-4008 GCA_021639925.1 Alphaproteobacteria bacterium | reverse complement strand
ACAATATTGTTTACCGCCATTTTTTTATTTTCATCAGATACGGTAAACGGCGCCATATTCCAACACCAATCCCCGTCCAAGAAAAAACACGGCTGCAAATGTTGTTTTAAACAATTGCAAACCGTTGTTTTTCCAACACCCATCGGGCCATTGATAATAACCAGTTTTTTTGAAAAAACCGCCATTATTTCATTACCGAAGCATTATTATTTTTCTTCAATTTTATCCAGACTGATCACATCGTCTTCCAGCGCGTTTGAAAAAGAATCGTCAAAAACGACTTCGCCGATGTCTTCGGTTTCCATTTGAATGACGTCTTCCTCAACGGCAGAATCACCAGCCGAAACAGTTTCCCGGTCCGTTTCCTTTTTCTTTTCTGTCTGCGGACGGGCGCTTAATTTACGAATCAAAGTATCCAGTTGTTCCAACGTTTCATAAGAAAGAATAAGTTCGCCGCCGACGGATTTCGGACGGATCGAAACGGTAATTCCTAAAATCCGCGACAAATCAGCAGCCAGAGAATCGCATTCTTCCTGTTTTTCGGATTTTTTCGGCGTTGTTTGTTTCTTTTTCTTTTCCAGCCCTTCCTGCGCCAGTTTTTCCGTCTGACGAACGTTCAATCCTTTGGAAATAACCGTATCGGCCAAAATTTCCGGTTCTTTTGCGGTCAGTAAAGCCCGCGCGTGGCCTGAAGTCAATTTTCCTGTTTCCAGATATTTTTTTACTTTATCAGGCAGGCCGAGCAAACGCATCGTGTTGGCAACATGACTGCGGCTTTTGCCGACAGCTTTGGCCAGTTCTTCCTGCGTATTGGAAAATTCGTCCATTAAACGGCGATAACCTTCGGCTTCTTCCAGCGCATTTAAATCCTGGCGCTGTAAATTTTCAATCAAAGCGACTTCCAGCGCTTCTTTGTCATCAAGCTGTTTGATTAAAACGGGAACCTCTGTCAGTCCCGCCAGCTGGGAAGCGCGCCACCGGCGTTCGCCGCCGACGATTTCATATTTACTTTCCGAACCGTTTTTCAAACGCACGATTAATGGCTGCAAAACGCCTTTTGTTCGGATCGATTCGACCAGATCGTTAATCGCTTCTTCATCAAAAACACGGCGCGGCTGAAACGGGCTGGGTTCCAAATCAGAAAGCAGAACCGTTTTGACGTTTTGAGATTGTTCTTCAGGTTCCCCTTCTCCTAAAAGAGCATTTAACCCGCGTCCCAGATTTCTTGTTGTCATTTTTTTGCCTCCTGTTTTAAAATTTCGCTTGCCAGACTGATATAGGCCTGCGCTCCTTTGCTTCTGAAATCATATAATAAAATCGGCTTTCCGTGCGACGGCGCTTCCGACACGCGGACATTCCGCGGAATAATCGATTTATACACTTTATTGCCAAAATAATTGCGTACGTCCTGGGCAACGACTTCGGATAATCCGGTACGGCCGTCAAACATTGTTAAAACAATTCCCTGAATTTCAAGCGCATGATTAAAATTACGTTTCACCCGGTCAATTGTTTTCATCAGATCCGCCACCCCTTCCAAAGCCAGATATTCGCACTGCACCGGAACAATGACAGAATCCGCGGCGACCAGCGCATTAACCGTCAGCATGCCGACAGCCGGAGGGCAATCAATAAAAATATAATCGTATGCCGGCATTTCGGAATCCAAAGCCTTTTTTAAAAAGAATTGCGGCGATTCCTGATGCGACAATTCAAAATCCGCGCCGGCCAAATCTTTGGAAGATACGACAACCGACAAATTCGGAATCTTTGTCCAAACAATCGTTGACGAAATTTTAGATTCGCCCATCAAAACCTGATACATATTTTTTGGCGCGTTTTTGCGGTCAATGCCAAAACTGACCGTCGCGTTTCCCTGCGGATCCAAATCCAGAACCAACACTTTTTTATTAACGGCCGCCAAAGCCGTTGCCAGATTCACAGCCGTTGTTGTTTTTCCGACGCCGCCTTTTTGATTCGAAACGGCAATAATACGGGGACGTTCATACAAAGTATTCATTTCTTTTTAACCTCTGAGAGTAAAAGAATTGTTCCTTCTTCGCTGGTAATGCTTTGAATTTTTTCAGCGTGAAAACAGTATTTTTTAAAAGCGGGTTCCAGTTCTTCATCAACTTTCGCCCCTTTCATAAACAAGCAACGCGTTTTTGTTTTTAAAAAAGGATACGCGTATTTGATCAGCTGGTCCAAAGGCGCCAAAGCTCTGGCCGTAATAACATCGGCGCCGAACATTTCCATTTGTTCGATACGTTCATTATGGACTTCGGCTTTTAAACCGCAGGCTTCTATGACTTTATTTAAAAAAGCGCATTTTTTTCCGTCGCTTTCAATTAAATGAAAATCATACCGGCGTTCAACGTCCATAACAGCCAGAACCAAAGCCGGAAAGCCCGCGCCGCTGCCCAAGTCCAATACGATTTTATCCGTCGGCAGCAGGTTTTTAAACAGCTGCGCCGAATCCAGGATATGTCTGGTCCAAACGATCGGCAACGTTGACCTGCCGACCAGGTTTAACTTAGATTGTTCCTGTTCCAACAGTTCAACATACTTATCCAAATTTTCAACAACTTGTTTAGGCAGATGAAGCTGCTTTAAAACAATATCACGATCAGCCGTAATCATTTTTTTATCCCGTTGTTTCACGTGAAACATTCTTGCAATGATTTTTTATAAAATAGCTTCGGTTGCCCAAAAAACTCAAGCAGAAAATTTTTTTAATAAAAAAGAAGCCAAAAATTATCCTTTCCGAGTGTTTCACGTGAAACATTTTAATATAAAAGCATGCCGATAACCGCCGATCCTAAAATTAATGTAATCGGCGAAACATTAAAACGGTAACAAGCAACAAAAGAAACAAAACATAAAATCCAGCTTTTATAATCAATAAAATTTTCCGGCGTCATCAAGATCAAGGCCGCGCCCAAAATCAATCCGA